>NZ_CP096199.1:660402-990604 GCF_023195835.1 Vibrio sinaloensis | reverse complement strand
ACTATTGAACAGAGCATCTACCCAGCGGATAAGCGTAAAAAAGCACCAATGCTGGTCAAGCTCATACAAGATGGCGATTGGAAACAGGTACTGGTTTTTTGTCGAACCAAACATGGCGCCAACCGTCTCGCTCTGTTCCTCAATAAAGAAGGCATTACCGCCGCACCTATTCATGGTAACAAGAGCCAAGGCGCTCGAACTCGTGCTCTCGCCGATTTTAAATCCGGCGATGTGCGCGTGTTAGTCGCGACCGATATCGCCGCGCGTGGTATCGATATTCCACAGTTACCGCAAGTGGTCAATTTTGAGCTTCCGCACGTTGCAGAAGACTATGTACACCGTATTGGTCGTACTGGCCGTGCGGGTGAAGTGGGTAAAGCGTATTCTTTGGTTGAAGCCGATGAAGCGAGCGAGCTGTTTGGTATTGAGCGATTAATCCAAAAAGTTCTGCCTCGATTCGAGTTGGAAGGCTTTAAACCTGTCAATGCGCTACCAGAGTCGAAGCTAGATACCCGACCAATCAAGCCGAAAAAACCAAAGAAGCCTAAGAAGCCAAAAACCGATCATGCCGATGGACAGCGCTCCGGCGACAATGCGCGCGGTAACAAACCTGCAGGAAAGAATAAGCGTCACTTTGGTCACAACAAGTCAAAAGGTGACAACGCTCAGCGCGGAGAAGGTAAAGCCAAAGGTCGATCAGGCAATAGCACAAACAAGCCTCGCCGCCCATCAAATCGCAAGCCGACCAACGCGAAGCCAAAAGCACAGTAGAGCCTGACCGTAATATTAACAACCCCGCTAGCTCTAGCGGGGTTGTTATTGGTCATTATGACACCACAGGTTCCACTTTGTAGGTAACAATGCGTGGTTCGCCACTGGCTAAATCGACTTTCCATTCTTCATTCACCAGAACATTGATGTGCTCACCTTGAGTGGTTTCAGCAGTCAGCCTAACGCGAATCTCTGCATAGTATTCATCGGCTTTCGGGTTCACTACCACTTGCTCTAGTCGATGCGCGCTGTTCGGTTTGAACGTCTCTCTCAGCATCTTGTACCAATCGTTAAATCCAGCAATCCCGTTAAACTCACCTTCCGGTACCGTAATAACCACATCATTGCGCAACATCGGGTGGAAAGCACCGCAGTCTCCTTCAAGCTTGTCCATCTGCTCAAACCAAGTTTTAACCAAGGCGGTGATTTTCGCTTCTGGCGATTCCAACAGACGCGCCACCTGCTGCGAGATACGCTTTGCATGATCGCGAGCTTTCTCTTCGACCCCTTGTTGTGTGTTGTAAACACCGGGAATATAAACCATTCCATTGGTGTAAACGGGCTGGTGATAGTTCATACCCGCTAGATATGCCAGCTGCTGAAGCGGGTGCAGCATTTGCTCGACCGTAAAGTGGTTATAACCCAAAGGATTGTAAGATTCCGCCGGACCACCGATAGTCGTTGAGATGATAAAGTCTTTCCCCTTTAGCTTGTCACCCTCAGGGCCGTAAGCAAAGTTGAAGCTAAATACATCATCAATCCATTTTTTCAGCAGCGCGGGTACTGAATACCAGTAAAACGGAAACTGAAAGATCACCACTTGTGCTTCAAGTAGCGCTTTTTGTTCTACTTCGACATCGATTTGATAGTCGGGGTATAGCGTATCCAAGCGGCGAACATCCACGCTTTCAAGCTGCTGTTCAAGCTGATCTAAAATCACTTTATTGGTATAAGATGCCTCTAAATTTGGGTGACCAGAAATGACGACAATTTTGCTCATAATTCGCTCCTAAGAAGATTAAGCACTACTTGTATTGGATAAAGTCACTTTACTCCGACTTATTAATTGCTTGTAGAGTGGTAAATTTTATTTTTTAATTAGGCAAAACCTAACAATTGAGTTTAACCCTATGAAGGGCACTACCTATAACCAACTACAAGTGTTCCAAGCGATAGTGCTAGAGGGAAGTATTCGCGGTGCGGCGAGGAAATTAGAGATGGCGGCTCCGTCAGTTAGCCAGTCCTTGAAACTGCTCGAAGAGAATATTGGTCTCACCCTGTTCAATCGTACAACACGAAAAATAGAGCTCACTGATGCTGGGCGTCAGCTCCATGAACGAACTCAGGCCGCAATGGAGTCGCTCACCTACGCCGTTGAAAGTGTTCAGGAGCTTACCGAGGAGCCAAGTGGTCACCTCCGTATCACGGTGCCCAAATTCGTCTACAACACCTATCTGAAAGCCATATTTGCCGACTTTTGCCGTCAATATCCACAAATAGAATTGGAACTCTCCATCTCCGACGCGACACTCGACATTGTCAAAGAAGGTATTGATTTAGGCATTCGTTTTGGCAACATTCTCGAACAAGGTATGGTCGCCAAGAAACTCACTGAACCGATGAAAGAAGCGCTATTTGCTTCGCCTGACTACTTACAGAAATTCGGTACTCCGCAATCACTGCAAGACTTAAGCAGACATAAGCTGATCCAGTATCGGTTCATCACATCAAATAAGTATGCTCAACTTAACCTAACTGAGAATGGCCAACAAGTTCGTGTCGAAATCCCCTACGCTCTGGTCGTCAATGACACTGATTTGATGATTGATGCCGCCAAAGAAGGATTAGGTATTGGCAGACTGGTCGCTCCCGCGCTTAACACTGAGTTTAAAAGTGGACAGCTGTTACCCGTGCTTGAAGACAAGTGGACCACCTATCCCGGCCTATACCTCTACTTCACGCAAAATAGCCAAAGAGTGAAGCGGGTTCGTGTTTTCATTGATTACTTGACTGAACGGTTTACGTAGCACTCAATCTAAAAAAACGCTCATCAAAGGATGAGCGTTTTTTATTATTGATTAGACAATCGGCCGTTGGCCTCGATCAATCAACTTCATCAGCACATTATCGGCGGCTTCGCCCGCTAGGCCTGCCAGCTTTGATGTCAGTTTCTTCTTCTCAACATAGTGGATCGCCAGCACGGTTTTGTCTTTGCACGCTGCCACTACGATATCGTCTGAAGTTTTGATCTCGTCGACCAAACCTAGCTCGTGAGCGGTAGTACCAAACCAGTGCTCACCCGTGGCAACTTTATCAAGATCCAATGCTGGTCGACGCTCGCGGATAAAGTCTTTGAACAAGCCGTGCGTCTCTTCTAGTTCTTGCTTGAACTTTTCACGTGCTTTGTCGGTGTTTTCGCCAAACATAGTCAGAGTACGTTTGTACTCCCCTGCCGTGAGTTGCTCATATTCAATATCATACTTTTTCAGTACCTTATTAAAGTTAGGCAGTTGGGCAATCACACCAATTGAGCCGACAATCGCGAACGGCGCCGAGACAATTTTGTCGGCAATGCAGGCCATCATATAGCCACCGCTGGCCGCTACTTTATCGACGGCAATCGTCAAGGTCAGGCCTGCGGCTTTAATACGGTCGAGTTGCGACGATGCCAAGCCATAACCGTGTACCATGCCGCCGCCAGACTCCAAGCGCAGTAGCACTTCGTCCCCTTCTCGGGCAACCGCAAGAATCGCGGTCACTTCTTCGCGTAGCGACGCGACTTCTTTCGCATCAATGCTACCCTTAAAGTCGAGCACAAAAAGGTGCGGCTCGCGTTTGCTTTCTAAATCGCCCTGTTTCGCCGCTTGCTTAATCTCTTTTTCGCGAGTTTTGTTTTTCTCTTTTTCGAGTTTTTTCTCAGCTTTGTCGCGCGCTTTCATAAACGCACTGTCGTGCAGGTGGTGTTCTAGCTGCTCTACTGTCTGCTTGTGTTGTTCAGTCAGGTTGGTGATTTCTAGTTCACCTTTCGCCGCACCACTCTTGCTGCCTACTGCTTTCGCTATCACTAAAATCGCGATAATCGCGACTACGACAGTCACAATCTTGGCTAAAAACAGCCCATAGTCTAATAAAAATTCCAATGTGATTATCCTCTCATGTGCGAATTAGTGTATTGTAACCACCAACTTATGGATTCATAAAGCAGATCATTACAAAAGGATACACATCGTGGAATATGCTGTTTCTTCAGATGCCCTAAAAGGTAAAGTCATTCTCGTCACAGGTGCAGGAGCAGGCATCGGCAAGCAGGCGGCGCTCTCTTACGCCGAGCATGGTGCGACGGTCATTCTCCTTGGCCGCACAGTGAAAAAACTGGAACAGACTTATGATGAAATTGAAGCGGCGGGTTACCCGCAACCTGCGATCATTCCGCTCGATATGAAAGGCGCCACTAAACAAAATTACCTTGATATGGCTGATACTATTGAAGGCCAATTTGGTCGTTTAGACGGCGTGCTACACAATGCGAGCTTACTCGGTGTGATCAGCCCATTTGATCAAATCGGTGAAGATACTTACGACGATATTATGCAGGTAAACGTTAAAGCGCAGTTTCTGATGACTCAAGCACTGCTACCGTTATTGCATAAGTCGGACGATGCTCGAATCATCTTTACCTCGTCGACTGTCGGTCATAGTGGTCGTGCTTTTTGGGGCACCTACGCGATGTCTAAATTTGCCACTGAGGGGATGATGCAAGTCCTGGCAGATGAGCTCAGCGACACCACGATTCGCGTGAATGCGATTAACCCAGGCGCCACTCGTACCGCAATGCGTGCTAAAGCGTATCCTGCCGAAGATACTGATTTACTTAAAACGCCACAGCAAATCATGCCACTGTATCTCTACTTGATGGCACCGGAAGGTAAAGCGGTTAATGGTCAGTGTATTGATGCACAACCGAAAAAATAGTCGCTAACGCTTTTTTAGAAATAACAGCGCCTTGTGTTGGCTTTTGCTCAACACAAGGCGTTTTTGTATCCGCTCGATCCTTTCTTCTCTTGCTGATCATAGATAATTAATTATACTGTACATATATACAGGTGTTTTGTTATGTATGAATTAATAGAAAATCTTAAGCAAAAACAATGGCTTTGGTCTGGAAATCAGGCACCTAAGCAACAGGATTATCACCCTACTGGTTACGATCTTCTCGATCAAAAACTATCGGGTGGTTTTCCCACTCATGGTGTGGTGGAACTGCAAGGTGCAACAGGTATTGGTGAACTGCGCTTACTGCTGCCGCATCTAAAAAACACCAGTCAACGGCGTTTATCGGTCTTTATTCAACCGCCTGGTCATCTCTGTGCTGAACAATTCATCAATGAAGGATTGGATTGCAACCAACTACTGATTATCTATCCGAAAAGCGATAAAGAAGCACTATGGGCAGCAGAACAATGTTTACGCTCGGGAGCATGTAGCAACGTACTGCTGTGGCATCCCGAACTTGAAGTGCACCAAGCTCGACGACTACAAGTCGCCAGCGAACATGGTCACTGCTTACATTTCTTATTCAAAACCGCAAACAAAAGCCTATTTTCGCTGCCTGTTAGCTTAAGTATGACCTTGCTACCGCACGCGTTAGGCATTGAAGTGACCATTACCAAACGTAAAGGGGGTTGGCCACAAGGCAGCTTCGTGCTCGACTGGCGCTCACAATGGCCAAGTTTGACCTTAAGACCACAAGAAGACCCTGTTGTCATCCCCTTTCCTCTGCGTCAACAAGGTTAGTTATGCACAGTTGGATCTATCTGCACTTTGCCACCTTGCAGCTCGACGCCCTTTTTACCGATCAGCACCACTTACCGATCGCGATTGTCGACAACCACAGGTTTACCATTGTGCAATGTAATCCATCAGCACAGCAGCAAGGCATCCAAGTCGGCATGGGGTTAGGCAGCGCCAGTGCACTGTGTCATAACTTACAGGTTCACCCCTATGATGCCGAGGCAGAGCAGCAAACGTTGCTCAATATCGCTCAGTGGTTATACATGGTCACCTCTGATATCAGCTTATTCCCTCCTCAGGGGGTACTGCTTAAGGTGACCAATATGCTATCGCTCTACGGCGGTCTGCTTCCCTATTGGCAAAAGGTGTCGTCCCATCTTCAGTCTCTTGGGCTCAACTACCATTATGCCAGCGGCTTCTCTCCACTTTCGGCGATGCTGCTGGCTAAGTCAGCAACCGACCAGATCACGCTAGATAAAGAGCAAATCATGAAGCAGCTCGGCGGCTTCCCACTCCAAGCGACCGAATTGAATCACAAGTTGATCGATAAACTGCAGCGGGTTGGAATCCAAACATTAAGCGATCTTTTAGCGATGCCGATGCCAGAACTTGCACGCCGTTTTGATATTGAACTGGTTAACTATGCTGGGCGGTTAATGGGTCAATTTAAACATCCCATCGACTTCTACCACCCACCCGAACGCTTTGAGCGCTACCGAGAGTTGCTGTTTGATATCGAAAATATTCAATGGCTTCAAAAACCACTGGGGACTTTATTAAATCAATTGGAGGTGTTTCTTACCCTGCGTAATCAAGTGGCCTACGAGCTGGAATTGATACTGGAGCAGCGCGATCATCCCAAGGCCTCTTTGCGTTTCTACTCCGCCAGTGGCGACTACCTAGCAACGCGCTGGATGACTTTGTGTCAGTTAACGATGGAATCGCTGCAACTTGATGCGCCGGTTCAAGGGTTAACGCTGCGTTTAATACGCAGTGGTGAGCTCGAGTCGACCAGTGCCGATTTATTTAATCGCCAGCAAGGGGCACAAAGTGAGCTTGAGCTGATAGGCTTACTGCAAGCCAAACTGGGTAAAGAGCAAGTGTGTAAAGTGGCTTCCCATTCTGATCCGCGACCAGAAAGAGCCACTTTGCTATCCGACCCCACTCAACGCATATCTGCCCCTTCAGCCACAAAGCGGCTACGGCCTAATTTTCTCCTCACCGAGCCACAGCCGTTGACCGAACAGGTCAAATTAATTCTAGGGCCAGAGCGAATTGTCAGCGGGTGGTGGGATGGTGACGATATCACCCGCGATTACTTCATTGCACGCAGCGAGCATGGGCGCTGGTTATGGGTATTTCGCAACCAAAACCAGCATTGGTTTGTGCACGGCTTGTTCAGTTAATAAGGAGAGATGGATGGCTTACGCAGAACTGTTCTGCCAGAGTAATTTTTCATTTTTGACTGGCGCTTCGCATGCTCAAGAGCTGATCTTACAGGCCGACTTTTTGCGTTATCAGGCACTGGCAATCACCGATGAATGCTCCGTTGCAGGTGTGGTCCGAGCCTACAGCACCATCAAACAGCACCAACTTAATATCGAACTGATCATCGGCAGCATGTTTTGGCTTAACCAAGAGTGCCAAGTGGTACTGCTGTGTCCGAATCGCGCTGCTTATGCCGAGCTGTGTCGCATTATTACCAATGCGCGCCGTCGTTGTGATAAAGGCGATTACCAGTTGTCTGAGTGGGATTTAATGTCGATTAAACATTGCTTGCTGCTCTGGTTGCCCAACCATAGTGGCAGTGATAAGCAGTGGGGACAATGGCTAGCGCAGCATCACAACTATCGTTTATGGCTGGGATTACAGCGTCATTTGGCGGCTGATGACCACGCCTATATCACTCATTGCCAAGGTTTAGCTCGCGAGTTGGATCTACCCATTACTGCCTGTGGTGGCGTCTTAATGCACACCGCCACTCGTCTGCCTCTTCAACACACCTTAAGCGCCATCAAGCATGGTTGTACGGTTGATGCACTCGCTGATAAAAGGCTGACCAATGGCGAACGCTGCCTGCGTAGCCAAGAGAAACTGGCCAAGCTGTTCAAGCCTGAATGGCTGCAAGAGAGCGTGAACATCGCCAAACGCTGTCGATTTGATTTGAGTGAGCTGCGATATGAGTACCCAAGTGAGCTTGTGCCTGACGGTCATACCCCGATCAGTTACCTCAAAGCGCTGGTAGAACATGGCAAACGAACTCGGTTTAAACAAGGTGTACCTGAAGAGATTCAAGCCACCATAGATAAAGAGCTGGCGTTAATTGAAGAGCTCAATTACCCATTTTATTTTTTAACTATTCACGACATAGTGATGTTTGCTAAACAGCAAGGTATTCTCTATCAGGGCCGAGGCTCCGCCGCCAACTCTGTGGTGTGCTACTGCCTAGAAATTACTTCTGTTGACCCTAGGCAAATTTCAGTGCTGTTTGAGCGCTTTATTAGCAAAGAGCGGGATGAGCCGCCCGATATTGATGTCGACTTTGAACATGAGCGCCGAGAAGAGGTCATTCAATATATCTACCAAAAATATGGCCGTGAGAGAGCAGCGCTGGCCGCCACCGTCATTTCGTATCGTTTTAAAAGCGCAGTACGCGATGTTGGTAAGGCCCTCGGCATAGAAGAGAGTCAACTCGACTATTTTATTAAAAACGTTAACCGTCGAGATCGCACCCAAGGTTGGCAGTCGCAAATCGTGCAACTTGGCCTTGAGCCAAATTCACTGAAAGGCGAGCAATTTATACATTTAGTCGATGAGCTGATCGGCTTCCCTCGTCACCTATCTCAGCATGTCGGGGGCTTTGTCATTGCCGCAGGGCCACTCTATGAGCTGGTGCCAATCGAGAACGCAGCGATGGCTGAGCGAACTGTGATCCAATGGGACAAAGATGACTTAGAGTCGCTCAAACTACTCAAAGTCGATGTGTTAGCGCTGGGTATGCTCACGGCGATTCGCAAATGCTTCGACTTAATCGAGCAGCACCACCAGCGCACACTCACTATTGCCGACATTACGCGTCTACAAGATGATCCGCGGGTTTATCGCATGATTCAACAGGCCGATACCGTGGGTGTGTTTCAGATTGAGTCGCGCGCTCAGATGAGCATGCTACCGAGACTCAAGCCCAAAACCTACTATGACTTAGTAGTGCAAATTGCCATTGTTCGCCCAGGTCCGATTCAAGGGGATATGGTCCACCCTTATCTCAAACGGCGTAACGGTGAGGAAGAGGTCGATTACCCTTCAGAAGAAGTGAAAGGTGTGTTGGCGCGCACCCTAGGCGTTCCGATTTTTCAAGAGCAAGTGATCAAAATCGCGATGGTCGCTGCTGGCTTTAGCGGCGGTGAAGCCGATCAATTGCGCCGAGCAATGGCCGCATGGAAAAAGAACGGCGATCTGGTTAAGTTCAAAACCAAACTCATCGACGGTATGCTCAGTCGCGGCTATCAGTTGGACTTTGCCGAACGTATTTTTGAGCAAATTCTCGGTTTTGGTGAGTATGGGTTTCCCGAAAGTCATTCGGCCTCCTTTGCAGTGCTTGCCTATTGCTCAGCGTGGTTGAAGTTTTACTATCCGCATATCTTCTATACCTCGCTACTGAATAGCCTGCCGATGGGGTTTTACAGTGCATCACAATTAATTCAGGATGCTCAGCGCCATAAGGTCTCTATCCTACCTATTTGCGTCAACGCGTCAGATTACCATCATCACGTGGTGATTGAACAAGGTCGATGGGCGATTCGACTTGGCCTTCGGCAAGTAAAAGGGTTAAGCGAGCAAAGCGCGCAGCAACTGTTACGAGCCCGTCAAGGAGGGCCGTTTCAACATATCAATCAACTCAAGCACTGCGGCTTAACACGCCGAGATATTGAACTGTTGGCTTCGGCGAATGCTATGCATAGCTTTAGCGACAATCGTTACCAAACTCGCTGGGCGATGATGGACTCCCTCTCAGACTTGCCACTCTTTCAACAACTCGAAGAGAGACCACAACCACCGCTACGCCCACCAAGCGAAAGCCAGACCCTACTCGAAGACTACGCGTCAACCGGTCTTTCACTGGCAAAACATCCCATCACACTACTCGATGAAGCAGGTGAGTTAGGTCGATTTACCCGTTTGCGAGATTTAGCCAAACTTGGTGATAAAGCGCTGGTGACAGTAACAGGCGTTGTCACAGGCAAACAATCACCGGGAACTGCAGCCGGAGTGACCTTTTTTACTCTCGAAGATGATACTGGCAACATTAACGTTGTGGTTTGGAAAGCGACAGCGCGCGCGCAAAAAGAGGCGTATCTCACTGCCAAGATCTTGCAAGTCAAAGGGATATTAGAAAAAGAAGGCGAGGTACAGCACGTGATTGCCGGAAGACTTATCGACATCAGCGATAAGCTGCACGGACTGACAAGCAAGTCGAGAGATTTCCATTAACGAAAAAGAGAGCCGAGGCTCTCTTTAGGGTCGGTTAACTTAACACGTCTCTTAACCTATCTTGTGCCACCTCGACTAACAAATCTGGTTGAAACTTGGAAATAAATCGGTCACAACCAACTTTTTTTACCATGGCTTCGTTAAAACTGCCACTGAGCGAGGTATTGAGGGTCACAAACAGATCTTTCATCCTCGGATCACTGCGCACTTCATGGGTCAGCTTATAGCCGTCCATTTCCGGCATTTCAGCATCAGTAATCATCAGTAACAGATCTTCCACCACATTTTTGCCTTCGTCACACCACGACTTAAGTAACTTGAGTGCCTCAAGACCATCTTCACATTCAATGATATTCAACCCAAGCTGGGAGAGCGTACCGCGTACTTGCGCACGCGCGGTCGACGAGTCATCGACAATCAGAACATTGCGACCAACCATTTCATTCACCAGGTTCTGATCAAGTACCCCTTCAGAAATGGAGATGTCGTAGTCGATAATTTGTGCCAGCACTTTTTCAACGTCGATAATTTCGACAATCTCTTTTTGCTTACCGTCTTTAATTTGTGTGATCGCAGTGAGGTAGTTAGAGCGTCCGGCCGTTTTAGGCGGCGGCTGGATTTCTGTCCATGCAGTATTCACGATGTTACGCACTTGTCCCACCAAGAAGCCCTGTATAGTCCGGTTATACTCAGTGATGATGAGATTCTCTTCTTGATTTTCAAGCCGTGATGGAGGAAAGCCAATCGCTGCTCTTAAGTCGATCACTGGGACAGACACACCGCGTAATGAGGCGACACCGGTGATGTGGTGATGCGAACCCGGCATTTTGGTCAGCGGTGGGACTTTAATCACTTCACGCACTTTAAACACGTTAATCGCGAATAGTTGCCTGCTGTTTAGACTGAATAACAACAACTCTAGGCGGTTTTCGCCCACAAGGTTTGTTCGTTGGTCGACGGTATTTAAAACTCCAGACATACTATTTCTCAACCGGTGTAGATATAACAAAAATAGTCTATTGCGAGACTAAGATAAAAAATAAACCCATATATCAAGTAAGATTATATGGGTTTATTACAAAGATAAAGGAGAGCTACTACTCAGAAAACATTATCCTTCGATAACCTTCATCAGCAACAGGCCATCATACAGAGCTTGCTTAATCAAGGCTGCACCTGGCATTGTCGCCTGTTTGTAGAAACGAGATTCAACCAGATCTAAATCTTGGTGATACACAGGTAAGCTCTGTTCTTCGATACAAGTTTGAATCGCAGGATATAAGACCTCTTTGGCCTGATTGATCACCCCGCCGATGAGCACTTTCTCTGGGTTGAACAGATTGATTACGATGGCGATGGCTGAGCCTAAGTAGCGACCGAGCTTTTCTATCACATCCACAGCAAGCGGATCACCGTTGGCGGCGGCTTCACAGATATCTTCAACCGATACCTCTTCGATTGCGGCCAGAGAAGACTCCTCACCTTGTGCAATACGTTCACTGACTTCATTGCGGATCGCTTGTGAGCTGGCCACCGTTTCTAGGCAGCCTCGATTACCACAGTGACAACGTTTTCCGTTCGGATCGATTTGGATATGGCCCAATTCGCCAATGTTCCCGTGTCGCCCTTGCAACACACGGCCATCAAGCACAATGCCTGCTCCCAAACCGTGGTGAATCGAGATCAGAACAGAGTTTTCGTTCTCTTGTGAGTGACCAAACAGTTTTTCAGCCAATGCCCAAGCACGGGTGTCATTGGCGATGAAAACAGGCAAGCCTGTGGCTTTGTAAATTTCAGGTCCGAGGGGTAAATTCTCGACATTGTAGTGCGGCATTTGCAGCACCACCCCTTGCTCAGAATTGACGAGGCCAGGCAAGGTAATCGCGATACTGGTGACACGATCAAGTTGATCAGAGTAAGTTTGAAAAAACTCGTCAATTTCATGCAGCAAACGCGCAAGTACGTCGTCTTGGTCCACTTCATGAATGTCGATTTTGGTATCGATCAGTACATCACCACCGAGCTCATGCAGTGCGATGGTCAGGTAGCCGCGCCCAAGGCGCATGGAAAGAAACTGCCAACCTTCGTTATTGACCTGCAATCCAACCGCAGGTCGGCCACGACTGGTCGCCTCTTGCACTGTCGTTTCATGAATCAGATGCGCCTCAATAAGCTCACGAGTAATTTTAGTGATACTCGCAGGCGCAAGCTCACTCTGCTTCGAGAGATCTATTCGAGAAATAGGACCTTTTTGATCAATGAGTTTATATACACGGCCAGCATTGACCTGCTTGATGTGATCAATATGGCCAGGTTGAGCCATGTACATAGAGTGCTCCGAATATCAACAACATGGTAATTTTTTTACTTTGCGAAGTAATTGTGAAGAGCTTTGATGAATCGCCGTGACAAGTGTCACGTATAAACATGTTTGTTTGTGTTCCGAATCAAATAGCGGACTCTTAATCACAAATCACATAGTATTTTTTTGCGTAAATAATTATGTCCCAAATCACGCTTCGCCAGACCGTCTAACTAATTTAAAAGCGAGCGGCTGACACGGGTATATACTTAATCTAACCGACCGATTGCACTCGCTGGACAATTCAGTGTACCTCGACCGTCACTGATACGGCATAGATTCATATCAAGGAGAACCGAATGACTGCCATTCAACGAAGAACAAAAATTGTTTCAACACTTGGACCTTCAACCGACAAACCCGGTGTACTTGAATCTATTCTCGAAGCTGGCGTAAACGTGGTACGAATGAACTTTTCTCACGGTACCGCCGACGATCATCGCCAGCGCGCCACCCGCGTACGCAATATTGCCGCTAAGCTCGGTACCCATGTGGCGATTTTGGGCGATCTGCAAGGGCCTAAAATTCGCGTATCGACCTTTAAAGAAGGTAAAGTACAGCTCAATATCGGCGATGTGTTTACCTTAGATAGTGCTCTGCCTGCTGGACACGGGGATAAAGATGCCGTCGGGCTTGACTATAAAGCCCTGCCCGACGATGTTTCAACCGGCGATGTTTTGCTGCTCGATGATGGGCGGGTCCAACTTCAAGTGATTGGTGTCAACGGCACTCAAGTAAGAACAAAAGTGATCATCGGTGGCGTGCTATCGAACAATAAAGGCATCAATAAAAAAGGGGGCGGTCTTTCCGCAGCGGCGTTGACCGAAAAAGATAAGCTCGACATCAACCTTGCCGCCGAAATCAAGGTCGACTACTTGGCGGTCTCTTTCCCACGTAATGGCGAGGACATGAAATACGCGCGTCGCCTCGCCACCGATGCAGGCTTGCAAGCTCGGCTGGTGGCCAAGGTAGAACGTGCTGAAACCGTCGCCACTCCCGAAAACATCGATGATATCATTCTTGCTTCCGATGCTGTCATGGTGGCCCGCGGCGATCTTGGGGTCGAAATCGGCGACCCTGAGTTGATTGGTGTACAGAAACAGCTGATACGCCGTGCCCGTTCGCTCAACCGCACTGTGATCACCGCGACTCAAATGATGGAGTCGATGATGGAAAACCCGATGCCCACCCGTGCTGAGGTGATGGATGTGGCAAATGCAGTTCTCGATGGCACCGACGCAGTGATGCTGTCAGGAGAAACCGCCGCCGGTAAATACCCGCTCGAAACCGTTCGTTCAATGGCAGAGGTATGTCTAGGGGCGGAAAAAATGGCAGCGATAAATCGCTCTGGTTATCGAATGGATTCGGTGTTTGAAAGTGGCGAGGAAACCATTGCAATGTCGACGATGTTTGCCGCCAATCACATGCGTGGCGTAAAAGGTATAGTGACTCTCACTGAGTCGGGACGTACCGCGTTGATGATGTCACGTCTTAGCTCAGGATTACCTATTTTTGCTCTGTCGCGTAACGAAAGCACTCTTAATCTTTCCGCGCTGTACCGCGGCGTGTTTCCGGTCTTTTTCCACGACAAATCGGATACGGGGCTCGCGACAGCGCAAGCGGCGGTTGCCACGCTTAAACAGCGAGGCCTTCTTGATGATGGAGACTTAGTGATCATTACCCAAGGCGATGTGATGGATGTGGTGGGTTCAACCAACTGTATGCGTATATTGGCCGCCTAAACACAGCCTTCACTAGGTCAAAAGGGAGCGGTCGCTCCCTTTTTTACTGGCTGATATCAACCTAAATAAGTATCTGTTCACCTAGGTATCCAGATTGGTGTAACAATCGTTTGTCATCGACACCGGTGGCGACGCACACTGCGAGAACACTTCGACAAAGCGATACCCAGCGTCTAAGCCCAACTGATAGTCGTGAAGTAAATCGGCCGTATCACTCATGAGCGAGCTCGATTTAAGTGCCTGTTCAGGACGAATCTGAATAATGTAGCAATCATCTGGCGGGGAGTTGAGAAAGTCTTGGGTCAAGGAATAGGTTTGATAATGCACCATCAGCATATCGGCTAAAGTCGAGTCAAATTTGTCACCAAGCAAATGACTAAGACGGTAGATCTCGTCAGCACCGAAAAGCCAACGCCCCCCGTTGAGTGACTCTGCTTTTCCGTCTTGATTTTTCTGTTGAATAGCCCGTTGCATCTGATAGTTAAAAAACGCGCCCCAGTCCTGCTTCCATTGGCCAATTTTTTCTTGCCACTGCTCCTGAATTACATTGAATGAATCTCTAAGCCAGGTCACTGGAGGCTCTTGATTAACCTCGACGGTTCCTGTTGCCAAATCATGCCCTTCGGTACGGATGACAACAATACAGCGCGCTTCACGTCGCCACGCTTCTTGTACCGGGATAGAAGCAGAGACACCACCATCAACATACTCGCCATGCGAAAAGCGTACAGGCTCGGCATACAAGCGGGGGATGGCACAGGTCGCCACCAACACTTGTTTCCAATCTTGGCCTAACATCGGCAAATAGTGATCGTGCAGCCGGGTGGTATCAGTAACCGCAGCAAAAGCCTGACGTCCGGCTAACATCTTTCTGCCCATATCAATATCAAGGCGATATGGGTAGTCGCTGATCTTATCCAGAGCCCAATCTAAGCCGAGGAACTGCTTACGTCTGATATAACGGAAAAGCTGAAAGAACTCGGGGTCAGTCGTCAAATCGAGAATAAAGGATCGGCCGATACCCCGTTGACGACACAAAAAGGCGCATAAGTTGAGTGCACCAGCTGAGGTGCCGTAGAAAGAGTGAAAAGGGTCGAAATTAGAGAGAAGAAATGCATCGAGTACGCCTGCGGTAAAAATCCCCCGCTGGCCACCACCTTGAGCGACCAGGGCATTTTTTCCGCCAGTGTACTTTTTAAGACGTTCAGTATCGAGATGTACAGCAGCGTTGCTAATAACACCGCAGTTCTTCATGCCAGTCCCTAGGCCGCAGTGACCGCGGTGATCGCGAATCCAAGCAGTACGGCAAAGGCGGTCGCAGTAATAACCAGAGCGAGCTTAAGATCGTTATTCATAAATGATCTCCTTAATGTGTAACAAAGTAATAACATCAGCGTGAAGCTTCTTCAAGATATAGCCTTTTTTCGTGCGAAATTATGGCGTTAGCATCACAATTAGTCATATACGCACAGCTGGAGTACACAAAATGAAGAGGATAACTCTATTATCACTGGCGATCACATTGCCTACTATTCACCCAGCAGCCGGCACCGAGCTTTATCTGACACCTTGGTTCGGTTACAGCGTTGGCGGAAGTGTCGAGGACCAAAACCAAAATGAGTTTGACTTAAAAGGCTCACAAACCTTTGCCGTTTCGATCGAGAGTCAATTTGACACTGGACGAGTGGGTCTGTTTTACGCCGGACTAAGTACCGACATTGAACAGCTAAATTCGGGTGTTAAGCTGCATTACCTGCACTTTCAAAGCAGTGTTTACTATCCAGTGCAAGACACGTTCTCTTCTTACTTGGGGATTGGAGTTGGCGGCTCATACATCGATGCCAACTGGGTAGGCAATGAGCTCGGATTTTCGGCCAGTGTTTTTGGTGGCTTCGAGTATCAAATCAACGATGCGCTCGCCGTCAACTCGCAACTGCGCTGGTTAGGTACCGTGGTGGATAACGATACCAGTGGTGTCTGCAACTTACCGACCAACGGCCAAGACTCGTGCATTGTGAAATTTAAAACCGATTGGATGAACCAGTTTTCTGCCAATATTGGCCTAACCCTGCGTTTTTGACGATTCTCAGCGACAAATCGAGGGGGTTTAGAAGCTGTATGTCATCCCTAAGGCACCACCGATTTGCAGCTCAGGTCCGCGGTACAAGTTTAGCTCAGGGTGCAGTTGTCCATACATGCTCCAGCCTTTACTAATATCCATGGTCAAACCTAACGGTACACGTGCGCCGAAGTCGTTCCCATCCCATTCACTCCAAGCACCCGCACCGACATACCAACTCACGGGAATTTCACTGTCAAACTGACCACGAGTAATGATGTAATCAAACGCGCCGCCATCATTACCGATTGTGAAACGGTATTGATGGTCAAGCTCGGCCACAACGCTTAACCCCTGATCAAGCGCCATACCCAAAGCGATCGGAGTCGCTTGCTGAGCCAACGCTGCGCCACTGACCATAAAGCCTAAAATGACACTTGTCTGTTTAATCATGATAATTATCCCTACAGATGTGAAAACAGGGACAAATTATCCAAACGTTGCAATCAACGATGTCATGACTAAGTCAGAGCCCAGAAAAACCAACATCAACAGAACGCAAAAAGGAGGCCGAAGCCTCCTTAGATATAATGGATAAGTGAGAATTAACCGTGGTTACGGATCCACTCGTCCATTTCAGTTTTTAGGTTGTCAGACTTAGTACCGAAAATGGCTTGCACACCACCCGCTACTACGACAACACCAGCCGCACCAAGTTGTTTCAGTTTAGCTTGGTCAACTTGAGCTGTGTCTGCAACGGCTACACGTAGACGTGTGATACATGCATCTAGACCAGTGATGTTGGCTTTACCACCAAACGCTGCCACTAGCTCGCCTGCCATGTCTGAACCAGAAGCTGCCGCAGCTTCTTCAGTTTCGTCTTCGCGACCCGGTGTTTTTAGATCCATCGCTTTGATCACTGCGCGGAATACTACGTAGTAAACCACAGCGTAAACAAGGCCAAGACCTACCATCAACAGCATGTTCTGCGCGTTACCTGAAAGAACAGTGAAGTCGATTAGGCCGTGCGAGAATGAAGTACCGTGTACAATTCCTAGCGTATTAGTTAGGAAGAACGCAGAGCCCGCTAGTAGAGCGTGGATAGCGTAAAGCACAGGAGCAACGAATAGGAATGAGAATTCGATTGGCTCAGTGATACCCGTTAGGAACGAAGTCAATGCCGCTGATGCCATGATACCCATTACTTTCGCACGGTTTTCTGGCTTAGCAGAGTGAGCGATAGCGATAGCCGCAGCAGGTAGACCGAACATCTTGAACATGTAACCACCAGCAAGTTGACCGAAGCCGTTACCCGCAGCGCGAGATGCTTCGTCAGCAGATAGGTAACAAGTCAATACGCCGTTTAGCGCGTCGCCATTTGCGTTCACACATGAACCCGCTTCGAAGAAGAAAGGTACGTTCCAGATATGGTGAAGACCGAATGGGATTAGAGAACGCTCAACGATACCGTAGATACCAAATGCCACTGTTGGGTTTTGGTCTGCAGCCCAGTGAGAGAAGCCACTGATCGCTGCGCCGATTGGCGGCCAAACGATAGAAAGAACGATACCAAGGCCGATCGCCGCGAAACCAGTGATGATTGGCACAGCACGCTTACCAGCGAAGAAACCAAGGTACTCTGGAAGTTGGATTTTGAAGAAACGGTTGAATGCCCATGCAGCAAGACCACCGACCAAGATACCACCTAGGACACCTGTGTCGATTTTTTCAACGCCCATAACACCTGCCATAACGCTAAGCGTTGCAGCCATGATGCCGTAACCGACGATAGCAGCAAGACCCGCTACACCATCGTTGTTAGTAAAGCCAAGTGCTACACCTACAGCAAATAGCAGTGCCATTTGACCGAATACTGAACCACCGGCTTGTTCCATTAGGTTAGAAACGATATCTGGAATGAAACCGAGGTCGGCAGCACCGACACCTAGTAGGATACCCGCAACAGGAAGTACTGATACTGGAAGCATCAGAGACTTACCTACCTTTTGCAGGCTTGCAAAAAGGTTCTTAAACATGTTTATGCTCCTGATAAGTTATAAGAATTATTGGGTTCTAACGGCACACCCCCGTAGCCTTTAATGTTAGCACCCAAAGAAAATGTAACCACGTATGACAGTATATTTTCTGCTTCTAAATATATATTGCGTGTCATCAAACTTTCTAGCCAGTTACGAAATTTAGTTTCAAACTAATATATAGATCACAATCCAGTTTCAGTTTTGAAATGCATTTCACGCCCTTAATCTATTGATTTAATTGAAAATAATATTATCGACTATTAATTTTGATGGGTGAATAAAATAGATCGGATTGTTATTTTATGTAACAAATTTACAGACAGCCAAATTTCGCTCTCAACTTCAACAATTTTGGTAAACACCTACTGATTTTTGATCTAATGCGATTTTTTGCACAAAAAAAAGGAGCAAGCGCTCCTTTTTTATCCAAATTTCATTTTTTATCTCAAAAAAAGATTTCTGAAGTTTTCGCTGGTTTTCTGCCCAACCTCGTGTAGGGGACACCCTTTAAGCTGCGCGATATATGCTGCAACCTCAACCACATAAGCAGGTTGATTCTGCTTGCCACGATGTGGCACCGGAGCCAGGTAAGGTGAATCGGTTTCAATCAACAAGCGTTCTAGCGGCAGCGCCTTCACTACCTGCTTCAGCTCTGTGGCTTGCCTAAAGGTCACTATCCCGGAGATAGAAATATAGAACCCCAGCTCCATCGCGGCTTCGGCAAACGCCAAATCTTCGGTGAAACAGTGAATCACCCCTCCACAGCGTTGTGCTTGGCCATTGCGCAAAATGTCGAGCGTATCTTCGCGAGCATTGCGAGTATGGATAATGAGCGGCTTGTTGAGTTTAACCGCAAGATCAACCTGCTGCTCGAAACGCAGTCTTTGTAACTCTGCGGTTTCAGGCTGGTAGTGATAGTCAAGCCCTGTTTCTCCGATCGCGACCACACGTGGGTGTGATGCGTATTCGTTGAGCGTATCTAAGGCAAAGTCGCTATCGACATCAAGTGGGTGAACACCACATGACGCATAGACATTATCGTAAGGTTCGATCATCTCCAGCATGTTGGGAAAAGAATCTAGCGTCACCCCAACCGAGAGCAGTTCCGTCACGTTTGCCGCTTTGGCTTTGGCTATGACGTCTTGGATGCCGTTGTGAAGTTCTTGATAATCCAGTTTGTCTAGATGGCAATGAGAGTCTACGAACATGTTTCCTCGTGAAATTTAAATAACCAATCTAAGATTAGCAGCTCCGCATTCAACCCCGTATGCAGACGAAGCTGCTCAAGTAAGGCAAGCAGTGCTTGTGATTGAGAGTATAGACGCTGATAGTCGAGCAAGTGGCAAAGCGATTGTGCTCCGGGAGTAAAAAAGGGCATCACTATACCGTAATGTACTTTCTGGGCATCGGTGAGCAAATACCACAACCACTGGAGGTGTGTAATAGGCTCTACTGAAAGCTCTTTCGCCAGTTTAAGCGCATCGCCACGCTGCTGACACCACTCAAGTAGCTGGGCCTCTAGTTTTAGATAGCCACTCATTTGATCTTGCTCAATAAAGGCGAGCGTCGATAACGGGGCGTTGGCATTAATATGCGCGGCATAAGCAGGGACCGCGCCGGCCAACTGCTCGCTAAGCCAACTGGCGACTGATTCTGACTCAGGTGCCGTTAAATGCCATTGCTGACAACGGCTGGTAATAGTAGGCAACAACCCATTGGCGCGGTGACTGACGAGCAAAAACAGGCAGTTGGCAGCAGGCTCTTCAAGTGTTTTTAATAACGCATTGGCCGCGGATTCGTTCATTGCTTCCGCAGGTTCAATCACAAACAGTCTCAACCCAGAAAGCTGTGACGATTCCTGAGCCAAGCGATTACATTGGCGAATCTGGTCAACGGTAATCGCCTTGCCCTCTTTCTCAGGCTTAACAAGATGAAAGTCGGGGTGGCTCGCAGAATTCATCAACTGACATCCATGACAAAAGCCACACGCCTCCGCTGGGTAGTTTTGACACATCACGGCACGACTAAAATGCTCCACCAACTGTTCTGAACCCATTCCAGGCTCGGCAATCAGCAAAGAAGCATTGGCAAAGCGTTCAGCCTCAAGACTAGATTGCCACTCTCGCCATAATGGTTTAAGCCAAGGATACAACTCACTCATCGTTTATCCGTTTAACCATTGTTCAAGGACCTGGCGAATATCTGCTGTCACCTGAGCGATCGATTGGTCCGCATTGACCACCACTATCGAGTCATCTTCATTGGCCAACTCAAGGTAACGCTCTCGAGTTCGGTCAAAAAAGCTCATGTCCATTTTTTCGATTCGATCAAGCTCTCCTCGACCGCGTGCACGCTCCAATCCAACGCGAGGATCAATATCGAGGTAAATGGTTAAATCAGGCTTAAACGTTCCTAGCGTGGTCTGTTTTAACGCCTGCATCGTAGAGCGGGCAATCTGACGACCTCCCCCTTGGTATGCTTGCGACGATAAATCGTGACGATCACCCACCACCCAAACACCCTCAGCCAAGGCAGGCTTGATGACATTTTCGACTAACTGGACGCGTGCTGCATACATCAACAGAAGCTCCGTCATATCTTGCAGTTGCTCACCTTCATGCTCTTGCTTGACCAAGGTACGTAGTTTTTCGGCAAGTGCTGTGCCACCAGGCTCGCGAGTGTGCTTAATCTGATGAATTCCGGCTTGATGTAAAGTATCAAGTACTGCGTTGATTGCGGTACTTTTACCGGCCCCTTCTAAGCCTTCAATCACGATAAATTGTGCGTTTTTCATTGTTTACTTCTTAATGTCTTGAGGTAGGCGCGAACCGCTCGATTGTGCTCGGCCAATGATTTAGAAAACACGTGTCCACCGTTACCACTGGCGACAAAATAGAGGTAACTACTTTGCTCTGGGTTAACCGCCGCCCTGATTGAGGCTTCGCCAGGCATAGCGATTGGCGTCGGGGGTAAGCCGAAAATGGTGTAGGTGTTGTAAGGCGTTGGAGTGCGTAAGTCTTTTTTGCGGATATTACCATCATACTTGTCGCCCATTCCGTAAATCACCGTCGGATCGGTTTGCAAACGCATACGTTTATTCAAGCGATTAACGAACACTGACGCCACGCGCTCGCGCTCAGATTCCACTGCCGTTTCCTTCTCGATGATCGACGCCAGAATCAGCGCTTCATAAGATGATTTGAGCGGCAAGTTGTCTTGACGCTCTGCCCAGTGCTTCTCTAGTACGTTGCGTAATTTCTCGCCGGCACGCTCGAGAATATCAAGGTCTGATGTGCCAAACGTATAGTGGTAGGTCTCGGCCAAAAACAGCCCTTCTAACTTCTGCTGCTCTAGCCCAAGCTTCTGACCAATCTCTGTCTCACTAAGCCCTTGCAGTTCATGCTCAAGATAAGGTGCGCTTGCCAGTATCTCTAACCACTCTTTAAATGTTGAGCCTTCGACAAAGGTAATCGCAAATTGATGCTCTTTTCCTTGCTTAAACTGCTCAAGCGCTTGGTTAAGAGTGAGCTCTGGTTGTAATAAGTATGTACCTGCGCGCAGTTGAGTCAGTTTAGGATGAAAACGGCGCACAAGTTTTACCCAGTCACTTGGGTTTACCCACCCTGCCTCAGTCAAATCGGCTAGCACGCGATTAAAACTGGTCCCCGACTTTATAGTAAAAATTTGCTCTTGTTCGAGCTGCAAAGGTTGGGTTATGTACTGCTCCACTTGTTTAGCTATGTAGGTATAGCTTGCCGTCAACATAACGGCGACAAAGAGCAACAAGAGAGCGATTTTTTTTATCACGACGCGATCAACTCCTGGATTCGTGTTGTTATTGTTCCAATATCAAAGTTATTTTGTTCTATTCGGCGTATCGGCGCTACGCCAAGCAAGCTGTTAACGATAAACACTTCATCAGCGTTCATCACTTCAGACAGATGATAGTCACCCACATTCACCAGGATACCGTGCTGCTCGGCCACCTTTAATACGACTCTTCGCATTACCCCGGCCACACCGCAACGGCTAAGATCTGGGGTATATAAGGTTTGATCATTTACCCAAAACAGATTAGCCATAGTGGTTTCGATGACACGCCCGTCAAGATCAAGCGCTAGCCCATCCTCAAATCCACGTTGTTCCATTTCGGCTTTTAACATCACCTGCTCTAGGCGGTTATTGTGCTTATGCCCCGCCAGTAGTGGGTTGTGTCCCAAGCGAGCGTCACACACACCCAGTGCAACCCCTTTACATCTCCATTGTTCATAGTGAGCAGGATAGTTAAAGTCGCTTATCGTAACATTTGGTGACGTCACTTGAGTAGGGCTATAACCTCGCCCACCCTCGCCACGACTAATGTGGAGCTTGAGTCCCGCCTTCGGAGCAGGTTGTGCCACGCGAAGCAGCCACTGGTGCACGAGCGTCCAATCAGGCTTGGTGATCTGCAACACCTCGAGACAGGCGTTCATACGTTCGATATGCATTGGCCAATGTTCAATCACACCGTGACGAGTCAACATAGTGGTAAAACAGCCGTCTCCATATTGAAACGAGCGATCGGTTAAACCTATCGAGTCGGCGGAAACACCATTGAGTAGTATCATACTGACTAAGCCTTTGCTCTATAAACAATCTGAGGTGGTATTAAATAACAAAACGGCTTAGTGCCAAAGCAGTAAGCCGTTTTTTTATCTTGTCGTTGAAGTCTAATTAGATCTTCTTAAACACAAGCGAACCGTTCGTGCCGCCGAAGCCGAATGAGTTACAGATGGCGTATTCCATCGATACCTCTTTGGCGGTGTGCGGTACTAAGTCGATATCTAGACCCTCTTCAGGGTTATCCAGGTTGATTGTCGGTGGGACAATTTGCTCAACCAAAGACATCACGGTAATAATCGCTTCGACAGAGCCTGCAGCTCCGAGTAAGTGGCCTGTCATCGATTTGGTGGAAGAGACCTTCACTTGCTTCGCACCTTCTTCGCCAAGTGCACGCTTCACACCTTTGATTTCTGCTACATCACCTGCTGGCGTGGACGTACCATGAGCATTGACATAACCCACCTGAGTACCTGTGATACCCGCATCGCGCATTGCCGCTTCCATCGCAAGCGCGCCGCCTGAGCCATCTTCGCTTGGAGACGTCATGTGGTAAGCATCACCAGACATACCAAAACCAACTAGCTCAGCGTAGATCTTGGCACCACGCGCTTTCGCCTGTTCGTATTCTTCTAGAACCATCATGCCTGCACCATCGCCTAGTACAAAGCCATCGCGGTCTTTGTCCCAAGGACGTGACGCTTTCTGAGGTTCATCGTTACGAGTCGACAAGGCTTTGGCCGCACCAAAACCTGCCATACCAAGTGGCGTCGATGCCTTCTCAGCACCACCCGCTACCATAGCATCAGCATCGCCATAAGCAATCATGCGAGCAGCATGACCGATGTTATGAAGACCTGTAGTACACGCCGTCGAGATCGCGATATTAGGACCGCGAAGACCACGCATAATAGATAAGTTACCTGCAACCATGTTTACGATGGTCGAGGGTACGAAGAATGGACTCACTTTACGCGGACCTTTTTCAACCAGCGCAGTATGACCAGCTTCGATAAGATCAAGGCCACCAATACCTGAACCGATGGCGACACCAACACGTGCAGCGTTTTCTTCATTAATTTGTAAACCAGAGTCATCTAGCGCTTGAATACCCGCGGCAATGCCGTACTGGATAAAGAGATCCATTTTACGCGCATCTTTCTTAGACATGTATTCAGTACAGTCAAAGTCTTTGACTAGGCCTGCAAAGCGAGTAGAGAAATTTTCGGTGTCAAAATGCTCGATATTCACGATACCACTTTGACCAGCTAGCAGGGCTTTCCAAGATGATTCTACAGTGTTGCCTACCGGTGACAACATACCCATGCCAGTGACAACAACACGACGCTTGGACACGATTTTATTCTCCGGAAATGAAATGATTCTATGGAAGGATAGAAGGGTTAAAAAGAACACAGGCGGCCAGAAGGCCGCCTGGGAGAGATATTACTGAGCGCTGTTTACGTAGTCGATAGCAGCTTGAACAGTAGTGATTTTCTCAGCTTCTTCGTCTGGAATCTCAGTGTCAAATTCTTCTTCTAGAGCCATTACTAGTTCAACAGTGTCTAGAGAATCAGCACCTAGATCATCAACGAATGAAGCTTCGTTTTTAACTTCAGCTTCGTCTACACCTAGCTGTTCAACAATGATTTTCTTTACGCGTTCTTCGATGTTGCTCATTTTTTCTTTTCCTTTACAGATTTCGCTCAATGCGATGATTCCGTAGTTTATTAGAACTACTGAAAGTTGCAAGTGGGACCTTGCTGGTCAAACCACAATTTTAGCGATTTTAACCGAAATTCAATACATTTTTGACTTAAATCATGCACAAATGTTGCGCATTTCTCTGTCGATAATCACAAACTATAGGCCATTTTTATGACAATAAGTAGCCCAGTTAGCGACATTATGGACAAATTCACTTCAGTTGCAGAAATTTGAGTGAAAATTAATGAAAAAGTTCACCGTTTCTGCACGAAAGCGATTTACACCATGTACATACCACCATTTACATGCAAAGTTTCGCCGGTAATGTATGCAGCCTCTGGAGAAGCGAGGAAAACAACCGCAGAGGCAATCTCACGTGGGTCACCAAGACGACCTGACGGAACGTTCGCTAGCGTTGCTGCACGTTGCTCTTCGTTGAGCGCTTTTGTCATATCAGTTTCGATAAAACCTGGAGCAACTGTGTTAACGGTCACGCCGCGAGAAGCCACTTCACGAGCCATGGATTTAGTAAAACCAATCACACCCGCTTTCGCTGCCGCATAGTTAGCTTGACCTGCGTTACCCATAGTACCGACAACAGAGCCAACGTTGATAATGCGACCAGCGCGTTTCTTCATCATGCCACGCAGTACGGCTTTAGACATACGGAAGATTGGCGTCAGGTTGGTATCAATGATGTCATCCCACTCAGAGTCTTTCATGCGCATTAGCAGGTTGTCACGAGTGATACCCGCGTTGTTCACCAGAATATCGATAACACCGAACTCTTCATTGATGGTTTTCAGCGTGGCTTCAATCGACTCAACGTCAGTCACGTTTAGTGCTAAGCCTTTACCATTGTCACCCAGATATTCGCTAATCGCTGCAGCACCGCTTTCAGAAGTCGCTGTGCCGATAACCGTTGCACCACGCTCAACAAGCAGCTCAGCAATCGCTCGGCCAATACCGCGGCTTGCACCGGTAACTAGGGCAATTTTGCCTTCTAGATTCATCATCTTCGTTATTCCTTAAGTTCTTATTTACTTAGCAGCGTCTAGAGATGCGGCGTCATTCACCGCTGCGCCGCTTAGCGTCTTAACAATACGTTTAGTCAGGCCGGTTAGAACTTTACCAGGGCCAAGCTCTAGTAGTTTCTCAACGCCTTGCTCGCTCATCAGTTGCACGCTTTCAGTCCAACGAACTGGGCTGTATAGCTGACGTACAAGCGCATCTTTGATTTTCGCTGGATCCGTTTCCGCGATCACATCAACGTTGTTGATAACAGGGATCTGAGGCGCGTTGAACTCGATCTCTTCCAGAGCGAGCGCAAGCTTATCTGCTGCTGGCTTCATTAGCGCACAGTGTGAAGGCACTGATACTGGTAGAGGAAGTGCACGCTTAGCGCCCGCTTCTTTACATAACGCACCAGCGCGCTCTACTGCATCTTTGCTACCAGCGATAACAACCTGACCTGGAGAGTTGAAGTTTACTGGAGAAACAACCTCACCTTGCGCCGCTTCTTCACACGCTTTAGCGATTGATTCGTCATCAAGACCAATGATGGCATACATCGCACCAGTACCCGCTGGAACCGCCTCTTGCATCAGTTGACCACGAAGCTCAACCAGTTTGATCGCAGCTTTAAAATCGATAACGCCCGCACACACCAACGCTGAGTACTCACCAAGGCTATGACCAGCAAGGTTTGCTGGCTGCTCTAGACCTTGCTCTTGCCATAGACGCCAAATCGCGACAGAAGAGGCAAGCAAAGCGGGTTGCGTCCTGTGAGTTTGGTTTAGGTCTTCTGCTGGGCCATTTTGTACTAAGGCCCAAAGATCGTAACCCAGTGCTTCAGACGCTTCTGCAAAAGTCTGTTTCACGACGTCATGCTGTTCACCAAGTTCAGCGAGCATGCCCACAGTTTGTGAGCCTTGACCCGGAAATACGATAGCAAACTTACTCATTTTCTTTTCCTTAAACTGGATTCTTTAAATAAAAGAAGAAAGAAAAGATGCCCTCACAGGCATCTTAATTTTGAATTCTATTTAGAACTTAACGAGCGCAGAGCCCCAAGTGAAGCCGCCACCAAAGGCCTCGAGCAGTAGAGTTTGACCACGTTGGATACGACCATCACGTACCGCCTCATCAAGTGCTGTCGGTACTGTGGCTGCGGATGTATTGCCATGGCGGTCTAGGGTCACCACAACTTGTTCCATTGACATCGCTAGTTTCTTAGCGGTCGCTGAAATGATGCGTAGATTCGCTTGATGCGGTACTAACCAATCAAGTTCAGATTTGTCCATGCCATTTTCTTTCAGCGTTTCTTTCACCAAGCGTGAAAGCTGAGTGACTGCCACTTTGAACACTTCGTTGCCTGCCATGTGCAACCAACTGTTAATGTCTTCGCTGTGCTCTGATGCGCTAGGTAACTTCTCATGACGATCAGGGAATTTAAGGCTAAGCAGCTCACCGAAACGACCGTCAGCGTTGATCGTGGTAGACAGAATACCCGGCTCTTCACTCGCGCCAACAACAACGGCCCCCGCTGCATCTCCAAACAAGATGATGGTTGAGCGGTCATTCGGATCACAAGTCTTAGACAAGGCATCTGCACCGATCACTAAGATATTCTTACAATGACCGGTTTTAATGTATTGATCGGCGACCGACAGCGCATAGATGAAACCCGAACATGCCGCTGCCATGTCAAAGGCTGGACAATGCTTAATTCCGAGCAAAGCTTGCACTTGACAAGCTGCAGATGGGAAAGCATGAGAACCACTGGTGGTCGCTACAAGAATCATATCGATATCGTTGTTGTCGATACCTGCCATCTCGATAGCATTCTTCGCCGCTTGATAACCCATATCTGCAACTGTTTCGTTTTCAGCTGCAATGCGGCGCTCTTTAATACCCGTGCGAGTGACAATCCACTCATCACTTGTATCTACCATTTTCTCCAAGTCTGCGTTTGAACGCACCTGAGATGGCAGGTAGCTGCCAGTACCTAATATTTTGCTATACATGAAGACTAATAATGCCTCTCGAGTAAAACCGCTTCCAAACGATCACTAATACGGGTGGGTACTTGTCGTTTGACCTCATGCAGTGCTTCACCAATCGCGTTGATGACTGCGTCTACATCAGCACTTCCGTGGCTTTTTATGACAATGCCGCGCAATCCTAGCAAACTTGCGCCATTATACTGGTCGGGGTTCAATGTTTTTAGCTCATTAAATAAGCCAGAAAATAATTTTCTTGCAATCCAACCCTTTATCGAAGAAGCCATCATGCTTGATTTCATCTTCTCAATAAAGAGCTGAGCCGTACCTTCACAAGCTTTTAAGCAGACATTGCCCACAAAACCATCACAGACAACAACGTCGGCGGCATCATGGAGTAATTGATTGCCCTCAATATAGCCAACAAAGTTGACAGATTGAGTCTGAGACAGCATTTCTGCACAGCGCTTGACAAGATCGTTGCCTTTTATTTCTTCAGCGCCAATATTCAAGATAGCAACACGAGGTGCTCTTTGCAGATACTGCTCAGCATGTGCACTTCCCATAACGGCAAATTGGAACAGAGAATCAGCGTCGCTCGACACATTCGCGCCCAAATCCAGCATCCATGTACGGCCACCAGAAACGGTAGGTAAGGCGGAAATCAACGCCGGACGCTCGATACCAGGTAGCAACTTCAGTTTGAAACGAGACAGTGCCATCAATGCGCCGGTATTGCCACCACTGACACAGGCATCAGCTTGGTTATCGGCCACCATTTCGATAGCGGTGCCCATCGAACTGCCGTGGCTGTTTCTCAATGCGAGAGAGGGTTTTTCTGAGTTGGAAATCACTCGGTCAGTATGCTCAATACTCAAACGAGTATCTGGCTGGTAACCAAGGGAAGATAATTGAGATGTGATCGCGGTTTGATCACCGACTAGGGTCACTTTTAGCTCTGGGAAATGCGACAGTGCCTGCACGGCGGCAGGCACTGTGACGCGAGGACCGAAATCCCCGCCCATTGCATCAAGTGCAACGGTTATATTATGCAAAGGTCAACCTTACTTGTTGATAACCTTTTTGCCACGGTAGTAACCTTCAGCAGTTACGTTGTGACGTAGGTGAGTTTCACCTGAAGTTGCGTCTACAGATAGTGCAGCTGTAGTTAGGGCATCGTGTGAACGACGCATACCACGCATTGAACGTGATTTCTTGCTCTTTTGTACGGCCATTGACCCTACTCCTATGTAAGTCCTTAAAGAATTACTTCTTTAAGCTTTTTAAAACATCAAATGGATTCGGCTTGTCTTCCACAATTTCTTCTGGGATCTCACCAAACACCATATTATCTGAATCAACGCTACAGTCCGCTTCATCATGCATTGCAATTTGAGGCAAGTTTAGAATGAACTCGTCTTCAACTAACTGTATTAGGTCTACTTCACCGTACTCGTTCAGATCTACCAAATCGTACTCTTCCGGTGCTTCCTCTTCAGTCTTTTCGCCGCGGTACGGCGTATAGGTGAATTGGACATCGCACTCATGTGCGAAAACCTCGTTACAGCGTTGACACTCTAAATCGACTACGATGTTAGCTTTACCAGAGATAACAACGAGTCGCTGCTCATCTAAGTCAAATGACAATGACACTTGAGCGTCGCGTTTTACGCCTTCGACCGATTCCTCTAAGCGCTTAAAGAGACTAACTTGAATGATACCTTCAAAGTCGAGTCGCTTCTGAGCAGCGCGTGCGGGATCAACCGTTCGCGGTATTTTTACCTTTTGCATAGGGCGCGAATTCTATCTTCCAAATCGTTTATAGTCAAAGAAAAAGGGCAAAAAGTTGTACTTTTTTTCCTTATCAGCGAGAGAGCTAGTATCACAACCATAATATCGATTAAGCTCACACTAACCCGCCGTTAGATTGTAAATTAAAATGCAGAATTACCAACTAGTTTTAGCCTCAACCTCACCATACCGCAGACAACTGCTCAACAAACTAGCAGTCGAGTTCGTCACCGAATCGCCCGAGTTTGATGAAACTCCACTCGAAAATGAAAGCCCAATCGAGCTCGTCAAACGCCTCGCTAAAGGCAAAGCGCAGTCGTGCCCACTAACGAAGCCAAGTTTAGTGGTTGGTAGCGATCAAGTTTGTGTGATCAACGGCAAAATCATCGGTAAACCTCACACGCGCGAAAAAGCCATTGAGCAGCTCACTCAACAAAGTGGTCAGTCGATCCAATTTTATACTGGTTTAGCCCTGTATAATTCGCACACCAATGAAACTGAAGTAAAAGTTGATACCTTTACCGTCCATTTTCGCAAGCTTTCTGCCGCGCAAATCGCCAATTATGTGGATAAAGAACAGCCATTCTTTTGCGCTGGTAGCTTTAAAAGTGAAGGGTTAGGCATCGCGCTGTTTGAGCGATTGGAGGGCAAGGATCCAAATACTTTGGTTGGACTGCCGCTGATCGACTTGATTGATATGCTCGAGGCACAGGGATTTCAGGTGCTTTAGCGAGATGCGAGATGCGAGATGCGAGATGCGAGAAAGTCGCGGAAGGCTTGACTGTATACGTCAAGCCTCTTTTCAAATTCAGACAATTAGAATTATAAATCAGCCAGCACTGCCTGCAATTATCGGCTAACTAACCACAAGAATCTCTCGCAGGACGAAGTCCGATCTCGATTCTCGAAGCGCAGCGTTCTAGCATCTCAGAGAACGGAGTCCGCCTTAAAGCTTACGCAACCCTGCCAACGCTTTCTCCAACTTTGGCTCCATCGGTGCGTTGATCTCCATCCACTCATCATTGGCTGGATGCTGAAACTTGATGTTGGCAGCATGGAGAAACAGTCGGTCTAGCCCTACTTTTGCCGTGTAGGCATCAAAACGACGATCACCGTAGCGGTCGTCCCAAGCAATAGGGTGCCCGGTGTACTGGGTATGGACGCGAATCTGGTGCGTTCGGCCAGTAATTGGGCTGGCTTGAACCAAGGTCGCATCGGCAAACTTCTCGACAATTTTAAACCGCGTCTCAGAGGGTTTTCCGTTTGGGTTAACGCGAACAATACTGTTCACTTCGTTTTTCAACAACGGCGCATCCACTTTTTTGCAACTTGCTTTCCACTCTCCCATGACCAACGCAAAATAGTATTTTTGTACCGTCTTCTCACGAAACTGAGCTTGCAGATGGCGCAGTGCAGAGCGTTTTTTTGCGACCAGAAGTATTCCCGACGTGTCGCGGTCAATACGATGAACCAGCTCTAGGAATCGTGCTTGGGGACGCAATGCACGCAGGGCTTCGATTGCCCCAAACTTTAGTCCACTGCCACCATGTACTGCGGTGCCGGACGGTTTATTTAGAATCAGCATATGCTCATCTTCATAGATGATCATATGTTCAAGCTCTGCCACCTTATTAAGCTTAGTGCTCGGCGCGACTTCGTCTGCTTTTTCTTCAATCGTCACCGGCGGGATTCTGACGAGATCGCCCGCTTTCAGTTTGTACTCTGCTTTAACCCGCTTCTTATTTACTCGAACTTCACCTTTACGCAAAATTCGGTAAACCATACTTTTCGGGATGCTTTTCAATTGGTTGCGTAAGAAATTATCAATACGCTGACCCGCCATATCATCGTCAATATCGACAAATTGGACTTTTGTTCTAATTTCACTCATGCGTTTATTCTAACACTCAAAAGTGCGCACAATCACATTTTCTGCGCAACAAATTGGAAAATTGGCTTATAAGAATGGTTTGCAAATCCGCTACGAATAAAAATCCATCAATTTTCTTACAAATCTCAAAAACACCCTGAATTAAATCTATAAAACAGTCACTTACGAAAAATAAAATCGGCTTTTTTAGCGTTTTATTATAAAGCAGATTGCTGAGTTTAATGGGTGCTGCTATAGTTCACACCTGCAATATATGATTTGGTTGCATTTTAAACAAACCACCTCATATCAGAGCATGAAATTGAGTAGCCCGTTAATTTAACAAAATGCAGCAAACGGCGTAAGACATTTTCACAATTAACACTCTTATCGTTCTACTCATCGCTCATCATGTTGAGTGTTTACCGCCACTAATGCGGCTCACAAGCGACACGAGAATCGCTTGTGAGACTGAAGTGCCCGAGAGCATCCCTCCAGCCGGGAGGCTGCACAGATTAAGCCATGGGATCAGGCACCATGACAGCGACTACAACGATAAGAATCAAAAATAAAGAATGACAACGAGATTTATCAATGAAAAGAATGTTAATTAACGCAACTCAAAAAGAAGAGTTGCGTGTTGCTTTGGTTGATGGTCAGCGCTTGTACGATTTGGATATCGAAAGCCCTGGTCACGAATCAAAGAAAGCAAATATCTACAAAGGACGTATCACACGCATCGAACCAAGCCTAGAAGCGGCTTTTGTTGACTACGGTGCAGAAAGACACGGTTTCCTCCCTCTCAAAGAAATTGCCCGCGAATACTTCCCCGAAGGTTACACTTACCAAGGCCGTCCAAGCATCAAAGAAGTGCTCAAGGAAGGTCAAGAAGTTATCGTACAAGTTGAAAAAGAAGAACGTGGTAGCAAGGGCGCAGCTCTAACCACTTTCATCTCTCTTGCGGGTAGCTACCTCGTTCTGATGCCAAACAACCCTCGTGCAGGCGGTATTTCACGCCGTATCGAAGGGGACGAACGTACTCAACTCAAAGCGGCATTGAGCACGCTTGAACTGCCACAAGGCATGGGCTTGATCGTTCGAACTGCTGGCGTTGGTAAGAGCGCAGAAGAACTTGAGTGGGATCTGAACGTTTTGATTAACCATTGGGGTGCGATCAAACAAGCGTCAGACGCCAATGCAGCGCCTTTCTTGATTCACCAAGAAAGTAACGTCATTGTTCGTGCGATTCGTGATTACCTACGTCGTGATATCGGTGAAATCCTTATCGATAGCAACACGATTTACGAACGTGCTCTTGATCATATCCGTCTGGTTCGCCCTGACTTCGTTAACCGAGTCAAGAAGTACGACGGTGAAGTGCCACTATTTAGTCACTACCAAATCGAGAGTCAAATCGAGTCAGCCTTCCAACGTGAAGTTCGTCTTCCTTCTGGCGGTTCAATCGTTATCGACCCAACAGAAGCCTTAACCTCTATCGATATCAACTCCGCTCGTGCAACCAAAGGCGGCGACATCGAAGAAACGGCGCTCAACACCAACTTAGAAGCGGCAGAAGAGATTGCTCGTCAATTACGCCTGCGTGACCTAGGTGGTTTGGTCGTTATCGACTTTATCGATATGACACCCGTGCGCCACCAACGCGAAGTCGAAAATCGCTTGCGTGACTCTGTAAGAATGGATCGCGCTCGCGTTCAAATTGGCCGAATTTCTCGTTTTGGTCTTCTTGAAATGTCGCGTCAGCGTTTAAGCCCATCACTTGCTGAGGCCAGCCATCATATTTGTCCACGCTGTACAGGTACCGGTGTTGTTCGTGACAACGAATCACTTGCCCTTTCTGTATTGCGTTTGATCGAAGAAGAAGCACTTAAAGACAACACCGCTCAAGTGGTTGCGGTTGTGCCTGTGCCAATCGCCTCTTACCTGCTTAACGAAAAGCGCCGCTCAGTCAATCATATTGAGCGCATTCAAGAAGTTAAGATCACAGTTGTGCCGAACTCAGAAATGGAAACGCCTCATTTCGACGTGATTCGCGTTCGTGACGGTGAGCAGTTCGATCTTCTCTCTTACCTACTGCCGCAAAAAATTGAGGCAATGAAAGAAGCAGAAGGCAAAGAACCATCAGACAGCGAAGCGAAGCCGAAAAGAATTGAAGAGCCAGCTCTGAAAGGGTTCGCCGCACCGTCACAATCAGCGCCAGCACCGAGTGCGCCTGTCGCCGCGAAACCGGTTGAGACTAAAGCTAAGGCTGACGACGCGCAAGAGTCACAACCTGGCTTGGTTAGCCGCTTCTTTAAAGCACTAGGCAGCTTCCTGTTTGGATCTTCAGACAATGAAGAGAAACAAGAAGAGCAGAAGCCTAAAGAGCGTCGCGAAGGCAATCGCAACAACCGTAACCGTCGCAATCGCAACGACAACCGCCGCCGTAACAACCGCGATAGTCGCAACGAAAATCGTGACGACAAACGCGACAACAAGCGTAAGAGTGCACGAGACGAAGCGTCGAATGAAGCGAAGTCAAACGACCGTAAGCAACAAAACCGCAAGCCTAAGCAGGACCGCCGTAATAAGCGTGACGACGTTAAAGCAAGCAAGGTTGCTGAAGAAGGTCTGAAACTAGCGGCAGATGCTCAGCAAAATGAGAAACCTGAAGCGCGTAAAGATCGTTCTGAAGAAAAAGCCGCTAAAGTGAAAGAGCGTCGTCAGCGTCGCAAGCTTTCGAAGCAAGTTCGCGTTAAAGATCAAGTAGCGCAAGCCAAAGCGGAAGAAGAAGCGAAACAAGTAGCAGTGGAAGCCAAGGCCGAAGCCGTTGAAGATAAAGCGCAAGATGCTGAAGCAGAGAACGCTGAAGAGCAACCTAAGCAGCGCCGCAATCGTCGCTCGCCACGTCACCTACGTGCTAGCGGACAACGTCGTCGTCGCGGTCGTGACCGTCGCCCTAACCCATTCCGTCTTCGTAAAGGTGGGGTTGCTTCACCAGAAATGGCGATGGGTAAAGTGATGCCAAGTTACGGCATTACTAAGCCGACACCAAAGCACAAAGCCAAAGCGGATATGAATAAAGCAGAGGCTCAAGTTTCAGTGGTTCTAGGTGGCTTTGCTTGTCCTGAAATGGCAATGGGTAAAGTGATTGTTCGTCGTGACCTACCTGCTGTAACAGAAGTTCAACAACAACCAGTGGTCACAGAGCCAGCCGTTGAGCTAAACTTACAACAGCCAGTGATCGAACAGCCTCAAACTAGCGAAGCGCCTGCCGCTAAGCCTGAAGAGCCGCAAGTTGAGAGCCCAGCCGTTGTAGAACAGCCAGTTGAGCCAACCTCTACTAGCGAGACGGTTGACCCTGCACCTGTTGCAGCTGAGCAGACTCCAATTGCTGTAGCGAAAAGTGCCGGGCATGCCTTTGCACCTATGGCTAAGGCACCTGGCAGTACTGAGATGCGCGAGATAAAAGTTGTCGCAGCTCCACTCAAGGCTGAACGTTACCAACCTCGTGGCGCTGGTAGCCAAGTGGCTCGCAATCAAGCCGGCGCAAGCATGACCAAACCTCAGTTCTAATTGGTCCCCAATAGGAAAACAGCCCCTACTGTGTAGGGGCTGTTTTTTTATCGACTCCACTCTAGAATCACATAAACCAGCAGCAGTTTTTTTCTGCTATTGATACATCACAAATATTGGTCAAAACCTGTATCAATCTTGAACTTAATCACACTTTTCGGTAGCATGCGCCGATTCGATCTGAATTGTTACATTTAGTCTCTGCTCTTTTACATTGCATTTTGCCCACCGGCGACTAACTAACGTTCAGAAATCTTTTAAACTCTTAGCCAAACTGAGCAAATATGTTTGAATTTCCTCAATTTTCTAAACACTCTGTCAAGAACGACGTTCTTTCAGGCCTGACCGTAGCGCTGGCTTTGGTCCCTGAGGCCGTCGCATTCGCCTTTGTTGCAGGTGTCGACCCTATGGTCGGTCTCTACGCCGCTTTCATCGTTGGTCTCATTACCTCTATCTTTGGTGGTCGACCAGGTATGATTTCCGGCGCAACAGGTGCGATGGCGGTGGTTATGGTGTCGTTGGTTGCGATGCACGGAGTACAATACTTGTTTGCGGCCATCTTGCTTGCCGGCATCTTGCAGGTAGCTGCAGGGCTATTCAAACTGGGTAAGTTTATCCGAATTGTCCCACACCCGGTGATGATAGGTTTCGTCAATGGTTTGGCAATTGTTATCTTCCTAGCGCAATTGGGTCAGTTCAAAGCGCCAGACATCAATGGCATGTTGACCTGGCTACCTCAAGACCAAATGATGCTGATGCTTGGTCTCGTAGCGCTGACGATGGCCATTATTCACTTCTTGCCTAAGTTTACTACCGCGGTCCCGTCATCTCTGGTTGCAATTGTTACCGTCACAGCACTTGTCGTTGGACTGGATCTAGAAACTCGCACTGTGGTTGACTTCCTGCGCACTATGTCAGGTAATGAAGCGGCGACCCTAGCCGGATCGCTACCTACATTCTCTATCCCAGCGGTGCCACTCACGCTTGAGACTCTACAGATTATTTTGCCTTATGCGATCATCTTGGCTGCAATCGGTCTGATTGAATCACTACTCACATTGACCGTTCTTGATGAGATGACCAACACGCGTGGCCAATCTAACCGTGAATGTATTGGTCAAGGTATGGCAAACATGACCTGTTCAGTGTTCGGCGCTATGGGCGGCTGTGCAATGATTGGTCAATCGATGATTAACGTAAACTCAGGTGGCCGTGGGCGCCTATCAGGTATCGTTGCCGCCGTTGCTCTACTGATGTTTATCTTGTTTGCTTCTTCTCTTATCGAGATGATCCCACTGGCAGCGCTGGTTGGTGTTATGTTTATGGTGGTCATTGGTACCTTTGAATGGGCAACGTTCAAGCTAGCTCGCCGCGTACCAAAACAAGATTTCTTTGTTATCGTGTTGGTCACTGTGGTCACGGTACTGACTGACCTTGCCATTGCGGTGTTTGTTGGTGTTATTGCATCGGCACTTATGTTCGCATGGCAGCACGCAAAGCATATCTACGCCGACACAAGCATCAATGCTGAAGGCTCGAAAGAGTACAAAATCCACGGCCCTGTCTTCTTCGGCTCTGTCGCAAACTTCCTTGAGATTTTTGACGCACACAAAGACCCGAAAGATGTGATTGTCGATTTCGCCGATTCGCGCGTCACCGACCACTCGGCCATTGAGGCAATTGAAACTTTGGCAGAACGATACTCGGCGCAAGGTAAAACGCTTCATCTACGTCATCTAAGCCCAGACTGTCGTAAACTGCTCGACAAAGCAGGCAGCTTGGTTGAAATCAATGTCAAAGAAGACCCAAGCTATAAGGTCGCGACCGACGTATTAGCTGGCTAATCAGCGCGTAAACACAAAAAGGGCTTCCAATCGGAAGCCCTTTTTTCGTCTCTTTGTCATACCAAGCTGTATAAATAGGTGTTCAGATAGTTGCGCTATTTGCTATCACAGCAATTTGTTGAGTTTTTCACCCATCAACGACAAACGCCAGCCTTGCATGATGTCTGGAAGTTTGGCCGGATCGCGATCTTTCTTCCACACCCAACTGATGAGCTGATTAAGTTGCTTTTTCGACGCCAAAAACTCTGTGGCTAGACCGCTGGCTTGCGACGCTTTTTTCACCTCATCTTTCAACACTTTAAAGGTCTGCTTGTACCCGGGCAGATCCATCAAACGCTCAATCTTATCGGGGTAATCTTCTACCGCCGTCATTTTAGCGGATTTTACCAATGCAATAATTCGCGCACTGTGACGCTGTACTGCACGCAAATCCATCCCCTCTTGCTCCATCATCTGGCGGTTTTGGATACCTTTTTTGGCAATGGTCAGCAGGTCATTCTCTTTAAAAACAAAGTTCAGCGCGAGATCGCGACGCAACGCTTCTTTTAAGCGCCAGGTAGCCAGCGGTTTCAAAACAGCTAACTCTCTAGGTTTGAGCTGCCATGCGCCTTTAATATCAAGGTAAGCCTTGTCCGGATTGATGGTTTTTATGCGTTTACTCGCTAACAAGTCACTTTCCTGCTGAGCAGCCTGCCACCACCCCGCTTGAGTCACTTTTTCAAACAACTGCTGATACAAAGGTTCCAGGTAGTATACGTCTGCAGCGGCGTACTCTAACTGCTTTTGCGACAACGGTCTGGCAAGCCAATCGGTTCTTGATTCACTTTTATCTAGCTCGACACCTAAGTATTCTTCAACCAAAGAAGCAAAACCGGTCGATAAGCCATGACCGAGAAATGCCGCAATCAGCTGAGTATCCACCATAGGGTATGGCAAACAACCAAAGCTATTGTGAAACACTTCCAAATCTTCACCGCATGCATGCAAGACTTTAAGCACTGAGGTGTCTTGCAGCAGTTGCTTGAACGCACTCATATCTTCAATAACCGTCGGGTCAATCAAACTGAGCTCTTGGCCATCAAACAGCTGAATAAGACCCAGCTGTGGGTAGTAAGTACGGGTGCGGACAAACTCGGTATCCAACATCACAACATCGGCTTGACGAGCGCGGGCAATGACACTGTCGAGTTGTTCAGATTCGGTAATAATTTGATAATTCACTAACTTCTCACTATGAGCGATTTGGGCAGCATAAAAAAATGCCGGCTTGTTAGCCGGCATTCTATCACTAATCCTATCCACTTGTTGAGTGAACTCGGTTAAGCTTGTTCTGCTTTCGCTAGGTTGGCATCGTTTTCTTCACGAAGCACTCGACGCAAGATTTTACCCACGTTGGTTTTAGGCAAATCTTCCCTAAACTCAACCAATTTCGGCACCTTGTAGCCTGTTAGGTGCTGACGACAGTGGGCAATGATTTCATCCTTGGTCAAGCTTGGATCGCGTTTCACCACATAGACTTTAACCACTTCGCCGGAAACAGGATGCTCTTGTCCGATTGCCGCCACTTCAAGCACTTTTCCGTGTAGCGCGACCACATCTTCAATTTCGTTCGGGTAAACATTAAAGCCAGAGACTAGAATCATATCTTTTTTGCGGTCAACAATATGAATCAAGCCTTCCTCATCAAACTTAACGATGTCCCCTGTCGACAACCATCCTTCTGCGTTAATCACCTCTTTGGTCGCTTCAGGGCGTTGCCAATAACCTTGCATCACTTGTGGACCACGCACTTGTAGCTCGCCTACCTCAGTATTGGCTAGCGGTTGCCCTTCATCATCGACGATACGCACTTCGGTCGAAGGTACAGGCAGACCAATCGCTCCCGTATAGTCAGTAAGATCATAAGGGTTACCGGTCACCAGCGGCGAACATTCGGTCAGACCGTAACCTTCCAGTAGATGGATACCTGTGGTCTTTTTCCATTGCTCAGCAACCGCGCGCTGTACAGCCATGCCACCACCAACTGCCAGTTTCAGCTTGCTGAAGTTAAGCTCATGGAAGTCTTCGTTATTGACCAAAGCATTAAACAGCGTATTCACCCCTGTGATAGCGGTAAACGGATACTTCTGTAGTTCTTTGACAAAGCCTGGAATATCGCGTGGGTTGGTGATGAGTAGGTTCTGCCCTCCCATCTCGATAAACAGTAGACAGTTTACTGTTAGGGCAAACACGTGATAGAGCGGCAGAGCCGTTACCACCAGCTCTCGACCTTCTGACAACACCGGGCCGTAGGCGCCCTTGGCTTGCAGAACGTTGGCAATCATATTGCGATGAGTCAAGATCGCCCCTTTTGCCACCCCGGTTGTTCCGCCTGTGTATTGTAGAAAGGCGATATCGTCGCCCGACATAAACGGCTTCACATATTGTAGACGTCGCCCTTTGTGCAAAGCCTGACGCATAGAGATGGCCCCTGGAAGGTCATACTTAGGTACCATGCCTTTGACGTACTTAACCACAAAGTCCACTAAGGTGCCTTTGGCGCGCGGCAACATCTGACCAAGACTGGTCAAGACCACATGCTTCACTGGCGTGTTGTCGACGATTTGTTCAAGCGTGTTGGCAAAGTTGGAGACGATAACAATCGCTGTGGCGTCAGCATCATTGAGCTGATGTTCTAACTCACGTGGCGTATAAAGTGGGTTCACGTTGACTGCAATCAAGCCAGCACGAAGCACACCAAACAAGGCCACTGGATACTGAAGAAGGTTCGGCATCATTAACGCAACACGATCGCCTTTCTTCAACTTGAGTTCATTTTGCAAGTAGGCAGCAAAGGCACGACTACGCTCTTCCAGTTTTCGGAAAGTCATTACCGAGCCCATATTCATAAATGCAGGCTGGTCAGCGTACTTGTGTACTGACTGTTCAAACATCTCAACTAAAGATGGGTATTGATCTGGGTTGATATGCTCAGGCACATCACTTGGATAACGCGATAACCAAGGTTTATCCACGGTAAAACTCCTCGAAATTAACTGGCTGTCATCGACGTGAAAAGCTCTATTTTTTAAACTCGACTATTACAGCACAGAGCGGCATTTTGAGCACGGAACACTCAAACACTTGTTTAAATTTTGTTAACTAAGCCAAAAATTAGGCTAGATACTCTAGAAGGGGACTGTAAGTGACAGTGATGACCGCCATTGACTTGGACAACTTGGGTGGTATTTGCTTCATCCATTTGGATTGACTGCAAATAATCAAAACCCTCGTGACCCAGTATGATCAACTGCGGGCAAACTACTTGCTTGCGGATGGTCTCTGCGTGCTGAAAAGACATTCGATACAGTGACTGACTTTGCAATTTGTTGTCATGGCGCCACTGCCACCCCATCTCTCGTTGCTCAATACCTCGCAAGACGACAGGGGCAATCAAGTCAGCCTCAAGTTGGTTCACTTTGGCTCGCCGTTGCAGCGCTTGTTGAAGTGAGCTCATGCTTCGCTCCGGTTTACGACGGATTCTTTGGCGACTTAATACACCCTCTCGCAAACGAGACACACACTGGTCACTACTTTCTGCTAACGGTCCATATCCTTCTATCTGAACCAGTCCACTGACTTGCTCAGGAAAGGCGGCACTATAACAACTTGCAATCAAAGCACCAAGCGAATGCCCGACTAACACCAGTCTGTTTGGTGATAACTTAGCCAAAAGTTGGTAAACATCATCAATATAGTCGTGAAATGGATAGAAATTGTGGTCATCTTTATGGCTCGACAGACCATGCCCAGGTAAATCGATTGCGCAAAGGTGGAGATGGGGAGCAAGCTTGTGTAAGTCAGCCATCACTGTGTTGAAACTGGCCGCGTTATCGAGCCAACCGTGCAGAAAAACTAGCGTCACACTTGCGCTGCGTCTATTGCCAAACTCCATACAGGCGATAGCGCCGGACGCAATAGAATAACGTGTTTCAACCATGTCTAGCGCACTTCTTTAACCACTATCCCCGTCCCGCCACCAAAATCGGAGTCTCGGCAGTAAAGGCCAAAACAGGGCTCAAGATAACGGTTGACTTCGTGGACAATGACCCGCTCTTCAATCCGCCATAAATGCCAGCCGAGTGCGTTGAGTACTGGAAACTCATACTCGAAATCACCGACGGATCCTTTTTCCTTAGCTTGACTATAGCCTAGTACCGAGATTAACCGTCCTTCGGCCAAAGTAACGGGGTCGGCGAAGCCATCAATGTATACCACAAAGCGACCACTTGGCTCTTGGCGAATATCGGGCTTACCCGATGAGCTGATCGGCAAGTTCACCACCTCAACACGAGTCTTGTCCTCCAGGTTGGAGACATTAGCGATAACGCCGCCTAATCGAATTTGACTGGCAGTGTCTGAATTAACTTGCCAAGTTTGATAGTCAGAAATCAGATTAGGGTCTTCACTAGCGAGTGGTTCCGGCAAGGTACTGCAACCAAAAAGGCTCACAGACAAAAATAGCAGAAGTAGTTGCGGCAACTTGGTTAGCATCATAGTAAGTCTAGCTTGAATTAGATGTAAATATCGACACCGAGCATTTGGGAAAGTTCATCGCGCTTGGCTTGATTGAGTACGTCCATATACTCCTGCATCGCTTTGCGACCACGCCCTTCGGGTAAATCATATTGCACTTGTGCTTTGTGCAGATCGGACTCGCTGACATGGCGGATAGAATGGGCAACAGCATTCGCCACTTTACTCGGCTGACTAACGATTGCATTTTGCTGCGACTTATTGGTCTGCTTGTTCTTGTTGGCCTTATTGGCGCGATTTGGGCCAGGAACCGGACCGGGCAATCCATTTATTGAAACCATACTATCCGCTTTTAGTTAAACAATGAACTACTCGCGACCCGGCAGTTTTTTCCACGCAACGGTATCGCGTAAGTAAACAGGGCTCGCCTCTTCAACACTGACTGTATTGCCTTTTTGCAGCTCAAACTTAGCGAGCTGGACAATGTCTTGTGCATCGGGGAACAAAACCTCACTCGGCTGGGTTGCAAATGCAATGCCTTCCAGCTCAGCACTATAGGCTTGCCAACCTGTCCCTGCTCGATACCAAGACAGTGCATCGGCTTCGCTGTTTTGCGCCACTAAAAGAGGCGGTGTCACACACTCCTCATCGCGCACCAGCCAACTGCCATCTTCTTGACGCACATAACGAGCCCAATAGACTTCACTCATACGCGCATCAATCGCAGTTGCGACCTGCTCTGCACCGTGTATACGATATGCGCCTTGGGCCATCGCAGCCAACGTCGAAACACCAATCATAGGCAAATCTGCACCGAACGCTAAACCTTGTGCAATACCAATGCCAATGCGTACACCGGTAAAACTTCCCGGTCCGCGACCAAAGGCCAGCGCGTCCAAGTCAGTCAGCGTTAATCCCGCCTCCTGCAACACTTCATCCACCATAGGTAGAACTTTTTTGGTATGGTCACGCGGCGCAACTTCACTGCGCACATAGACTTTGTCGTTGACCAAAAGCGCAACCGAACAGTTTTCGGTTGCCGTATCTAGAGCAAGAATCTTTGCACTCATTGGTATCTCTAATTTTTGATGGGTCATTAATGTTCAAGGAATTCTTGTACCACAGCTAAATCTCTGGTGCGTGGTATCGGTGGCAAACTTGCCAAAAAAACACCGCCATACTCGCGGGTGACCAAGCGATTGTCACAAATGATCAATGCGCCTTTGTCTTTCTTATCGCGGATAAGTCGCCCAACGCCCTGTTTTAGGGTGATCACCGCATCAGGGATTTGGACTTGAGCGAATGGGTCTCCCCCTTTGAGCTGACAATCTTCAATCCGCGCTTTCAGCAGGGGATCATCCGGCGCGGTAAACGGCAATTTGTCGATGATAACACAGCTAAGCGCGTCACCTCTAACATCGATCCCTTCCCAAAACGCCCCTGTTGCCACCAGCAGCGCATTACCCAGTTCCATAAACTCTGCCAACGTTTTCTGTTTGCTGGTTTCGCCTTGCATCAACACCGGAACACTCAGTGTCTGCCTAAAACGTTCACCAAGCTCTTTCATCATGCTGTGAGAAGTACATAGAAAGAAGCAGCGTCCTTGGTTTTGCTCAATCACTGGACTGAGCATGGAGACAAGCTTATTGGCCATTCCCGGGTTATTGGGCTCGGGCAAATATCTAGGCACACACAAGCGCGCCTGGCTTTGATAATCAAACGGACTTGGTAGCGACATTTGCGCTTGTGGCTTGAGCCCGAGCCGAGAAGTAAAGTGACCAAAGTCATTGTTCACCGCCAAGGTCGCTGAGGTAAAAATCCAAGCGCCCTGCTTAAGTTCTATCTGCTCATGAAACTTATCTGCCACACTAAGCGGGGTAATATGCAGGCTGAAATGCCTAGGTGTGGTGTCGTACCAATAAGAGTAACCCGTTATTGAGACATCACACACTCTGTCTAGTCGGGCTTTAATGGTATTGGCACGTTCAAATGCACTATCGAGTAATTGACTGCGCCCGAGCGCAAGTTTGAGTACTTCAATGACAAACTCAAGCGCTTCTTCCAGTCTGCGCAGTTCACGTCCGATTGAAGGTGAGGTCAACGCTTCACGCCAATTACCGCGAAAACCAGGTTCACCCAATACGATTCTCAGGTCCATGGCGGTTTGCAGCAACTTCTCGCCCGCTTTTTGCAGCTGACGCATATCTTTGGCTTCAGTGCGATACGCAATCTCGATATCTTTGCTGAGCTCTTGAATCTGACGGCTCGACAACGACTGACCGAAATACTGACTGGCAATATCAGGCAGTTGATGGGCCTCATCAAAAATAAATACTTCGGCTTCTGGTATCAGTTCGCCAAAGCCAGTCTCTTTGATGGCCAAATCGGCCAGAAATAGGTGATGGTTAACCACCACCACATCCGCATCCATGGCTTTTTTGCGCGCTTTTAGCACAAAACAATCTTGGTAACTGGGGCACTCTTTGCCTAAGCAGTTGTCGTTGGTTGACGTAATGGTGGGAATAACCGGGCTGTCTTCGGCAATCGCATCACACTCTCCCAAATCACCGCTTTTGGTTTCAGATACCCAACTACGCACTTTAACCAATTGACTGAGTAGGCTCGGATCCGCGCTTTGATGATGGCTTTCGACCATCTGGCGGCTCAGCCTGTCCAAGCATAAATAGTTGGCTCGTCCCTTGAGCAGTGCGACCTGACCATAAAAGCCAAGCGCATCGGTCATCAGCGGCAGGTCACGATGGAACAACTGCTCTTGCAGGTTCTTCGAACCAGTACTAATGATGGTTTTTTTACCACTGAGCAGTGCTGGCACTAGGTAAGCAAAGGTTTTTCCGGTTCCGGTCCCTGCCTCGACGACCACTTGGGTTTGCTCTTTTATGGCTTTCGCGACCGATTCTGCCATGTCAACTTGCGCTTGCCGAGGTTGAAAACCGGCGATGGCTTTACCCAGTGCGCCTTGCGCTGAAAAGGTCTTTGAAATCATGAGACGGTAGAGGTTGAGACTAAGAAAGGACTAATTATGGCAGCTTTCGACGTGAGGCGCGAATAGGATTTTCGCGCCGTAGCCAATCGGGAGGTTAACGTTTATTGAGATAGCGACTGAGCCAAGCAGGGCCTGAAAAGCCATCTTGCTCCACTTCGGTCATCGCGCGTGCGGCTTCGCTAGGAGACGCTTTGTTTTCCCACATTTGATCGAGAATGTCTTCATCCAATGCCTTGCCACCAGTGAGCGCACTGACACGCTCGCCATATAATTTACGGGCTAATAGCTCTTTATCCATAAATACCACCTAGAAACACGCTAAAGAGGGCAAAAAATTCAATCAAATCGCTGAGCCAAACGGTTAACTCAGATTATTTGTTGAAACCTATTCGATATTAGTTTAATTGTAGCTTCAATAATGCGGGTGAGCTCACCGTTCGGGTTACCCCAAAAAATTCACCATACGAAAAAAATAATTCACGGAAGTTTTAATTAAATGGAAAAGAAAACACTGCTAACGCACTGTACAGACGCACCGGGGCTGATTTCAAAGATCACCAACATCTGTTACAAACACCAACTCAACATCATTCATAACAACGAGTTTGTTGATAACACCAGTGGCCACTTCTTTATGCGTACCGAACTAGAAGGCTACTTCAACGATGACACCTTTCTGGCCGATCTCGATCAAGCGTTACCGCAAGGCGCCAAACGCAAGCTCAAAGGATCGGACCGTAAACGCATCGTTATTTTGGTAACAAAAGAAGCACACTGTCTGGGCGACATTCTAATGAAGAACTATGACGGCAGCCTAGATGTCGAAATCGCGGCCGTGGTAGGCAACTATGATACCTTACAGGGTCTAACCGAAAGGTTTGATATTCCTTACCATCATGTGTCACATGAGGGACTCAATCGCGAAGAGCACGAAAAAGAGATGCTCAAAGTGATTGATCAATACCAAACTGACTATTTAGTTCTCGCCAAGTACATGCGCGTGCTCACACCTTCTTTTGTCGAGAAGTATCACCACAAGATCATTAATATTCACCACAGCTTCCTACCCGCTTTTATTGGTGCCAAGCCCTATCAGCAGGCGTACGAGCGCGGGGTGAAAATCATCGGCGCGACCGCCCACTTTGTGACCAATGATCTCGATGAAGGTCCGATCATTAAACAAGACGTGATTCCGGTTGACCACAACTTCAATGCCCAAGATATGGCGCAAGCCGGTCGAGATGTAGAGAAAAACGTGTTGAGCAAAGCGCTGAATAAGGTGCTCAACGATCATGTGTTTGTCTACGGCAACAAGACTGTTATCCTTTAACTCTCCTTCATTTAAAAGGCCTCCAAGTTGGAGGCCTTTCTGTTTCATTGCCAAGTGACTAGAGTTTGACAGCTAACTCGACACCTTGCTTAATCGCGCGCACCGCATCAAGCTCTCCGGCGTAATCAGCGCCACCGATGACGTGCAGCTTATCACCCAGTAAGTGCCACTGACTTTCAAACGGTCGAACCGACTCTTGCCCAGCACAAATAATCACCTTATCGGCTTCCAGCAGTTGCTGTTTGTTATCGATGCTAATATGCAAGCCTTGCGGATCTATTTTGTCGTAGCTGACACCACCGAGTAGATTGACTCCTCGTTTTTCCAACGTGCGTTTGTGAATCCAACCCGTTGTTTTTCCTGGCCCTTTACCGACACGACCTTTACGGCGCTGTAACACCCATACCGTCTTATCACTGACTGAGTCTGGGTAAGGATAGAGCCCGCCAGGATGGGCAATCTCTTTATCGATGCCCCACTCATGTAGCCAGTCATCTAGGTTGTGACCCGCTGGTTCGGTCAACATGGTCGCTACATCGACACCAATGCCCCCAGCCCCCACAATCGCTACCTTGTCACCGACAAAGGTTTTCTCTTTAATTAAGGTTTGATAGTCGACGACTTTCTCGGGGGTATCAATGCCCGGAATGTCGACTTTACGCGGTTCAACCCCAGATGCCATCACGACTTCATCGTACTCAGCGAGCAAGTCATAGTTGGCTTCGGTTTCTAAGTGCAGCTTTACCCCTGTTTCATCAATGCGATTGGCGAAGTAACGAATCGTTTCTCTAAATTCCTCTTTACCAGGAATCTGCATTGCTAAGCGGAACTGGCCACCGATACGGTCATTGCGCTCAAATAGGTCAACATCATGACCGCGCTCTGCCAGTGTCGTCGCACACGCCAGACCTGCAGGCCCAGCACCGACCACTGCGATGTTTTTCTTCACCTCAGCCGGGGTGACAACCAATTCTGTTTCTCGGCATGCAAGTGGGTTAACCAAACACCCAGCGCGTTTGCCCTTAAACACATTATCCAAACACGCTTGGTTACAGCCAATACAGGTATTGATCATCTGTGATTGGTTCTGCTCTGCCTTGATAACGAAATGCGGATCAGCCAAGAAAGGACGCGCCATCGACACCATATCTGCCTGACCGCTGGCCAAGATTTTCTCAGCTTCTTCTGGCGTATTGATTCGGTTACAAGTGACGATAGGTACATTCACATGAGGACGAACTTTGTCTGTGACCCAAGTAAACGCGCCGCGAGGCACTTGGGTCGCGATGGTTGGAATACGGGCCTCATGCCAGCCGATCCCGGTATTGATAATGGTCACGCCCGCTTTTTCTAGCTCCTTGGCGAGCATCACCACTTCATCAAATGTACTGCCTTCTTCGACTAAGTCGAGCATAGAGAGACGGAAGATGATAATAAAATCGTTGCCTGCCGCTTGGCGAATGGCTTTGACCACTTGTAACGGAAAACGAGTTCGGTTTTCGTAACTGCCCCCCCACTCGTCGTAACGGGTATTGGTACGCTTACAAATAAACTGATTGAGCAAGTAACCTTCAGAGCCCATCACTTCAACGCCATCATAGCCCGCTTGTTGCGCTAGAGTCGCGCTGTTGGCAAACGCTTCGATGGTGTTGTTAATCTGGCGGGTACTCATTTCACTCGGGGCAAAACGAGCAATCGGCGCTTTGATTGACGATGCACTTTGCGCAAATGGGTGCATCGCATAGCGGCCCGCGTGCAACAGTTGCAGTGCGATTTTACCGCCGTGTTTGTGTACGGCTTGGGTGACCACTTGGTGCGCTTTAGCGTGTTTTGGCTTACTAAATTCAGCACTAAATGGGTGTAAGCGACCGCGTAAATTAGGAGAAAAACCGCCTGTGACGATTAAGCCGACACCACCTTTGGCGCGCTCTTCATAGAAAGCCGCCAGCTTTCCTAGCCCCTCTTTATGCTCTTCAAGACCGGTGTGCATTGACCCCATCAACACTCGGTTGCGTAGCTGAGTAAATCCAAGGTCCAATGGTTTAAGTAGATTTGGGTACATGGCAGACATCACTAAACTCTTTTATTATTGTGGTCTGACCAGAATAAAATCAATGCAATCAAAAATCAAACAACTGTTTACATTTTTGTAACACCGATCAATCTCCGGTTGTTTGGGTATACTAGTTTAAGTAGGATGGTGATTATCTGATTTTGTAAGGTCTTACAGCGAATAAGCCTTTAACTGCGGTAAACGCAGCGGAGACACAATGAAAAATATTTTTAAGTTTATCGGCATGCTGTTCAAAGGAGTGTGGAAACTCATCTCCTTTATCCGTATCGCGCTCGTCAATTTGGTTTTTCTGGCGAGTATCGCCGCTATCTATTTTCTCTATACCAGTGCCGACACTCCCGTCCCCACGGTACCGACTAAATCGGCGTTAATCCTCAATATTTCAGGGCCGATTGTCGAACAATCAAGCTATGTGAATCCGATGGATTCGGTAACGGGCTCGCTGTTTGGGCAAGATTTACCAAAAGAAAATGTGTTGTTCGACATTGTCGAAACCATTCGCCACGCTAAGCAAGATGACAAAATTAGTGGCATCGTCTTAGCGCTTAGGGATATGTCAGAAACCAACCTAACCAAACTGCGCTATATCGCCAAAGCCTTAAATGAGTTTAAAGCCAGCGGTAAGCCTATCTACGCGATCGGTGACATGTACAATCAAAGCCAGTACTACCTCGCCAGTTACGCAGATAAAATCTACCTAGCGCCTGATGGTGCCGTGATGCTTAAAGGGTACAGTGCCTACTCTTTGTACTACAAAACCTTATTGGAAAACCTCGACGTCAACACTCACGTATTTCGGGTTGGCACCTACAAGTCAGCGATCGAACCCTTTGTCCGTGACGACATGTCAAACGAAGCTAAAGAGTCTGCTTCTCGCTGGTTAGGCCAACTTTGGGGCGCCTACATCGACGATGTCGCTGCCAACAGACAGCTGCAACCTGACGCGCTCACTCCCGATATGGATGAGTTCCTCACGCTGCTAAAACAAAATAACGGCGACTTAGCCGCCCTGTCGCTGAATATCGGTTTGGTCGATACCCTCGCCACACGCCAGCAAGTTCGTAAAGAGCTTATTGAGGTATTCGGCAGTAATGGCGAAGACAGTTACAACTATGTCGATTACTACGAATATCAAACCACTATGGTGCCAAAGCTTAATCTCGCCAGTGACGATATCGCCGTGGTGGTCGCCAGTGGGGCGATTATGGATGGCTCTCAGCCACGCGGAACTGTCGGTGGTGACACCGTAGCCGCTCTACTGCGCCAAGCACGCACTGACAGTGACGTTAAAGCGGTCGTTCTCAGAGTCGACAGCCCTGGCGGCAGTGCTTTCGCGTCTGAAGTGATTCGCAATGAAGTTGATGCATTAAAAGAGGCCGGCAAACCCGTGGTGGTCTCGATGTCTAGTTTAGCGGCCTCTGGCGGTTACTGGATCTCAATGAGTGCCGATCGCATCGTCGCGCAACCTACGACCTTGACCGGATCGATTGGCATCTTCAGTGTTATTACCACCTTCGAAAAAGGGTTGAACAAGCTGGGGATCTATACCGATGGCGTTGGCACCTCGCCGTTTTCAGATGTTGGCCTAACCACAGGTCTTTCAGAAGGCGCATCACAAGCGTTTCAGATGGGGATTGAGCATGGTTACCAGCGCTTTATTGGTTTAGTGGGGCAATCACGTAATATGTCTGTAGACCAAGTCGACGATGTTGCTCAAGGCCGCGTATGGACCGGACAAGATGCGCTTAAGTTTGGTCTGGTCGACAAAATTGGCGACTTTGACGACGCCGTGTTACTAGCCGCAGAACTCGCAAGTCTTGAAAGCTACAACTTGTACTGGGTTGAGGAGCCGCTTTCACCAGCGCAGCAATTTATTCAGGACTTTATCAATCAAGTTCAGGTAACGCTTGGGGTTGATGTCAGTAGCTATCTCCCACCGTCGCTTGCGCCACTGGCTCATCAAGTGATGGCTGATGCCAGCCTGTTACAGAGCTTTAATGATCCAAAAGGTCAGTACGCCTTTTGTCTCAACTGCCAAGTTCAGTAGCGATGGTATACCGCAGCGCTTAGCGCTTGTTCTACATCGCTGATGAGAGGGGGATTCCTGTGCGAGATCCCCTTTTTATTGGCTTCGATTAAGCTATAATCCTTCGCTCTGTTCCCCCTACAAAACAACTGGTTTCAAGCAATGGCAAGAAAACATATTTATATCGCGTACACAGGCGGTACCATTGGAATGCAAAAGTCCCATGACCACGGCTATGTTCCCGTCGCTGGTTTCATGGAAAAACAGCTCGCAAGTATGCCTGAGTTCCACCGCCCTGAAATGCCAGAGTTTACGATTCATGAATACGATCCTCTGATCGACTCTTCGGATATGACCCCTGCCGATTGGCAGCAAATTGCCGATGATATTCGTGATAACTACGATAACTACGATGGCTTTGTGATCCTGCACGGTACCGACACCATGGCGTACACTGCCTCTGCGCTGTCGTTTATGCTAGAGAACCTTGGCAAACCTGTGATTGTAACCGGCTCACAAATCCCTCTTGCAGAGCTGCGTTCCGACGGACAAGCCAATTTGCTTAATGCCTTGCATATTGCGGCTAACTACCCCATCAACGAAGTCACGCTGTTCTTCAACAACAAACTGATGCGCGGCAACCGCAGTACTAAATCTCATGCAGATGGCTTCAATGCCTTTACTTCGCCAAACCTACCACCACTGCTTGAAGCTGGGATCAATATTCAGATCAGCAGTGATGTACAAGTCGATGCGAAACCGCAAGGTGAATTTAAGGTCCACGACATTACCCCACAACCGATTGGCGTGATCACCATGTACCCTGGCATCTCTCATGAAGTGATTCGCAACACCCTACTTCAACCGGTCAACGCTATGATTTTATTGACCTTTGGGGTAGGAAACGCACCACAAAATCCAGAGCTATTAGCCCATCTAAAAGATGCCTCTGAACGCGGCGTGATAGTGGTTAATCTCACTCAATGTTTAGCGGGTAAAGTGAACATGGGCGGCTATGCCACTGGCTGTGCGTTAGCAGAAGCTGGGGTAATCAGCGGCTACGATATGACACCTGAAGCCGCGCTAGCTAAGCTGCACTACTTACTCAGCCAAGGCTTAAGCTACGAACAAGTAAAAGTGCAGATGCAGCAAGTGCTGCGCGGTGAAATGAGTATATAGGTGTTCACCGGAGAGAGGCCTCAGTATCATTAACGCGTCTCAGCAAGGCGGCCAGTCAGGCCGCCTTTTGGCGTTAGTTGGACGAAGCGGTCAACGTGACATCACTATAGGTAGAATATGCATCAAGCATAACGTGATAGGTCCCCGCAGCAGCTTGTTCAAAACGACAAGTTTCTGTATTGCCGTTGCGATAAGGTCTGCAGTCCCAGTTGGACTTGGATGCAGGAGAGCCGTACTTCACATACAAGTCAACGTCCCCACTTCCACCTTGTGTCGTTATGGTGAGATCTTTGACTGCACTCAACTCAAACGTATAGCTCTGCTGACTTGAACGCACACCTGACAAACCTATTTTGGGAACGCCATCCTCCAGAACGTTATCGTTTGGAGCGTCAATCGCATTGGCCATTTCAACCACATAAGACAATCCCAGTTTGGTAAACTTCACTGCGTGACCACCCGTTGGGTCGGAGTTTTGCAATGTGTCTTGCGACGTATGAATATTGGGATTGTAGTCGTTAAACTTGGACTCAAATGGCATTGCCGCGGAATAGCCCACTTTGTGCCAAGACGCATGATCAGAGCAAGCGTAACCACATTGGTCATAGCCATAAGTCAATTCAGGAATATACTCATCGATTAGGCTTGCTAAAAATTGAGTTAGATTGCTGTCGGTGTAATCGGTAATAAAGACGATATCTTCTGCTGAACCTTGATAGTTCGTCATATCCAACTGAAGAACCGAAACGACGTTTTTCCCCTCTGACTTGTAGCGATTCGCGATATCTTGCGAGCCTCTTAAGCCTACTTCTTCCGCCGCATAGGCCATAAAAGCGACAGAGCGTTTGGGCTGAAAATTGTTCTCTGATAGAACACGAATGATTTCACTAACACCCGCTATCCCTGAGGCGTCATCATCCGCACCAGGCGCTATAGACTGCTCATTGGTACGCGAACCAATAGTCGAATCTAAATGGCCCCCTACCACGACCCATTCATCAGGTTTCTCAGTACCTTCAATGGTTAACACTACCGATTTTTGATTGTAGCCGTTGTGAGCAATCTGCTCTACGTAGGCTTGAGCCATACCAGAAGTCAAACTGCGCCACTCATTCGCAATCCAGTCCGACGCTTGTGCCCCCGATGTGGTCGTGTAGAAGCGGTTGTTAAAACTGGTTAAGGAACGAATGGTGTTGGTTAATTCGCTAGCACTCACATAGGGCAACCATGTATTCAGCTTTGCCTGCTGAGTAAGTTCAGGTATCGAAAACTGAGAAAGGCTTTGTGGCATAACGCTCGCAGCCATCGCTCTTTGTGCAGACGCATGAACCATGTATCCCCCACAACGATGGTGCTCTTCGTGCATATTGTGTGAAAGTTGTGCAAGCTCCTTAACGTTAACTTCACCGACCCACACATCACCACTGCTTGCCAGTGAATGGGGTAATAATGGCTGTGCTCCTGACTGAGTCACAGTATGAGCGGCATCTGCGCCAATCGAGATCCAGACTTTTTCTTCTGCATAGACATCGCTATGAACTGAGATTAAAGCCAGTGCCACCAACGTTTTTGTATATTTCATTATCCTCTCCATGGGGTTAAAAGCCCTTACAAGTTAGGATAATTATTCTAGAAACGAGAAGTATTCACTTTCTCTCGAAGTGTAAGCACATTTTGTCACTAAATCATCAATAGACGAGCGCCTACTAAAAAGGCGACTCAATGAGTCGCCTTTTATCTATTTCATGTTTCGACCAAACGAACCTTTCGATTAACCGATATGGGTTGCGCCACCCATGTACTTCTGAAGAACGGTTGGGATAGCAATACGGCCGTCGGCTTGCTGGTTGTTCTCTAGAATGGCAACCATAGTACGACCAACCGCTAGACCAGAGCCGTTGAGTGTGTGTACAAGCTCAGGTTTCTTCTCGCCTTTACGACGGAAGCGAGCTTGCATACGGCGTGCTTGGAAATCCCACATGTTCGAACAAGATGAGATCTCGCGGTAAGTTTCTTGCGCCGGAACCCAAACTTCTAGGTCGTAAGTTTTACGAGCGCCAAAGCCCATGTCACCAGTACATAGCACAACTTTGCGGTAAGGAAGTTCGAGAAGTTGTAGCACTTTCTCTGCGTGACTAGTCAGCTCTTCCAACGCGTCCATTGAATCTTCTGGGCGAGTGATTTGTACTAGCTCAACTTTGTCGAACTGGTGCATACGAATCAAACCACGAGTATCGCGGCCGTAAGAGCCTGCTTCAGAACGGAAACATGGTGTGTGCGCAGTCATCTTAAGCGGCAGATCCGCTTCATCAGAAATCGTATCGCGAACCATGTTGGTCACCGGTACTTCTGCAGTAGGGATCAGCGACAGCTTGCGCGGCTCTTCGTCATTCACTTTCTCTTCTAGCGGCTCAGTATGGAACAGGTCTTTACCAAACTTAGGTAACTGACCAGTACCAAATAAGCTGTCTGAGTTGACTAGGTACGGGACGTACATTTCGGTGTAGCCATGCTCTTCAGTGTGAAGGTCAAGCATGAACTGCGCGATAGCACGGTGTAGGCGAGCAAATTGACCTTTCATCACGATAAAGCGTGCACCGGTAATTTTAGTCGCGCTTGCGAAATCAAGGCCACCGCCCATTTCACCGAGATCAACGTGATCTTTGAGCTCAAAATCGTAAGTTTTTGGCTCACCCCAACGTGAAATCTCTACGTTGTCAGCTTCATCTTTACCGTCAGGTACATCGTCAGCAGGCAAGTTGGGTACTGATAGAGTGATCTCTTCCAGTTTGGCCATCACAGCGTCAAGTTCAACTTTTTTCGCATCAAGATCGCTACCTAGAGAGCCAATTTGCTTTTTGATCTCTTCTGCGCCTTCTTTATCTCCAGCCGCCATTTTTTGACCGATCTGCTTGGAGATGGAGTTACGAGTGGATTGTAAATTTTCAACTTCGACTTGAATCGACTTACGTTGCTCTTCAAGGGTGCGGATTGTTTCTACGTCTAGCTTAAAGCCACGACGCGCTAGTTTTGCAGCTGTTTCATCCAGCTCTGTACGAAGTAATTTAGAATCCAGCATTGTTAATCCTATGCTTTTTTAGTTGTGAAGTGGCGCTTGAGCATCGTGCTCAAACGCTAAAAATATTAACCGAATAAATGTATCTAAAATGGAAGCTTATTCATAGCGCTTTTGTGGGCTTTTTGCGTCTAAACTAGCCAAGTAATCTAACTTTTCACCAATTTTGGTTTCTAACCCTCGGTTAGTCGGTTGATAGTAGCGAGTCTGAGCGATTTCTGGTGGGAAATAGCGTTCTCCAGCCGCATACGCGCCGGGTTCGTCATGGGCATAACGATACTCCGCACCGTAGCCTAAATCCTTCATCAGGCTCGTTGGCGCATTACGCAGATGTGGCGGCACCTCGTACTCTGGGAGGTTATGGGCATCGTTAAGCGCTTGCTTCCAAGCGGTATACACAGCGTTGCTTTTTGGCGCACAAGCCAAGTAAACAATCGCCTGAGCGATCGCTCGCTCTCCTTCAGCCGGGCCAACTCGGGTGAAGCAATCCCAAGCTGAAAGCGCCACCTGCATCGCGCGCGGATCCGCATTGCCCACATCTTCTGATGCGATAGCCAGTAAACGGCGAGCAATGTACAAAGGATCGCATCCCGCTGCGATCATTCTTGCAGCCCAATACAGAGCGGCATCTGGGTTAGAACCTCGAATTGATTTATGCAGGGCGGAGATTAAGTCGTACCAGATGTCACCTTTATTATCGAAACGCGATACCTTCTCACCCGCCACTTCCGCCAAAAGCGGTAACGTCAGTTGCTTGATGCCTTGTTGATCTTCCTCTGCCATATCATAGAGCAGCTCGAGATAGTTCAATGACATTCGCGCATCGCCATTGACCAGTTCCGCCAGACGGTCAAGCACATCGTCAACAAACTGCGCCGATACTGCGCCCAGACCGCGCTCTTTATCATTGATCGCTTGTTCAAGTGCTTGCCTGATGTCTTGACTGGCCAATGAGGTCAGTTTGTACACTCGGGCACGTGACAGTAATGCATTGTTCAGTTCGAACGAGGGGTTCTCTGTGGTCGCGCCGATAAAGGTCACTGTCCCATCTTCAATGTGCGGCAGAAAGGCGTCTTGCTGAGATTTATTGAAACGATGGACCTCATCGACAAACAGTATTGTTCGATGCCCTGCTCGTTTATTCTCACGCGCTCTCTCAATCGCGGCACGAATTTCTTTTACGCCAGAGGTCACTGCTGAAACCCGCTCAACTTCGGCATTGGCATAGTTGGCCGCGACTTCGGCAAGCGTGGTTTTTCCTGTTCCTGGTGGGCCCCACAAGATCATCGAGTGCAAATGTCCGGCCTCAAGCGCCCGTCTTAACGGCTTGCCCGGACCAACAATATGCTGCTGGCCTATATATTGGTCGAGCGTCTGAGGACGCATTCTTGCCGCAAGGGGGCGAAAATCTTCGTCTCCAGAGAAATCAAATGAGTAGTTACTCACAATCAGTTCCTTTGGTCATCAACCTCTACCCCTTGCGGGATGACAAACTGAAATCGCTCTGCATTGGGTTTAGTGAGGTTGATATTTTTGAAAGAAAAGTTGCTTTGCTGTCCATCTTGTTCGATGACACTAAAACCTTGGACTGCGCCCGAGGCGTCAATTTTTAGCTTGAACTGCCCCTGATTGCTATCAATTGCCGTCGGCGTTAAGGTGAAGGTGTCCCCTTGCTGCTCGACAGAATAGTTATCCCAATCACTGGCACGGTTTCGGGTTAACAACACAAACGGAGTTTGCTCCGTCGCCTGCTCTTGCCAGTATATACTCACCTGTTCGATAAAAGGGCTGTAGTACCATAGGCTCTCACCATCTGATACCAGTACGTTTTCATCCGGTGCGGTAGTGGTCCAGCGAAATAGGCTCGGCCGCGCAATCTCAACTTGCCCTTCTCCCTCCATCACAATGTCGCCGTCAGGGCTCACTAGCTGTTGGCTAAAGTCAGCACTGAACCCATCATTCATTTGCAATCTTTGGTTCAGTTCGTCTTTAGGTGCAGCCAGAGCAGTAAAGCTCATCATCAATAGGGCAGCGAATTTTTTCATGTTGTGATTATCCTAATTCAGCTCGTTCTACTTGTTTATATCTTGCTTTATCATCACGTTTGACCGAGAAAGGTCAACTTTGTTCGCTAGTCGATGTCATTAACCACAGCACTGCTTAAACTTTTTGCCACTGCCACAAGGACAAGAATCATTGCGGCCTATCTGCTTATAAGGATTCACACTCTGAGCTTTAGCGCCCACCATTGCTTCGTCGGCTGCTTGTGCCACCTCAGACATCATCAGATCAAGTTGAGGTAACAAATTATCCAACTCTGGCGGCTGCTCAACGCCTGCTTGGCGCATCTGCTGCTGGGTTTGCTCTTGGTCGATCGCCAACATAAACGTGGTGAGCATAGCCTGCAACATACGCATCGTTCCATCAGAGAGAGAAATCTTTGCCCATTGTGGTTCAATCTCTGGCCATAGGGTCATAAAACCTTCGGCAAAGTCCGCCAACTGTTCCTTGGACGAAGTAGGTTCCAGTAAACCTAGCAGTGAGTACTCGCTCGCTTTAAGAAACTGATATTGTTGAGTGATGTGCTGCTCAACCTCGGTTTTAACCGCACTGGCTTGGTCGCCAAAAATGTCGCTCAACCAAGTTTCAGGGGCTGTCGGTTTAGTCGCTAGGTTCGCAGCAAAAGTGACGCCCTCTAGGTAATAAGAGGTCTCATCGCAGAGAGGCTGTGCAAGGGTAAGAAGTGAGTAGTTCATGCGGTAATCTAGATTAACGTTGTTTTCGCTATTATAACCTGATGCAGTGCACAGGGTCACGGCATCTCTAGGATTAGGCTCAGAATCGCTTCTGCGTCATGAATAGGGATGACATTTTGCGGTCAAGCTTCTAAAATCACGCCTCCCGATTTGGAGACGTTTTATTATGCGAGTTGTTTTGGGCCCTATGGAGGGTGTGCTAGACCATTTGATGCGAGAGATCCTAACCGACATCAATGACTACGACCTTTGCGTGACAGAGTTTGTCCGTGTTGTCGATCAATTGCTGCCTGATCATGTGTTCTATCGTTTGTGTCCCGAGCTTCAACAGGGCTCGCAAACCAAATCAGGGGTGCCGGTCCATATTCAATTGCTTGGTCAAGACCCACACTGGATGGCACAGAACGCGATTCGCGCTGCGCATCTTGGCGCTCGCGGCATCGACTTAAACTTTGGCTGCCCTGCAAAGCTGGTCAACAAAAGTAAAGGCGGTGCGGCGCTACTGCAACACCCAGAACTGATCCATAACGTGGTGAAAGCGTGTCGTGATGCGGTCCCTTCATCCATCCCTGTCACAGCCAAAATACGTCTCGGCTGGGATAACCCTGAAGACTGTTTCGAAATCGTCGATGCAGTCCAGTCTGCGGGCGCAAACGAATTGACGGTTCATGCGCGAACTAAGACCGGGGGATACAAAGCCAGTGAGATCAAGTGGGACTATATCAACCAGATTCGCCAGCGATTTACCATTCCGCTGATCGCCAATGGAGAAATCTGGAATTATCAAGATGGTCAAGCCTGCATTGACACCACGGGCGTTGACTCGTTGATGGTCTGTCGCGGCGCCTTCAACGTGCCAAACCTAGGTAACGTCGTCAAACATAACCACGCCATCATGCCTTGGTTTGAGGTTGTGGAGTTGCTTTTGGTCTACTCGCAATACGAAATGAAGGGGGATAAAGGTTTATACTACCCTAACCGAGTCAAGCAATGGTTCTCGTACCTGCGTCAGCAATACCCGCAGGCAGCCGAGCTGTTTCGCGAGATCCGTACGTTCAACAAAGCCGCCCCTATCGTTGAGCACATCACCCGTTATCGTGATGAATTAACCAGCCACTAGGATCTGTTGACCATAGGCCTAAAATACAATCTGGTTTTTACCGTGGGTCTTGGCATGGTAGAGTTTTTCATCAGCGGCTTTAAACAAGCGCTCAAAGTTCAAGTGAGTGTCGCCGCTGACGATTTCCGCCCCGCCAGAAATGGTAAAGCCTAATTCCAGAACCTGAGTGGAATCTTCGCGCACTGCCTCTAACACTCTCTGCAAACCCACTTTAAGTGGCTCAATATCGCTGCCGGTCATAAAGATCACGAACTCTTCACCACCAATCCGCGCAGCAGCATCACTATTTCGAATGCAGGCACTGAGTTTGTTGGCCATGTAAATAATGACTTGATCGCCAACATCATGACCGTAGGTATCATTGATTGACTTAAAGTTATCAATATCAAATACCGCAAGAGCAATGTACGAGCCGGTATGCTCCATCGCCAAATAACTTTCTAACCCTCTTCGATTAAGCAGGCCCGTCATTGGGTCTTTTGCAGCAAGCTGCTTGAAGTACCGCCGTTCATGGCGAGTATTGATAAAAAATAAGATCACAACCAAGAAGAGATAAATGAAACCGCTGACCGCAAGACTATTGCGGTACTGAAAAAAGAAATGACGTAATTCTCTCGGCCAATCGGTCATGTAAAACACCATATAAGGCTCTGCTATCCCCTCAAAGGCAAATTGCTCCACCCTAAGCGCATTAAGCGGAAGCTCGGCTGCTGTCGAATCAATCAAGCCGATCTCTCCCGCGAGGCGATTATGATTGGCCAGAATCGTATTTGCGTCGATATCTAACGAGAGAATGCCTTGATGCACATCTTGATTGAACACCGCCATCGACAAGCCCATAACAGCTTGACTGGTGATGTCCACCTGAGCAGGTCCAGATAACGTGATCAGATCTCTATTGTGGCTAGTACGTTGCCAAAAGGGCCGCGCTTTAAGGGTTTCAAGTAATTGTTTGGTGATGGTTTTCGCGTAGGTATCTGGGGAGGACATAACATAGCCCTCACGATCGATATAGTGAATCCCCAACACAAATTCATCGATATCATGTAAAAATGATAGGACTGGCGCGAGCGAAACTTGGTTACTTATCCGCTGATACATGTCACTTTGTGGATCGCACAACTCCGCGTCCCCCACTAGCATGTAATTAATATCAATGGCAGGGATGTTACTTTTGCCATCTGCTCGCAACAGCGCATCAATTGGCCACATTTGACAGGTGCCTTCCACCACTTTTTTGTTGTGGTCGATTAACCAGATAAAGTTCGACTTAGCATAATTGGAAAAGCTGTAATCAATTGCTGACAGCACCCGAGCCGAACGAGAGAGTGCCGTGTGAATGCGCTGATACTCATCGTCCAACTCACGATTCATCGCATCGTTATGATTTTTGACCATCAGTGCCACAAATACTAATACCAGCGCCATTGGCATCAATAAAACGAACACGAGGCTAAAGTGCCGAGAAGCCTGCATTACCATCCTTATTGCAAAAACGCCTATCTATACTGCCATAGTATAGATAGGCATCACTCTAGTGAATAAGACTGAGTGTGACACAAACTATAGTTTGATAATCATTTATTACGTCAGCTATCGATCAATTTAACAATAAACTGTCATCCGCCAGCTCTTCGCCACGCACCTTGGAAAACATCTCCAAAAGATCAGGCACTTGCATATTGGCACGCTGCTCTCCTGCCACATCGAGTACAATCTCACCTTGATGGAGCATGACGGTACGATCGCCACAGGCGAGCGCATCTTTCATCGAATGAGTCACCATCATTACGGTCAAATTGAACTCGGCAACAATTTTCTTGGTCAGATCGATGATAAACGCTGCCATACGCGGATCGAGTGCCGCAGTATGCTCATCTAGCAACAGAAGTTTACTATCGGACAAGGTAGCCATCACTAGGCTTACAGCTTGACGTTGACCGCCTGAGAGCAGACCGATACTGTCGCCGAGTCTATCTTCAAGCCCTAAACCGAGTATGCTGATTCGCTCTTGAAACAACTTACGTCGCTGACTCGATAAAGATAAGCTCCAACCGCGAGATTTACCACGCATATAAGCCAGCGCCATATTCTCTTCGATGGTTAAGTCACCACAAGTGCCCGCTAGCGGGTCTTGAAACACGCGAGCGCACTGTTTAGCGCGCTGGTCTACGGTTTGCTTGGTCACATCAAACTCATCAATGATAACCTTGCCACCTACCATCGGGGTTTCTCCTGTAACTGCCCCTAACAAGGTGGACTTCCCCGCGCCGTTTGAGCCGATCACAGTCAAAAATTGATGCTCAGGTACCTCCAGTGTTACCCCGCGTAGCGCTCTGTTTTCTAATATCGTACCTGGATTGAATGTGACTTGAATATCTTGTAAACGTATCATGCGGTCTCTCCTGACTCTCTAGCCTGCTTCGCTGCCTCTTTACTCTGAGCAGGAGTACTACGCTTTTTTGCTTTTAGGTTGCCTTTGATCTTAGGCGCAATGAGGGCAATCGCCACAAGCACAGCCGTCACCAAATTCAAGTCAGAGGCTTGCAGGCCAAACATTCCAGTACTGAGTGCAAATGCCACTGCAAGGCGATACAACACCGAACCGACAATCACCGCGAGTACTGCAACCCAGATCTTGCGCCCGGGGATTAACGTTTGACCCAAAATAACCGCAGCAAGCCCTACCACGATAGTCCCCACCCCTGATGTCACGTCGGCAAAACTGTTAGTCTGTGCAAATAGCGCACCAGCAAAGCCGACAAAACCATTGGATAACGCCAAGCCAAAATAGGTATAAAACGCCGTGCTTGCTCCCTGAGCTGAGACCATACGTGCATTAACGCCAGTAGCTCGCAAACCAAGCCCGAAGTCACTGTTTAAAAGGCGCACCACCAGCCACGCGGAAACCAGTACCAGCAAACCGACCATCAATGGACGAACTAGCATAGGATCCCCTAAGGTTTCAAACGGAGTTAAGATGGTTTCTTCACCGAGAAGAGCGATGTTTGGTCGGCCCATGATGCGGATATTGATCGAGAAGGCGGCAATCATAGTCAGAATCGAGGCGAGCAAATGCAGAATGCCACAACGAACGGCTAGAAATGCGGTCACCCATCCCGTCGCAGCCCCTGCAATAACCGCCATAAACGTTGCTAGCCATGGGTTGATGCCCGCGACGATAGCGGTGGCGGCAACCGCTGCACCCATTGGGAAACTGCCGTCAACGCTTAAATCAGGAAAATCAAGAACACGGAAAGTGAGATAGACACCTAGAGCCACAAGGCCGTACAACAACCCGATCTCTAGCGCGCCAAAGAAAGCAAAAGCAGACATAACTACTCCCTAACTGTTAAAAACATGCTTTCAAGCCGAACATAGTTCGGCTTGAAAACGGGAGATTATTTAACGCTAGTCGCGCGATCGAGAACCGATTGAGGGATGGCAATACCAAGTTTCATCGCAGCACTGCTGTTAACCACCAAGTCTGAGCCTTTGGCAACTTTAACATCTAGGCTACCAGGTTCAGTGCCTTCAATGATAGCGGCCACATAGTCAGCGGTTTGCACGCCCACTTGGTAGTAATCAAAACCTAAACTAGCAATCGCACCTTTTTCAACGTAAGACGTAGCGCCGCCTAGAACTGGAGTTTTGGCCTGATTAGCCGCGACTATCATGCCTTCGATGGCACTGGCGACAGTATTATCGGTCGGGGCGTAAATCACATCTGACTTAGCCGCAATTGCTTGAGTGGCAGACTGTACATCTGCGCTCTTTAACGCAGTCGCTTCGACAACTTCTAAACCTTGCTCTTGAGCGCTCTGCTTGAGGAGTTCTACCAAAGTCACCGCGTTAGCTTCGCCAGGGTTAAACACCACACCAATAGACTTAACATCTGGCATGATTTCTTTAATCAACTGGACGTGTTGACTCACTGGAGAGAGATCCGAAAGACCGGTCACGTTTTTTCCTGGTTGCTGCATCGTTTTAACCAACTTAGCTCCAACCGGGTCGGTAACCGCAGTAAACACGACTGGAATTGAGCGAGTCGCTGAAACTAAAGCTTGCGCCGTAGGGGTCGCAATACCGACCAGCACGTCTGGTTTTTCACCGACGAACTGACGCGCAATCTGCACTGCGATCGCTGGGTTACCTTGTGCGGTTTTGTAGTCGAACTCAAGGTTCTTTCCCTGCTCATAACCTTTCGCTTTTAAACCATCGAGCAACCCCTGACGAGCCGCATCAAGTGCGGGGTGTTCGACAATTTGTGATACTGCAACTTTGGCGGTTTTAGCCATAATACTGGCTGAAGAGAGTAATGTGACACCTGCGAGTACGGCGGTTGCTATGACTGTTGCTGCTTTCATCTTAACTCCTTGATGTAATACCCAATCCTTTGAGGGTCCTGGCCAGGTATAAGCAAATTTATGTTGTGTTTATATCATCGTTATTACTGCACATTTTGTGTGCATAACAAATATTATTACCAGTTAGCTGTACAAAAGAAAAGCAGGTTTTAACATCAAAGTAACAAAAAGAGAGGCAGGTGAGCGTTTAGTCTTTCACGGCGTGGATCAATATGTTACGTGGGGTCGCCTCACGTAAGCAGAACTCAGATAGCGAAACTCGGTACCCGACATCTTGCAGGTATAAGACTTTATCGAGTGCTAGCCACAGCTCTAACACTCGGCGAAACGGTTGTTGAACCAAGCTAAGGCGCTCCATATGCCAAAATCGCTCAATACCCCGCTGATGGTAATCGTGGAAATCAACGGGCGGCAAAGCAAAACCTTTTTGTTCACTTGCCCACAGACAAAATGCCTCAAAGCCCTCAGATAGCTGAGACTTTTTAATGCTCGGCATCGGCTGGTAGTCTGTTTGGCCGAGAATCTCGCGCAAAAGAATATCCAGACCTAAACGATAGCTCATCTCATCGACTCGGTGGCGCTTGACTCGCTCTCCACCGGTCACCGTCTCTTGTAGCGGGATTCTAAGTTCCTGCTTGGTCAAGCTCAGTGATGATTGCCGTGCCTGTTTTGACAGAGGCCGATAGTGCTCGTCGTTGATGAGGTGATAACAACAAGGGGAAAAGCTAATGGCAGACAGTTGGTGTTGCACAGCCTGTTGGACCAGCGCCACGTGTAAATCACCACACGCGTGAAGCGCCACGGCATGTTGATGCGGATGAAACACCTCACTGGCTTGCTCAGAAAAGGCGTCACCTTGGACAAATTGCATCGCAAGACCAAGCTTGTCAGCCTCACTCTGCCCTGATTGACACAAATTTGGCTGGAATTCAAAACTGGTGACTCTTTGGCCAGTTTGACTGGCTAGAATTCTGCCCAAGAAGCCTTTGCCCGAGCACCACTCCAACCACTGTTGGCCATGATGGTCATCAAGCAAGGCCTCACCCATAGAGTAAATCTGCTCTAATTTGCGTCCAGGAATGCCGTTATCAAGCCCTCTAGGCAGATCTAAAGTTTGCTTTCGGCTAAGTGGTAATTGAGTCCAGAGACTGATGCATTGCAGTTGCGGCAAAAAGCGAGTTAATACATCCAACAAGGACGAGGTGTCTTGCTTGTACTCTTCTATCTGAGATTGAGTCAGAGAGGCTAACCAATCACACAGCAATGGATGGTGATCTAGCCAGGGGAAACAGCCTTGCTGACTAAGAAAAAATGGCTCGAAACGCCAATAATCTTGATTGTCGAGTAGAAATTGATCGAGTGTTTGGAATTGATTGAGCATGACTTCCCCCTAGCGCGTAGTGTAGAGGGAAGTGGATCAAGATGGTAGCCTTTAACGCACGGGTAAATCGATATCCTTAAACATCTCTTCGATTTCAGCGTTTGACTTAAGTGACAGCGCTTGCTCGACCACTGGGCGAGTCAAATGCGGAGCGAAACGCTCCATAAAATCGAACATGTAAGAACGTAAGAAGGTACCGCGTCTAAAGCCGATACTGGTGGTACTCGCGCCGAAGATATGGCTCGCATCAATCGCAACCAAATCAGTGTCTTGCTCTTGGTCAATCGCCATACTCGCAATCACACCCACACCGATGCCCATTCTGACATAGGTTTTGATCACATCCGCATCCGTGGCGGTAAACACAACCCTTGGGGTCAGGCCGTACTTATTAAAGGCCGTATCTAGCTCTGAGCGCCCAGTAAAACCGAACACGTAAGTCACTAATGGGTAAGAGGCCAAGTCTTGAATCGACACCTTCTCTTTTTGCGCTAACGGATGATTCTTCGGCACCACAATGGAGCGATTCCAGTGATAGCATGGCAACATAATGGCGTCTTGATAAAGATGCAGCGCCTCAGTGGCAATCGCAAAATTTGCCGTGCCCTTAGCGATAGCCTCCGACATCTGCGAGGGTGTACCTTGGTGCATATGCAGAGACACTTTGGGATAGCGAGCGGTGAAACCTTTGATCACATCGGGCAGTGCGTAACGTGCCTGAGTGTGGGTGGTAGAAATATTGAGCGTCCCCATTTCTGGATGGGTATGCTCGCCTGCTACGGCTTTGATGCTTTCAACCCGGGCGAGGATTTCTTGCGAGATACGAATAATGTCTTGACCAGCCCCAGTCACCTGGGTCAAATGCTTTCCGCTGCGCTCAAAAATTTGGATTCCGAGCTCATCTTCCAACAAACGAACTTGTTTACTGATCCCCGGTTGCGAGGTATATAAGCTCTCCGCAGTCGCGGAAACATTCAAGTTATGGTTGACGACCTCAACAATATACTTCAATTGTTGTAATTTCATTCTTGACCTCGTAATCCCTTAGCAAAGCCGCATAGCGAGCAGACATAGTTTATAATATTTAGTTATAACGTCTCTATCGGCAAATTGATAGTCCAATCGCATTCAAGCCTCAGAAAAGCGGTGTACTTTTCCTTTGAATGATGATTTTGCAAGCAATTACTCAGAATATGCGTTGTATTGATGTTTTTGATTAATAAAATTGATCTGTTAGGCGATAATACAAATTAGGTGCAGGGACTTTTACATATCATGTATGCTAACCTGCTAACCATTAAGAAAACATAAGATACGGAATTTATGAATATTGGGTTAATCATAGCTTTAGTTGCCATCTTACTCGTCTTGGTTCTTGGCTATAACATTATGCTGCAGTATAAGGTTAAAGCGGAAACCGCTCGCAAGCAGGAAAGCTCGCGCTACCTACAAATCATTGATGCGACTGAAGAATTGATCGGTCACGCTCACCACATGCCGTACAGCAAAGAGTTGTTACTCTGTCTTAATACCCGTATCTTGGATGCCCTGCAGAACATGCACGAGCTTGATCCCAAAAATAAGCAGCTTGAGCAACGCGTCATCAACATGAAGCAGCAAATTCAGCAGCTTAAGGACAATCATCCAGGCGAAGAAAGCACCTCGTTTAAGGTACCAAGTAGTGACAAGCAAGCCATTGTGATGTTGAAGCTAGTCAAGCGACTACGAGATACGATTCGTAGTGAGCACAACAAAGGCCGCTTTGAAACTCAAGCTTATGTGGCTGAGAACGCTCGTCTAGAAACCATTCAAATTCGCATTAACATTGAAAACGTCATTAAGCGTTCAAACGACGCCATTGTTCGTGGTCAACCTGGTACAGCAATCCAACTGCTCAAAAAGGGCCTTGATGCCTTAGCTACCAAAAATGACAACTATTCCAATCAAGCTCGCGAAAAGCTACAAACCATGTACGACGAGCTGGAATCTAAACGTCAAACTAAAAATGCAGAAGAGCTACACCAAATCGCAGAAGACCAACGCAAGAACGATATGGACGAACTCTTTGGTGAAAAGAAAAAGTGGTAATATAATCGCCCAATCTGATATTACAAAGGTCGCACTAGCGGCCTTTTTCTATTTATTTAGTAAAGTAAGTCCAAGATGATCGAATTAGAACAATACCAAGCACTACTCGAACCAATTAACGGCTTTCTACAGTGCTCAACTCCCGATGCATGGGTTGAAGAAGCTAGTAAGCCTGAAAACCTGAAAGTGGTCCTTATCGACCATTTATTGTGTGAGCTGAAAGCGGGTCAATCCGCTATGTACCTGATCCGAAAATACGCGGTAGATAAAGAGAGCGCTCACAGTTTACTCGATTGGTTTAAGCCCTATGAAGATTTTGCCTACCGCAAGAAAGGGAACTTACAAACCTTAAAAGGTAAGAGCAATATATCTAAGGCGATTATGGCTAAATCTGACTCTCCATATAGCCAGGATTTGATCGATAAAATGGTGTTACTAATCAAAGAAGAACTACACCATTTCTATCAAGTTCTCGAAATCATGGAGCAGCGTGGTATTGCTTACGAACCTGTTGAGGCGAGCCGATATGCCAAAGGGTTAATCAGTCACATGGCAACTCATGAACCACAAACTTTGATTGATAAGCTGATTATCGGCGCTTATATCGAGGCACGTTCATGCGAACGCTTCGCGAAGCTGGCGCCACATATGGACGAAGATATCGCAAAGTTTTACATTTCGTTGTTACGCTCTGAAGCGCGTCACTACCAAGATTATCTCACTCTCGCGCAAGAAATTGCTGGAGAGGATATCAGCGAACGTGTCGCCCATTTTGGACGCATCGAAGCACAACTTATCTCTTCACCAGACAGTGACTTTAAGTTTCACAGTGGCGCGCCCAGTTAGTAGGAAAACAAAAAAGGGTTGATAGCTATCAACCCTTTTTACGACCAGACGAATTGCTATACGTTCAAAGTGGCATTAATTTGCGCCAACACAGATGAAGGATCGTCAGCTTGCGTGATAGGACGACCGATAACCAAATAGTCAGAGCCCGCCTGGATGGCATCAACTGGTGTCATTATACGCTTTTGGTCACCTACCGCAGCGCCTGCTGGGCGAATACCTGGTGTAACAAGTTTGAATTGTTTGCCAAGCTCGTTCTTCAGCATCGAAGCTTCTTGAGCAGAGCACACAACGCCATCTAGGCCTGAGTTTTTAGTAAGACTCGCGAGACGAATCACTTGCTCTTGTGGGGCGATATCCAGTCCGATCCCTGCCAAGTCACTTTGCTCCATGCTGGTTAACACCGTAACCCCAATTAGCAGAGGGCGATCCTTTCCATAAGGCTCTAGAATTTCGCGAGATGCACTCATCATGCGCTCGCCACCACTGGCGTGTACATTCACCATCCATACGCCAAGTTCCGCGGCCGCTCGAACCGCTTTGGAACAAGTATTCGGAATATCGTGAAACTTAAGGTCTAAAAACACCGAAAAACCACGCTGGTGTAACTGCTTGACGAAATCAGGACCAAATAAGGTGAACATCTCTTTGCCAACTTTCAACCGACAAGAGCTTGGGTCGATTTTGTCCACAAAAGCGAGTGCGTCGGCTTGGTTATCATAATCAAGGGCAACAATTACTTTTTGGTCGATCATCTCATCTCCTAACATACTCATAGAATTCGAAAAAAAGCAGCGGGATCGCCGCTGCTCAATCTAACTTGGGGTATACCCCCACAAATTTATTCACCATCTAGCCCACGTATCGGCTTAATCGTTCCCCATCCCTTACATGATGGACAGTGCCAATACATAGCGTGCGTTGAAAACCCGCATTTTCGGCATCGATAATGCGGTTTTACTTTAAGCTGTTCTCCGACTAACTTCTGCAGTGTTCCTAGACTCGCTTTCGCTCGCCCTTCTTCTGCCTCTGCAAGATGATAATCCATCAAACGATAAAAACCTTTCATCGTCGGGTTCTTCACCAACTGACGTGTGAGCAGTTCCTGAGCCGCCCCTACTCCATCGTGTTTAGCGACCAACTGGGCAAGCATCAGCTCTGCCGATACGCCGGCTTTACTGACGATACATTGACGTAAGAAATTGAGCAGTTCATCTTCTTGACCAAGATGGTGGTAGCACTCGGCTAATGTGGGTAGCACTTCACTGACAAAGTCACTATCTTGATCAAGAACTTGCTCCAAATACTTGATGGTATTTTGATAATCTTCCGCCTCAAGATACAGTTTTCCAAGGGCGATGCTAGCGCGAACACATTTAGGGTCCTCTTCTAGTGCTCGCTTGAAGTGCTGTATTGCTAGCGTGTCGTTGTCGTCTGCCTTTTCTTGCATCGCCAATTCACACCAGAAGTGAGCGATACTCGCGCGCATTCGCTTACGGCCCATCTTAACCAATAGATTGGCATAGTGAATGGCTTTACTCCATTCACGAGTCTGCTGATAGATAGCAACCAGCTGTTGTAAAGCCGCTTCTTTATGATCGGGCTCTTCGATTAGTTGTTCAAAAATTCGCTCTGCGCGATCTAAAAATCCTGACGCCATGTAATCTTTGGCCAGTTGTTGCAAAGCAATATTCTTCTGATCGATAGTCAAACCGGAGCGAGAGATTAGATTTTGGTGAATGCGAATAGCGCGATCAACTTCTCCTCGTGAACGGAATAGGTTACCGAGCGCTAGATGAGTATCGATGGTTTCGTTGTCTACCTGCAACAGCTCGATGAAGTGATCAACGGCTTTGTCAGATTGATCAGACAATAGTAAGTTTAACCCCGTTACGTATTGTCGAGAGATCTGATGGGACTGCTTCTGCTTGTCTTGCTGGGCACTTCGATTACCCATATACCAGCCGTATGCAGCGGCAATTGGCAACAACAAGAAGAGAATTTCTAACATCGAGTAATAGCCTACCTAAAAACGTCTGTTAAGCTTTACCTTGAGTTGGTGTACTTGTTGAGGGAGAGAGCTTATTGATTTGTCGCTTGAGTTTGCGAACTTGAAGTTGGGACTTCAGATGTAAACTACCAAACACAAGCCATGCTACTGCGAAACCGGCAATAAACACACCGCCAAGCAATGTCGACAAATGGAAGTCGCCCTGAGCCAGCAAGTAGTTAAATGTCACTACAGCTTGGTTTTGAGAGCCTAATGCTAGAGCAACCAAAAATAGGGCCAGTACGAGAATGATTTTTATAATTTTCATAGTCCATCACCTAAGGTAAATTCCGCCGTTACGATTATGCAGGAAAAGCGGCAAACAAACCATGGTTATATCGGTAATTCGGATGATAAAAAAGCGGCATACTCAGAGCATGCCGCTTTTTTATCAATATTTTAACGCTCGTTAACCGATATTAACGCGCTCACGCAATTCTTTGCCAGGCTTGAAGTGAGGAACAAATTTACCTTCAAGTTCCACCTTTTCGCCTGTCTTAGGATTACGACCAACGCGAGGCTCGCGATAGTGTAAAGAGAAACTACCGAAACCACGAATCTCGATTCTGTCGCCATTCTCTAACGTTGACGCCATGTGCTCTAAAATATCTTTTACAGCATCTTCTATCTCTTTTGCAGAAAGGTGCGTCTGTTCAGCACAGAGTCTTTCGATCAATTCAGACTTAGTCATAATTGCCCTCATAGAGTAATTTATCACTTATTATAGTAAGTAATACCAGTTCCAACAAACACTTGCTTTAAATTTTAGACAATATTTGAGCAATATGTACAAAGAAAAAAAGCTTTTTTCACAGCAGGTTGCAGAGATTGGTATTACTACTAACTCAAACTTGAAACATAAAAAAGGAGCCTTGCGGCTCCTTTTTCTTAAAAGCGAATAAATTACTCGCCTTTAGCTGCTTTGAAAGCGTCAGCCATAGCGTTACCGAATGAAGCATCGTCTGCTTTGTTCAGTGAAGCCATTGCTTCTTGCTCTTCAGCTTCGTCTTTAGCTTTGATAGATAGGTTGATTACGCGGTTCTTACGGTCTACACCTGTGAACTTAGCTTCAACACTGTCACCAGCGCTTAGGATTAGAGAAGCGTCTTCTACGCGGTCACGAGAAACTTCAGAAGCGCGGATGTAACCTTCTACGCCTTCTTCAAGCTCGATAGTTGCGCCTTTAGCGTCTACTGCAGTTACAGTACCGTTAACTAGAGCACCTTTCTTGTTGTCTGCAACGTAAGCATTGAATGGGTCGTTTTCCATTTGCTTAACGCCAAGAGAAATACGCTCACGCTCTGCGTCTACTGCTAGAACAACTGCAGAGATCTCGTCGCCTTTCTTGTACTCGCGAACAGCTTCTTCGCCAGCAACATTCCAAGAAATGTCAGATAGGTGTACTAGACCGTCGATGCCGCCTTCTAGACCGATGAAGATACCAAAGTCAGTGATAGACTTGATCTTACCAGTTACTTTGTCGCCTTTAGCTTGCGCTTCAGCGAAAGACTGCCATGGGTTAGCTTTACACTGTTTCAGACCTAGAGAGATACGACGACGCTCTTCGTCGATTTCAAGAACCATAACCTCAACTTCGTCGCCAACATTAACAACTTTAGATGGGTGGATGTTCTTGTTAGTCCAATCCATTTCAGAAACGTGTACTAGACCTTCAACGCCTTCTTCGATTTCAACGAAACAGCCGTAGTCAGTTAGGTTAGTAACGCGACCAGATAGTTTGTGACCTTCTGGGTAACGCTTAGCGATTGCTACCCATGGATCTTCGCCTAGCTGCTTAAGACCTAGTGATACGCGAGTACGCTCACGGTCGAACTTAAGAACTTTAACTTGGATCTCGTCACCAACGTTTACGATCTCAGAAGGGTGCTTAACGCGCTTCCAAGCCATGTCAGTGATGTGTAGTAGGCCGTCAACACCGCCTAGGTCTACGAATGCACCGTAGTCAGTAAGGTTCTTAACGATACCTTTAACTTCTGCGCCTTCTTGTAGAGTTTCTAGAAGCTCATCACGTTCAACGCTGTTCTCAGACTCGATTACTGCACGACGAGATACAACTACGTTGTTACGCTTCTGGTCAAGTTTAATAACTTTGAACTCTAGCTCTTTGTTTTCTAGGTGAGCAGTGTCACGGATAGGACGTACGTCAACTAGTGAACCAGGAAGGAAAGCACGGATACCGTTTAGTTCAACAGTGAAACCGCCTTTAACTTTACCGTTGATGATACCAACAACAGTTTCAGCTTCTTCGCAAGCCTTCTCAAGTACGATCCAAGCTTCGTGACGCTTAGCTTTCTCACGAGAAAGTTGAGTTTCACCGAAACCATCTTCAACAGCGTCTAGCGCTACGTCTACTTCAGCACCAACTTCAACTTCAAGTTCGCCAGCAGCGTTCTTGAATTGTTCAGCAGGGATAGCAGATTCAGACTTAAGACCAGCGTCAACAAGAACGAAACCGTTCTCGATAGCTACTACAGTACCTTTAACGATGCTGCCTTGTTGGAATTCTGTTTCGTTTAGAAACTCTTCAAAGAGTTGAGCAAAAGATTCAGTCATTATTTAATCTTCAATAAATTAAAACGTCCACGGGTATCCTACCGCGTGGGGTTATTAAGTTCGCCGGTCATCATCCTTGCGACCAACGCTCTGACCTAGCCGCCTAGGCGACTAGCTTAGATTCGATATATTGTAGTGCCTTTTCTACCACTTCGTCGATACTCATTGTGGTTGAATCTAGCAACAGCGCATCCTCTGCAGGGCGTAAAGGCGCCACTGGGCGGTTACGATCTCGGTCGTCACGCTCTTGGATCTCGCTCAAAAGGTCGTCAAATTTAACATCTAACCCCTTGCCTTGCAACTGTTTCAGGCGGCGAGTCGCTCGCTCTTCAGCGCTGGCATCAAGGAAGATTTTCACTTCAGCTTGAGGGAAAACTATCGTCCCCATGTCACGGCCGTCGGCCACTAAACCTGCACCCTCGGCAAAAGCGCGTTGGCGTCGCAATAGCGCTTCACGAACTCTCGGCAAGGCAGCCACCTTCGATGCTGCCATGCCCGTTTGTTCTTTGCGTAACTCTCCTGAAACGTCTTCACCTTCTAAGATAACTTTCACTAAGTCACCTTCAGCGATAAATTGAACATCAAGGTGAGTAGCGAGTGGGACAAGCGCATCCTCCGACTCAAGATCAACACCATGATGAATCGCGGCAAGCGCTAAAACTCGATAAATTGCGCCAGAGTCCAGTAAGTGGAAACCTAGCTTTTTGGCTAGCAGCATACAAAGCGTGCCTTTGCCGGCACCACTCGGTCCATCAACGGTGACCACCGGTGTATGAGACGACATGTTTTACTCCAGGTTGGTTGCTGGTCTAGGCTCAATGACCTGACCTTGTTCGGCGAGAAATTATAGAGGGAAACAGATAGAGGTTCTAGGCGGGATAGCGACGAAATACAAAAAAGAGTGCTCGCGCACTCTTTGAAGCAATTACAATTGAATCCGGTGGCGATTTTTCTCTACGGTAGCGAGGCCAATACCTTTGACCGCAGTTAAACCATCGGCACTGCTAAAGTTACCGTTTTGCTCACGATAACTCACAATAGCTTGCGCTTTTTTCAGACCGATTCCCTGTAATAAATCTGCCAGTTCTTCAGCACTAGCTTGGTTAATATTGACGGTAATCTCAATCCCTTCATACTTGACGTTCTCCGTCTCCTGTTGTGCGAAGGTCATAGGCACGCTACATAGCAGAACGAGTATAAAAACTAACTGTTTTATCATTACATTTTCCTATCTGTGTGTTCGATGCTTTGAGCCTAAACGGATTTGCAAAATAGAAAACCAAGAGACCAAAAAAACAAAACGGACTGCCGAAGCAGTCCGTTATGACACATATATCAGTTACATCTGAGCTCAGATTAGTTCACGATATAGTATTCGATGTCTATCGTTTCGCGCAAAATACTCACCAGACCAGAGAGGTCCTGCTGTGCATTCACTTGCGTTATTTGTGCACCAATCTGCTGATTGTATTGCGGATCGAACTCAGAGGCTACGTTGACCAGTTCCACTATAACGATATCGCCATTGAGATCTTTCGCCTGTGCATACTGAGGTTGTTCCTGAGTTGGTTTCGCCATAGAGAATACCACATCAGCAAGCGGCGAACTGCGGTCTAACGTTTCAGTATCGGTAAACATCAGACCATTTTCATTGAGCGACGTTTTGTCACCTTGCTTGAGATCCGTAATCAAGGTTTGTGATAGTTGAATCGCTGCTTGCTCACCCTTAACGTTAGCCAAAGCTTGAGTCACCTGATCACGAACTTCATCCAGTGGTAGAACCGTTTCTTCGCGACTCTCTTCGACACGAACCACCACCACATGTTCTGGCGCAACTTCGATCACCTCTGAGTTCAAGCCATCTTCGTTGACTTCAGGGCTAGTAATCGCTTGCATAACAGCTGGCGTTTTAAGTAGCTCTGGCGCATCAAGTTGAGAGATAAAATCTGTGGTTTGAATCTGAGCATCGATGGCTTTTGCAGCATCGTCGAGTGAATCTGGGAACTCGAACGCAACACGCTCTAGTTCACTTTGTAGTTCATAGAACTTATCCACTGCGCGCTGATCTCGTAGCTCTTGTTTAATATCGTTCGCTACTTCTTGATACGGCTTAGATACTGAGCCTTTAAGCTCATCAAGTTTGATGATGTGGTAGCCAAAGTCTGACTTGACCAAGCCCGTTGTATCACCAACGTTTTGCAGCGCAAACGCCGCCTCTTCAAACGCTGGGTCCATCACATCACGTTCAATCCAACCTAAAGAACCGCCTTCCGATGCACTGCCGAAATCGTCAGATTTCTCTTCTGCTAACGCAGCGAAATCCGCGCCTGCAGTCAGTTGGTCAAGAATCGCTTGCGCTTTGGCTTCATCATCACCTTCAACCAAAATGTGGCTAACACGACGCTGCTCTTGAGAGGAGAACTTATCTCGATTCTGCTGATAGTACTGCTCCGCTTCTTCATCGGTAATCGTTAAGCTCTGTTTCAACTGTTGTGCAGATAGCTCAACAAACGAGACTTTAGCCTGCTCGGGACGAGTGTAGCGCTCGGTGTTTTGCTGATAATACTGTTCAATTTCTTGCTCAGACAGTTCTGCTTTCGCGGCAAAATCCGCCAGAGATAGAGTGATCTTGTTGATATCACGAGTTTGGGTGAGCAGCTTACTTTGAGTTTCCACTTCGCCAGGTAGAGCAAAGTCACTGGCTTGAATCGCAGTCAAAAGCTGAGTACGAATCAAATCACGACGCAAATATTGGGCAAAGCTTTCAGGGGAGAAACCGGCACGACGTAGAGCGGACTGGTAAATCTCTTGGTCAAACTGACCATCGACTTGGAACTGAGGCATGTCAAGAATCATAGTGCGGACTTGAGAATCGCTAACACGTAGCCCCAATGACTCTGCATGTTGCTCAATCAACACATCATCAATCATGCGATCAAGTACCGACTTGCGGAACGACTCTACGTAGCTTGGATCAGCGAGCAGATTAGCGAAGTAATCTCCAAGCTGTGCCTGCATACGATTACGTTCATTTTGGTAAGCTTGCTCAAACTCACCACGGCCAATCTCAACATTACCTACTTTAGCTGCTGAATTGCCTGAGCCACCCACAATGTAGCTACCGACACCCGCAAATACAAAAGACAGGATGATAAGCCCTAGGATAATTTTAACCGCGATGCTATTCACGCCTTCGCGTAATCGGTCCATCATACTTAAACTACTCTCCGCTTATACAGTTCGTGGGAGCCTTGCTGCCGGCGATCTGTATATTACTAAATTAAAATCTGGATAACGCGATAATATCAGAAAAAGAAATGCGCATCAGTAGGATGCGCATAATTTAAAAAGGTTCGAAAAAATGCGCCTAAGTGGCGATTTTTTGATTAGTTGCAAGAATCTTTGAGAGCTTTACCTGCTTTGAACGCTGGTACTTTAGCTTCAGCGATTTGAATCTCTTCACCTGTTTTAGGGTTACGACCAGTGCGAGCTGCACGAGTACGAACGCTAAAAGTACCGAAGCCAACTAGAGCAACTTGGTCACCTGATTGAAGCGTTTCGCCAACTGCTTCGATAAATGCGTCTAGTGCACGACCCGCAGAAGCTTTAGATAGATCTGCATTTTCTGCGATTTTTTCTACTAATTGTGTTTTATTCACTGTGATTCCCCTTTGCGCCACCTGGTTATTTTTTTATAGGTAGCTATACGTTCCATTTCGTTTCAAATTAGCGACAAACCCTTGCTATACAAGGCTTGAAGCTATAGTCGCTAACGTTAGCGCCCAAAAAAAACGCTGACAAGCCTTTTTGTGCTTATCAGCGTAATCTTTTACTTATTTTTGCTGCACATCACTATTTTTCGACGGCAAACTCAACACCTGACGGATCTTTTTCCAATGCAATTTTCAATACATCGTCAATCCAGCGCACAGGAATCACCTTAAGATCAGCGATAACATTGTCAGGAATCTCTTCCAGATCACGTTCATTATCTTTTGGAATCAACACCGTTTTTATGCCGCCACGGTGAGCCGCGAGAAGCTTCTCTTTTAAGCCACCGATCGGTAACACTTCACCGCGTAGTGTGATCTCACCCGTCATCGCCACTTCCGCCTTCACAGGGTTACCCGTGAGACTTGAAACCAACGCGGTGCACATCGCGATACCCGCACTCGGGCCATCTTTTGGTGTCGCACCTTCTGGCACATGAACGTGAATATCGCGCTTCTCGTAAAAGTCAGAGTTAATACCGAGCTTCTCAGCGCGAGAGCGCACGACCGTCATCGCAGCCTGAATGGACTCTTGCATCACATCGCCGAGTGAGCCGGTTTGAGTGAGTTTACCCTTACCTGGCATCGCTTGAGTCTCGATTGTTAACAAATCGCCGCCGACTTCAGTCCAAGCAAGTCCAGTCACTTGACCGATGCGATTGCTATCCTCGGCTTTACCGTAATCGTGACGCTGAACACCCAAATACTCTTTGAGATTCTCCATGGTCACCGTGACTTTCTTAAGCTCAGGATCGAGCAAGATGTTTTTCACTGCTTTGCGACAAATCTTCGAGATCTCTCGCTCTAGGCTACGCACCCCTGCTTCACGAGTGTAGTAGCGAATAATGCCGATGATGGCTGAGTCTTCAATCTCAATCTCACCCGTTTTCAAGCCATTGCGCTTGATCTGCTTTTCAACTAAGTGACGCTTAGCGATATTGAGCTTTTCATCTTCGGTATAGCCCGAAAGACGAATCACTTCCATACGGTCAAGCAGTGGACCTGGGATGTTCATCGAGTTCGAGGTCGCCACGAACATCACGTCAGACAGGTCGTAGTCCACTTCCAAGTAGTGGTCATTAAAGGCGTTGTTCTGCTCTGGATCGAGTACTTCAAGTAACGCAGATGATGGGTCACCGCGCATGTCCGAAGACATCTTGTCGATTTCATCCAACAAGAACAGTGGGTTTTTGACCCCTACCTTGGACATTTTTTGAATTAACTTGCCCGGCATAGAACCGATGTAAGTGCGGCGATGGCCACGAATCTCAGCTTCGTCGCGCACGCCGCCAAGCGCCATTCGAGTGTACTGACGACCTGTTGCCGCCGCTATAGAGCGACCAAGGGAGGTTTTACCCACACCTGGAGGACCGACGAGACACAGAATCGGGCCCTTGAGCTTGTTGATTCGGTTTTGCACCGCGAGGTATTCAAGAATTCGCTCTTTAACTCGCTCTAAACCGTAGTGATCTTCGTTGAGTACCTCTTCTGCCTTGGCTAAGTTCTTTTTAACTTTAGAACGTTTATTCCAAGGCACGCCCAACATCCAATCAATATAACCACGCACAACCGTCGCCTCTGCCGACATTGGCGACATCATCTTCAGTTTTTGCAGTTCTTGTTCGGTTTTCTCACGCGCTTCTTTTGGCATCTTAGCGTCAACGATTTTTTGCTGTAGAGCTTCAAACTCATCGACGCCATCTTCACTTTCGCCAAGCTCTTTCTGAATCGCTTTCATTTGCTCATTCAGATAGTACTCGCGCTGTGATTTTTCCATCTGCTTTTTAACACGGGTACGGATGCGCTTCTCAACCTGTAGCAGATCGATTTCTGATTCCATTTGTCCCATTAGGAACTCAAGGCGCTCTGTGACGTCTAGGAGCTCTAGTACCGTTTGCTTGTCAGCCAATTTTAGCGGCATGTGCGCGGCGATAGTATCGGCTAGGCGCGCAGCTTCATCGATACCATTGAGTGACGTCAGTACCTCTGGTGGAATCTTTTTGTTGAGCTTGATAAAGCCTTCGAACTGATTGATGGCACTACGAACAATCACCTCTTGCTCGCGTTCATCTAGCTCAGCCGTAGTCAAATATTGCGCCTCAGCATAAAAGAAGTCATTCTCAATAAAGTGATTGATTTTGGCGCGCTGCTGACCTTCGACCAATACCTTGACGGTGCCGTCCGGTAACTTGAGCAATTGTAGAATGGTCGCAACGGTACCCACTTCAAACATATCTGCCTGAGTTGGCTCATCAGTATCCGCTTCTTTTTGCGCTACTAATAATACTTGCTTGTTGTTATCCATAGCTGCCTCAAGACAGGCGATGGACTTTTCTCGACCAACAAACAAAGGAATTACCATATGCGGGTAAACGACTACATCTCTTAGAGGTAGTACGGGGATCTCGATACGTTCGGAACGTTCCAAGTTCATATGCTTCTCTCTTCCGCTTAGTCTTATGAGCAGTATATGGGGGCTAATTGGTTGGATTCAATGGAAGAATAAAAAAAAGGGAGTAAATGATTACCCCCTTTCAATTCGTCTCTAAATCTGTGATTTAGATTAAGATTCAGCGCCTGCGGCTTGATTGTCTGAATTGCTGTAAATGAGCAAAGGATCAGACTCACCTTTAATCACCGACTCATCAATAACGACCTTGCTTACGTCGTCCATTGAAGGCAGCTCGTACATGGTTTCAAGTAGCACGCTCTCTAAAATAGAGCGCAGACCACGCGCACCTGTTTTGCGTTCCATCGCTTTTTTGGCGATAGCACGCAGCGCATCTTCGCGGAATTCAAGCTCTGCGTTTTCAAGCTCAAACAACGCAGCATATTGCTTAGTCAATGCATTCTTCGGTTCACATAGAATCTGAATCAACGCATCTTCATCAAGCTCTGTCAGTGTTGTTGTGACAGGCAGACGACCAATAAACTCCGGGATCAGACCGTATTTTACTAAGTCTTCTGGCTCTACTTGAGTGAATAGCTCGCCGACCGTTTTGGTTTCGTCTTTTGAACGCACTTCGGCGCCAAAGCCGATACCGGTTCCTGTCGCGACACGCTGCTCAATCACCTTATCTAGGCCGGCAAATGCACCGCCACAGATAAATAAGATCTTCGATGTATCGACTTGAAGGAACTCTTGTTGTGGATGCTTGCGACCACCTTGTGGCGGCACAGAAGCAACCGTCCCTTCAATTAATTTCAATAGCGCTTGCTGTACACCTTCACCCGACACGTCACGGGTAATTGAAGGGTTTTCTGCTTTACGAGAGATCTTGTCGATCTCATCGATGTACACGATACCACGCTCCGCTTTCGCGACGTCGTAATCACATTTTTGCAGCAGTTTTTGGATGATGTTTTCTACATCTTCACCCACATAACCCGCTTCAGTTAGCGTAGTTGCATCTGCCATCGTAAATGGTACATCAAGGAAACGAGCGAGCGTCTCGGCAAGCAGAGTTTTACCGCTACCTGTCGGGCCAATAAGCAAGATGTTACTTTTACCAAGTTCAACACCTTCGCTGGTCGTATCTCCATTTCGTAAACGCTTATAGTGGTTATAAACGGCTACTGCTAACACTTTTTTAGCGTAATCTTGTCCGATCACGTAGTCGTCAAGGTGTTCACGAATTTCACGTGGCACAGGCAGTGCTTCCGATTGTTTCTTCGGTAGAACATCTTTAATTTCTTCACGAATGATGTCGTTACATAGATCGACACATTCGTCACAAATATAGACTGACGGACCAGCGATTAGCTTACGAACTTCGTGCTGGCTTTTGCCGCAGAAAGAGCAGTAAAGAAGCTTACTACTACCGCTCTCTTTGCTTTTATCTGTCATTCGCTAACCTCTTAGCCTTTACTGATATGATTTGAGTGTATATCAATATACCCCAATCTTGCTAGTTATTCGCCGCGATGAGTAAGAACTGCATCGACTAGGCCGTACTCTACAGCTTGCTCTGCCGCCATAAAGTTATCGCGATCGGTATCGCGTTCAATCACTTCCAAAGGCTGACCTGTATGTTCAGCAAGAAGCTTGTTCAGTTTCTGTTTGATAGTCAGGATTTCTTGAGCATGAATCTGAATATCTGACGCTTGACCTTGGAAGCCACCCAGTGGTTGGTGAATCATCACGCGCGAGTTTGGTAGCACGTAACGTTTACCCGGTGCGCCACCTGCAAGTAGGAAAGCACCCATAGAGCACGCTTGGCCCATACACACTGTGCTCACGTTCGGTTTAATGAACTGCATGGTGTCATAAATAGACATACCCGCAGTCACGCTACCACCTGGAGAGTTGATGTAAAGGAAGATGTCTTTATCTGGGTTTTCCGACTCTAGGAAAAGCAACTGTGCCACAACAAGATTGGCCATGTGATCTTCCACTTGACCCGTTAGGAATATGACACGTTCTTTAAGCAAACGAGAGTAAATGTCGTAAGAACGTTCGCCGCGGGAAGTCTGTTCAACCACCATGGGTACCAGCGCGTCTAAAATTGGCGACATTGCGTTTTTTTCTTGGTAGCTCATATTGTTATGTCCCTAAAATAAATGGCCCGGATGAAGTATTTCATACGGACCATTGTTAGCAGAATAGTTAACGCTAAGTCAACCTTCTAAGCACTATATTGCTTATTGTGCTGCTGGCTGCTGGTTCATTAGCTCGCTGAAGCTTACTGCTTTTTCAGTCACCTGAGCTTTAGCGATGATTGCGTCGATTGCTTGCTCTTCTAGGGCAACGTTGCGCATGTTGTTCATCATTTGCTCGTTTTGCTCGTAGTAAGCAACGACTTCAGCTGGATCTTCGTAAGCTGTCGCCATTTCTTCGATCAGTGCTTTCACTTTCTCATCGTCAGCTTTTAGCTCTTCAGACTTGATCACTTCACCTAGAAGTAGACCAACAACAACGCGACGCTTCGCTTGCTCTTCGAACAGTTCACGTGGAAGCTGCTCTGCTGCTTCTGGGTTGCCACCGAAACGTTGAGCTGCTTGCTGACGCAGCGTACCGATCTCTTGATCAACGAGTGCTGCAGGAACGTCAATGTCGTTCTCTTTCACAAGACCGTCTAGCGCTTGCTCTTTGATGCGGTTCTTCACAGCTTGCTTAAGTTCACGCTCCATGTTTTTGCGTACTTCAGCTTTAAGCGCGTCGACGCCGCCTTCAGCAACACCAAACTTAGCAACGAACTCGTCGTTTAGCTCTGGAAGCTCACGCGCTTCAACTTTGTTCACTTTGATAGCGAACTTAGCTGCTTTACCTTTTAGGTTTTCAGCGTGGTAATCTTCTGGGAAAGTCACGTCGATTTCGAATTCCATACCAGCAGTTTTGCCTGCGATACCGTCTTCAAAACCTGGGATCATGCGACCTGCACCCATTTCTAGTGGGAAGTTTTCAGCTTTACCGCCTTCGAACTCTTCGCCGTCGATAGAGCCAACGAAATCGATCGTTGCGCGCTTGCCATCTTCTGCTGCTTCTTCAACTTCAACCCAAGTTGCTTGTTGCTTACGTAGCGTGTCGATCATCTCTTCAACGTCTGAGTCATTCACTTCTGTTGTTGGTTTTTCAACAGTGATGTTCTCTAGACCTTTCAGCTCTACTTCTGGGTAAACTTCAAAAGTTGCGTTGAAAACTAGATCTTCGCCTTCTTTAGTTTCAACTGGAGCGAAAGTAGGCGCGCCTGCTGGGTTGATTTTTTCTTTCACAATCGCTTCGATGAAGTGACGTTGCATAACCTCACCCATTACGTCTTGACGTACTGCTTTGCCGTACATCTTCGCAACCATTTTTAGCGGCACTTTGCCTTTACGGAAACCATCGAAACGACGGTTCTTTGCGATGTTGCGTAGTTCTGCAGTAACAGCGTCTTCGATGTTTGCAGCAGGAACAGTAATGTTTAGACGGCGCTCTAGGCCCTCTAGCGTTTCAACAGTAACTTGCATTATTCATTAACCTCAAAACTGGCTCAGCTGGCTGAGCTTATGTGCCCGCTCTTTCGAGAGGACCCATCCTTGTTTGTACTCTATGAGTACTCTTCATAAATCGAGTATCGGCAACTAAGCATGGCTAGTTGCCGGACTAATCAGCGATATCTTCTCGACGTTTGGTCGTAAAAGGTATCTCCGATTAGCCTCAGGATTAAAAATTTAGACGCAGCATTCTACCGAGCGGATCGATAGCTGTCGAGCCGAACCCTAAGATCGCCTCACGATAATCCTAAAAACTCACTTAACTGCTAAAAAAAACACCAACTCAGTATTCTTTGTTCTCAGAAATGGGGACATTAAAGCCTTTTTCAAGAGAAAATAACGTTTTTTTTGAGTTTAAGAATAAAAGTCGATCTAAGTCCGGTTTTATCCCTCAAATTGTCAATATCACTAAACACATTTGTAACAAAAACCTTTACGCTATAGCCAGTTATACAGGCCTTTCAGGGATAGAGATGTTAACGTTTCGTCGCAGTAAGTTTTCTCTACTGGTGCTTTACATATTTGTGGTCACAGCAGGCTCAGGTTGGTTGTGGCAAGTAAGCGAAAACAACCAGTTGGCCAACCATAAAGAGCAGCTTGATCGATTTGCCGAGTATATTTCCAGCAAGCTCGACAAATACGCACATTTACCCCAACTGATTGCCCAAGACCCGTTGTTAATTGCCGCGCTGCACGCCCCGCAAAATAGCGCCCAAATAGAGCTGACCAACCGTTATCTTGAAGAGGTCAATCAGATCATTCAATCAACCGATGCCTATCTACTCGATGAGTTCGGCAATACCATCGCCTCAAGCAACTGGAAATTGGAGCGCTCTTTCGTTGGACGCAACTACGCTTGGCGTCCTTATTTTTCAAACGCCGTTCAAGGTCAGCCCAGTCAATATTTTGCGCTCGGCTCAAGCTCTAAACAGCGCGGCTATTACTTTTCGTACCCCGTCACCTACGCCGCTGAAGTGATCGGCGTGATAGTGATCAAGATGGATTTGACGGCAATCGAATCCAACTGGCAAAACCGCACCAATATTTTTGTTGCGACCGACCCTCACAACGTTATTTTTATGTCGAGCAACGACGAGTGGCTATTCAAGAGCTTAACCACACTCACTGAATCGGAACGTTTAGCGATTTTGAATAGTCGGCAGTACCTCGATAAACCGATTCGATCAATGAATCTAAGTGGTGACCTTTCCAAGGAACACAGCGAGCTACGCAACCTCAGCGCGTCTGGATTTGACCATGATTACTTAATCTCCTCTCGCGCTTTGCAGAAACATGACTTAACTCTGCGGGTGTTAACGTCGAAGTCGATTTTGCTGTGGAACTCACTCAGCTTCGCGCTGGTTGCCACCTTGTTGTTTGTCATTGCCTACCTCTCTTTACAGCTTGGTTATCAGCGCCAGTTGAAAAAGCGTCAGTTTGAGCAGCTCCAGTCCGAAGCCCGGCAAAAGCTGGAGTTTCAAGTGATGGAGCGAACGTCTGAGCTTCAAGCCGAGATTCACGAACGTGTCAAAACCGAGCAAGCACTGCGTCAAACTCAAAATGAACTGATTCAAGCGGCTAAATTGGCGGTTTTGGGGCAAATGTCAGCCAGCATTAGTCATGAGCTGAACAATCCACTCGCTGCCATCCGCAGTTTCGCAGACAACGCCAAACGCTTTCTGGCCAGACAAAGTTATGATCGGGTCGACGACAACCTTTCTCGCATTTCGTCCCTCACCGAGCGTATGGCCAAAATTAGTAACCAATTACGTTCATTTGCCAAAAAAAGCGACAGCAACGAGGTCAGTCTGCTCGATGTCGCTCCCCTTATCATCGCGGCGAAAGAGCTGCTCAACCCGCAATTTAAGGCGCAAATGACCGAGCTAACGCTTGAGCTCAGCCCTGCCCTGCCGCAAATTGAGCTCAACCCGATTCAGTTTGAACAAGTGTTAATCAATCTAATCACCAACGCGCTGCACGCTGTCGCCGAGCAGGAGCACAAACAGGTAGTCATTTCCACCCACATTGACCCACAATGGCTGTCTATCTATGTCGACGATAACGGTCCCGGTATTCCGTTTGACCAGCGTGCGCAGCTGTTTGAGCCCTTCTATACCACCAAGAAAAACGGCTTGGGGTTAGGGTTATCGATTTCTCAACAAATCATGCAGGCGATGAATGGCCGCCTGCAAGTGAATGAGTCTCCGCTTGGCGGTGCACGCTTTATCATTTCTCTGGCATTGAAACAGGACTAGAGGCACAAGGAACCCTATGTACGACGTAATATTTATCGATGATGAGAGCGATATTCGCCTGGCAATCGAGCAAAGCTTTGAACTTGAGGAGATATCGGCGCGATTCTTTGCCAGCGCCGAAGAAGCGCTGCTGGCCATCAAAGCCGACGGGTTGCCTAAGGTCGTGATCACCGACATTTGTCTGCCAGGTCTATCCGGAGAAAATATCTTATCCAGTATTTTGCACCAAGACCCTGAGATCCCGGTTATTTTGATTACTGGTCATGGTGATATTTCGATGGCGGTCAATGCGCTGCGCAATGGCGCGTATGACTTTATAGAAAAGCCCTTTGCCATTGACCGGTTGATCGACACCACCCGACGCGCGCTAGAGAAGCGGAGCCTAACAATAGAAAATCAGGCGCTGAAACGCAGTTTGAAAGCCAGTCAGGCACTCGGTCCTCGAATCATCGGCGACACCCCTTCAATTCAGCAGTTGCGCGATACCATCGTCCATATCGCCGATACCAATGCCGACATTCTGCTTTTTGGTGAAACAGGAACGGGTAAAGAGCTCTTCGCTCGCTCGATCCACGAACAAAGCCCTCGACGCGACAACAACTTCGTCGCTATCAACTGCGGTGCGGTGCCTGAGAACCTGATTGAAAGTGAGCTTTATGGTCACGAAAAAGGGGCATTTACTGGTGCAGACAGCCAGCGCATCGGTAAGTTTGAGCATGCCAATGGCGGCACGCTGTTTTTGGATGAGATCGAGTCGATGCCAATGCAAGCGCAAATCCGCTTGCTTCGGGTTCTGCAAGAGCGAGTGATTGAGCGAGTCGGCTCCAACGAGTTAGTACCCATCGACATCCGCGTAATTGCGGCAACCAAAGTCGACCTAAAACAAGCAGCCAGTGAAGGAAGTTTCCGCGAAGATTTGTACTATCGACTCAATGTGGTCACACTCGATTTACCTCCCCTTAGGCAGCGCAAAGAAGACATTCCAACGCTGTTCCACCATTTCTTGTTGGTCGCTGCTTCGCGTTACGGTAAATCGGCTCCGGCGATTGAAGCGGCGCAGATTCATCAGTTAATGAGCCATGACTGGCCTGGCAACGTGCGCGAGTTGAGAAACGCCGCTGAACGCTTTGTGTTGTTAGGTAAACTCAGCGCTTTCAACGGCACTCAAGATAGCGAGCCGCGTGAGATTGGCCTAGCAGAGCAAGTCGCAGAGTTTGAAAAAAGTCTGATTGAGCAAGCGCTCAGTCATCATCAAGGCAGCATAAAACTCACCATGAAACAGCTGCAATTGGCGCGCAAAACCTTATACGACAAGATGCAAAAACACGGTTTGGACAAAGAGAAGTACAAACCTTAATATCAATCAGGCATTCAGAAAGTGGGTGTAATTAGGAGCTAAGCATCAACTAAAAAGCCCCGAAGTGGAACCGCTTCGGGGCTTTTGGGATATCGATAGGCCAATTACTTAGTAATGATCTCTGGCCCCATCAAGGTGGTAGGCAGCCAAGTCGATACCCAAGGCACGTAAGTAACGATAATCAGGAACAGGAACATCACAGCGACCCATGGTAGCGCCGCTTTGACTACCTGCATCATCGACATCTTCGCAACCCCTGCGGTGACGAACAAGTTCAGCCCTACCGGTGGCGTTATCATACCTATCTCCATGTTCACCACCATCATGATACCCAAGTGAATCGGGTCGATGCCCAATGCGATAGCAATAGGGAAAACCAGCGGCGCAACAATAATGAGTAGCCCTGATGGCTCCATAAATTGACCACCAATCAACAGCAACAGGTTGACCACGATCAAGAAGGTGATCGGACCTAAACCTGCTGACAACATCGACTCGGTGATCATTTGCGGAATACGCTCCTCAGTCAGTACGTGTTTGAGGATCAATGCGTTGGCAATAATGAACAGCAGCATAATCGTCAGCTTACCTGCTTCATACAAGGTATGCTTAGTGTCTTTATGGAAGAAAGCCTCGACGATTTTCAACAGAGCGGGTCTGGTATTGTTTTTGTCGGCAAATGGGCCCATATCGCGATAAACAAAGTTGGCGATGAAGAAAGAGTAAATCGCCGCCACCGCTGCTGCTTCTGTCGGAGTAAAGATACCACCGTAGATGCCGCCTAAGATAATCACCACCAGCAATAAACCCCAGCTGGCGTCTTTTGCCGAGTCAAACATCTCTTTCCAACCAACAAATGGCTGTTTCGGCAGGTTTTTCACTCGCGCGGCGATATAAATAGCAATCATCAGCATCACACCAGCCAACAGGCCAGGAATCACGCCACCTAGGAACATACGACCAACCGACACATCGGTTGCCGCCGCGTACACCACCATCACAATCGACGGTGGAATCAAAATACCCAGTGTCCCTGCATTACAGATAACCCCTGCAGCAAAGTCTTTTGAGTAACCGTTTTTGACCATACCTGCGATGACGATACTACCAATCGCTACCACGGTAGCAGGCGAAGAACCCGACAACGCCGCAAACATCATACAGGCGACAACCGATGCCATCGCCAAGCCGCCACGGAACCAACCTACCATGGCAATCGCAAAACGGATGATTCGCTTCGCCACGCCACCTGTCGACATAAAGCTTGAAGCAAGGATAAAGAAAGGAATCGCTAGCAATGTGTAGTGACCAGCAAACGCATTGAACAGCGTTTGTGCAACCGACGCTAATGACGCATCGGAGTGAATCATTAAGAACAGAACACTCGATAGACCCAAAGATATCGCGATCGGCACCCCGATGAGCATAAAGCCGATCACCATGATGAAGAGAAATAGAATGTCCATGGCTTAGCTCTCCTTGCTGTTATTGTTATTTTTAGGCGCCATTGCCTCGCCCGCGTCTTTTAGTTCTTCTTTGAGCGCTTCGAGGTCTTCTTCGGCTTCATGGCCTGCAATCAATCTGTCTAGCTTACCTGTAGCAATTTGAACCGTGACTTGAGCAAAGCGGAACGTCATCAGTGCCATGCCAATTGGTAAAGCCATGTAGGGAATAAAGCGTGGCAGTTTCTCGTAGCGCTCTCCCTCGTTTAACCAATCAGAGAGGAACTGCAACATCTCAGGCATCGGAATATCATCGGTCTCATACCAAGCGCGCTCAGTGGCGAACGGGTACCAGTAGTTCCATGAACCAATCAAGAGTAAAATTGAAAAGGTGAGACAGCATGCCGCCGCCACCAATGCGTACACTTTACGCATTTTCTCTGGTGCTAGGTTGATCACCACATCCACACCAATGTGGAAGTGTTTTTTCACGCCGTACGATGCTCCGACCAGCACCATCCACGCGAACATAAATACGGTAAGTTCCAACGCCCACAAAATGTTGTCGTTGAACACATAGCGAAACACGACGTTGGCAAACGTGAGCAAGGTCATTGCTCCCAAGAAAAACGCGATGAGAGTCTCCTCTATTGCGTCTGTCACGTTACCGATCTTGGCAAAAATAGACTGTTCCATATATTTCTTCACTTTATCGCCGATAAAAGAAAGGCCCTCCTCCCGATCGGAGGGCCAATAGTTGGGGGATGCTTATAGTTATTGTTGGAGTATTACTGGATGTAATTACTGGTTTGACGCAAGCGCCGCTTCAATTAGGTCAGAACCGATATCCTTCTCGAACTTCTTCCATACTGGTTGAAGTGCTGTGACCCACTCTTGGCGTTGCTCAGGCGTTAATGTGCGAACCACACCACCTGCTTCAATGATGTTGTTTTTGTTCGCTAGGTTAACTTTGGTGGATTCAGAGTTACGCTGTTCAGTGACTTCTTGAATAATGGTATTCAACTGACGGCGCTGATCTTCAGGAAGCCCTTTCCAGAAGTCTTTAGAGGTCACAACCAGGTAATCAAGAATACCGTGGTTGGTCTCAGTAATGCCGTCTTGAACTTCGAAGAACTTCTTACCGTAGATGTTTGACCAGGTGTTCTCTTGACCATCGATAACCTTGGTTTGCAAGCCGCCGTATACCTCTTTGAACGACATTTTTTGTGGATTCGAGCCTAGCTGCTCAAACTGAGCCACGAGAACATCGGATGCTTGTACACGGAACTTTAGACCTTTCGCATCTTCAGGAGAGATAAGCGGTTTGTTGGCCGACATCTGCTTCATACCATTGTGCCAAAATGCCAAACCCTGAAGGCCACGACGGCGCATTGCATTCTTAAGCTTTTCGCCCGCTTCTGAGTTTTGGAAGCGGTCAACCGCCGCAACATCTTCAAACAAGAATGGCAAATCGAAGATACGGTACTTCTTGGTGAACTTTTCAAACTTTGATAGAGAAGGGGCAGCGAGTTGCACGTCACCATTGAGCAGTGCTTCAAGCACTTTGTCATCATCGTAAAGTGTAGAGTTAGGGAAAACCTGCATACACATTTTTCCGTTCATCTCGTCGTTTACACGCTGTTCAAGTAGAGAAGCCGCAATACCTTTTGGGTGTTTATCCGTGTTGGTCACGTGGCTAAACTTGATCACAGTTTCCCCTGGATCACAGTTCGCCGCAGCGTTAAAACTGGTGACAGCAACAATGGCAGCAGATAGTAGGGTCAATGGCTTAAACATTATTATTCTCCTTGTTAAATGAACAACCCCATCACTGGGTGTTGATATTTCTATAAGGGCAATAACTAAGCCAAGTTTGATCACCACATTTTAATCACACTAAATCAATAACTTATTTATAAGTCGTAATTTACCTTAAGGATCAGGTTCACACTTACCAACAGAAATGGGTGGATTTCCCCCCAACACTTTGGGGTAAATGAGTGAGTTTACACATATTTAACAAGTGCCGATTTTCGCCAACAAATGAAAAAACAAATGGCAGCCATCTGGCTGCCATTTTCGCTACTCGAGATAAGGTGAGTAATAAGGAGACGTGATTACCCGCCTAAACTCACTTTCGCATGAGACTTATTTCATGCATTGATTTAATCATAGTCGTTCACGCCGATTTTACTAATAAATTTATCAACAAAGTCGCTCATTAACGAAACTCAATACGTTGCTCGGTTTGGGCATCAAAAAATACCGCCTTCGACAAGTCAAAATGCAGCGGGGCGATTTGACCTGCGGTGACATCAAACTCTGGAGAGAGTCGACACGCCACCTCTTGCTCGTTGACTTTGATCATCGCAATCGTATCTGGGCCGGTAGGTTCAAGAACCTCTAACATCAAGTCCAGTTTGGTGGTCGCACTAGAATCACTGTTTTCACTGTCGGTAATGTGCTCTGGACGCAGACCAATCACAATCTCCTTGCCATCTTGCTCTCGCATTGAAGCCGGCAGGTTAATATGATGCTCCTGACCATTGCCCCCAGTAACTTTAATCACCGGCTGGTCTTGGTCATTGAGATCGACCATGGTTTTAATAAAGTTCATCGACGGTGAACCCATAAACCCAGCCACAAACATGTTGTTCGGCTTGTTGTAGATCTCTTGCGGCGTGCCCAACTGTTGAAGCTCACCATCTTTCATCACCGCAATGCGGTCGGCTAAGGTCATGGCCTCAATTTGATCATGGGTCACATAGACAATGGTCGTGTTGAGCTGCTGATGCAGACGCTTAATTTGATGGCGCATTTCAACACGCAACTTAGCATCCAGGTTCGACAACGGCTCATCAAATAGATACAACTTCGGACGACGGGCTAACGCTCGCCCCATGGCGACACGCTGGCGTTGTCCACCAGAAAGTTGCGACGGTTTACGATCGAGCAGGTGGTCAATTTGTAGCATCGACGCCACGCGTTGGACTTCTGCATCAATATCCGCTTGCGGCATTTTGCGAATTTTCAGGCCGAATTCGATGTTGCCTCGCACTGTCATGTTTGGGTACAGCGCGTACGACTGAAACACCATCGCGATGTCGCGGTCTTTGGGTTCAACGTTCGATACGTCGTTGCCATCAATCACGATTTCTCCAGCACTGATGTTCTCAAGACCCGCAATGGTGTTCATTAAGGTCGACTTGCCACAACCTGACGGGCCAACCAAAATCAAAAACTCACCAGAGTCGATGCTGATATCGATTCCCTTTAAGGTTTCTTGCTCCGCTTTCGGATAGGTTTTACGGATCTGTTTAAGTTCGAGTGTTGCCATGATAATTATCCTTTTACCGATCCAGCCGTCAGGCCGCGAACAAAGTATTTTCCTGCTAAGACATAAACTAAGAGAGTGGGCAGTGCCGCTATGATGGCTGCTGCCATATCGACGTTATACTCTTTCACCCCAGTACTGGTGTTGACGAGGTTGTTGAGCGCGACCGTGATCGGCTGAGTTTCTGAACCCGAGTAAACCACTCCAAATAAGAAGTCATTCCAAATCGCGGTGAACTGCCAAATCACCGTCACCATGATGATCGGGGTTGAGATAGGCAGCAGGATCTTGAAGAAGATAGTGAAGAAGCCTGCGCCATCCAGTTTGGCGGCTTTAACCAGCTCATCCGGAATACTGATGTAAAAGTTACGGAAGAACAGTGTGGTAAATGCCATACCGTAGATCACGTGTACAATGACGAGGCCCGCGGTGGTATTAGCCAGCCCGAGCTTACCGAGTACGGTAGCCATTGGTAGCAGCACCACTTGGAATGGGATAAAGCAGCCGAACAGAAGCAAACTAAAGAACAAGTTAGAACCACGGAACTGCCACTTGGTCACAACGTAACCATTAAATGCGCCAAGTAAGGTCGAGATAGCAACCGCTGGGATCACCATTTGGAAAGAGTTCCAAAAGTACCCTTTCACCCCTTCACATTTCACCCCAGTACAGGCGCTGTCCCACGCTTTAAACCAAGCATCGAGGACCCATTCAGTCGGCAAACTCATCAAGTTACCCGCTTTAATATCTGGCAAGGTCTTGAATGAGGTAATCACCATCACAAACAGCGGCATCAAATAGATGAAACAAAAGAAAGCCAGCACCGCGTAAATAAACAGTCGAGAGACGTTAATGTTCGCCATCATGATTTTTTCTCCCTCAGTTCAGAGTACAAGTAAGGCACCAAGATGGCTAAGATCCCGGCCAACATCATCATCGCACTAGCCGCACCTAAACCAATTTGGCCACGGGTAAATGAGTGCGCGTACATGAACAGAGCGGGTAAATCAGAAGAGTAGCCCGGACCACCTGCCGTCATAGCGGTGACAAGGTCAAAACTCTTGATTGCGATGTGCGAGGTGATGATCACCGCGCTAAACACCACAGGACGAAGACAAGGCATAATGATGCGCCAGTAAATCGTTGGCAAACTTGCGCCATCGATTTGCGCCGCCTTGATGATCGATGAATCAATGCCACGCAGACCGGCCAAGAACATCGCCATCACAAACCCTGAAGACTGCCAGACCGCAGCGATCACTAAGGTGTACACCGCCATATCTGAGTTAACCAGCCAATCAAATTTAAATTGGCTAAAGCCCCAGTCTTGCATCAGCTTCTCTATGCCTAGTCCTGGGTTAAGAATCCACTTCCAGGCAGTACCCGTTACGATGAACGACAGTGCCATCGGGTAGAGGTAAATAGTTCGAATTGCGCCCTCTTGACGAATGTTTTGGTCAAGAAGAATGGCAAGCCCAACGCCCAGCACAATCGCCACTAGCATAAATAGCAGGCCGAAAATGCCGAGGTTTGAAATTGAGGTGAGCCAACGGTCGTTTTCCATGAGCTTTTGATATTGAGCAAAGCCGACAAAATTAAAGCTAGGAAGAAAACGGGAGTTGGTCATTGATAACGCCGCCGTCCAAAAGATGTAGCCATAAATACAGACCACAGTAACGAGAACGGTCGGGGCAAGAACGATTTTTGGCAACCAGTGCTGGAGTCTGTCCGCTAAGCTTGGCTTAACTTGCGACTTTTTTTGGTACCGTTTTGCAACGTGCTCCATAACGAATCCTTACGTCTAACAACCTAATCATCATTGTGACTAGGCCTTAAAGGAAAGGGCGTGCAGGCTCCCCACAAGCCTGTACGCCCTTTGGGGTGTGACTATTGATAGCCGATTAGATGGCTGCTTTTACCGCTTTAGCCAGCTTCTCTGCTGCCTGTTTTGGATCCGCATTGCTGTCATTGAAGAAGTTGGTCACAACATCATAGATAGCGCCTTGCGCGTAACTGGTGGTCGACAAACCGTGCGCCATACTTGGCACAAGGTCGCCAGACGCGGCACTCGCTTTGAAGGTCGCCATTGAGTCTAGTGCACACTGGTCGAACTTCGCCATGTCCATATCTAAACGTACTGGAATTGAACCTTTGTTGAGGTTAAACACTTCTTGGAAGTCTTTGGTCAAGATAGTGCGGGCTAGATCTTGCTGCGCTTTTTGATTCTCGGCATTGCTTAGCTCAAAGAACGCAAAGCTATCGATGTTAAAGGTGAACTGGCCGTCCGTACCTGGTGCTGGTGCACAGATATAGTCTTTACCTGGCACTTTGCCTGCCGCGGTAAACTCACCTTTCGCCCAGTCACCCATGATCTGCATTGCTGCTTCACCATTGATTACCATAGAGGTGGCCACGTTCCAGTCACGACCTGGGGAGTTAGCGTCAATGTAGTCATGCATTTTCTTGAACTTGGTGAACACTTCGACCATTTTGTCGCCAGCCAGCACATCCATATCTAGGTCAACGAAGGCTTTGTTGTAGTCTTCACTGCCCAGTACATCCAGTGCAACCGCTTCAAAAACGGTCGCGTCTTGCCAAGGTTGACCGCCATGCGCAAGAGGAATGAAACCAGCCGCTTTGATTTTCTCTGCTGCAGCAAAGAACTCATCTAGCGTGGTTGGTAATGCGACACCTGCTTTGTTGAGCACTTCTGGGTTAGCCCATAACCAGTTAACACGGTGAACGTTGACTGGCACCGCCACGTACTCGCCATCAAACTTCATCACCTTGGTGACAACAGAAGGTAGGATATCGTCCCACTTCTCTTGGGTTGCCGTGCCATCCAGTGAAGTTAGAAAGCCTAGACCACCCCACTCTTGAATGTCGTGGCCTTTGATTTGCGCCGCAGATGGTGGGTTACCAGACACAGCACGGGTTTTAAGTACCGTCATCGCAGACTCACCGCCACCACCAGCAACCGCGAAGTCTTTCCAAGTGTGGTTGCGCGCTTCAAGCATTTCTTTCAGTACGGCAGCAGATTTTGCTTCACCGCCTGAAGTCCAATAGTGAAGTACTTCAACTTCCCCGGCATTGGCAAAGTGAGCAGCAGACAAAAGAGAGAGGGTAAGTAGGGTTTTATTTAGTTTCATTATTATCTTCCATGTATTGGATTAGACAGTTAGGCCGACTACGTTCTGGCCCTAAAGGTTCGTGCTTGAACTATGCTGAGTCTATCCAACTGGAAAATTTTGATTGAAACAAACCGTAAACACAATGTAACAACAATGTTACATTACACTTCAAGTGTAGGCGGAACAAAGACTTGCGCGCGAAGCCCCTTAGTTGGCAAGTTATCAATAATGAGATCTCCGCCAAGTCCATGTAAGATATTTCGGCAAATCCCTAAGCCCAGACCGTGCCCTTTATCGTCATCAGCCAAACGGTAGTAGGGCTCAAATACCGCTTCAAGCTTGTCTTCAGGAATGCCCGGACCGCTATCACAGATGGTGATCATCAGCCACTCTTCACTCACATTGACCGTTATGTCTGCACGCTGGCCATACTTGACCGCGTTATCCACTAAGTTGCCAATCACTCGCCTCATCGCCAACGGCTTAGCCACTATCGGTTCAAGTGACTGAGCAGTATAGGTCACCAAAGTGTGTTGCTGATTGTAAGGTTCAATCGCACTCAAAATCATCTCATTGAGATCGATGTAGGCATTGTTTTCATGCAGATCGGTATCACGTACACATTGCAGCGCCCCTTTGACCATCATCTCTAGTTCATCAAGATCGCGGTTAAACTTCTCGCGTTTGATGTCGCTTTCAAGTAGCTCTGCACGCAGGCGTAAGCGCGTGATCGGGGTCTTTAAATCGTGGGATATCGACGAAAACAGATGCTCACGGTCGGCAACATAGCGACGAATACGTTGTTGCATGCGGTTGAACGCCCGTGTTGCTGTGATCAGCTCACTCGCACCCTCTTCTTGAATCGGCGCCTGATCAATATCCATACTCATCTCGTTGGCGGCCTTAGCAAGCCGTTTCAGTGGCTTAACTTGGCGACGCACTAAAAGATAGGTGAGGAACAGTAAGATCGTAGTCGAAAAAATCAAAAACAGAACCTGCTCTCGACCGATCAGCGTATCGTCCAATGTGACATAAGGTGCGGGTAGCAAAGCAGCAATATACAGCCACTCGTCGCTCGCGAGTTCGATTTGCACCACCAGAATAGGGGGATCGATAGGTTTGAGCGTCAAGGTATGATGCGCCCACGAACGGGGTAAATCACTTAAGTAAATATCATTTTTAAGTAGGCGCAGATTCTCCGGCAGTGAAAAATCCACATCAATGGTTTGTGCTTTGGGAATTTTTTTAGCCAGCACGCTTTGTATGGCTTCGACCGACGCCAACTTAAGTGGCGTTGCTTTGATCGAGTCGACCAGCAACTTCTCTTTGTTAAAGGAGACAAAAAAGCGGGTTCCGCCCATGTTGCGGATCTGGTCGAGCACGATATGTCGATAATTGACTGGCAGAGACTGGAAAAAGTTAATCGTCGAAGCGAACATATTAGCCATACTCTGCGACGCATCCCGAATACCCGCCAGTTCCTTGTGCTTTGACTCGGTGTACCAGATAGAGGTCGCGACCCCTTGAGCGAGAATAACCGCCAACAAGGTGAGGCCAAGAGTGCGACTCACCAATGAGTTAAATTTGAAGGTGCGAACGACTCGCCACCAGCGTTTACTCATAGGTCACCGGCACCGATAGTACATACCCATTGCCGCGCATGGTCTTGATATAGTGAGGGTACTTAGCACTGTCACCAAGCCGTTGCCGTAGTCGGCTCAACTGAACATCAATGCCGCGCTCAAACGGCAATGCCTCTCGCCCGCGAGTGGCAAAAGAGATGGTGTCGCGATCCAGTATTTCATTGGGCCGTTGGAGAAAGAGCATCAGCAGGGCAAAGTCACTGCCCGATAAGTCATGTGATTGCTCACTATCCAGGTGGGTAATACGGTGAGCCAATGTATCCAACCGCCAATCTCCAAACACAATCGATTTGGCACTGTCACTGGCTAAAGGCTCCTCCGCACCGCTGTTCACACGTCTGAGTACGGCTTTAATCCTTGCATTCAAATGACGAGGGTTAAATGGCTTGGCGATGTAGTCATCTGCACCGATTTCTAAGCCGATAATTTGGTCGGTATCATCCGACACCGCGGTTAACATAATGATTGGCACAGAAGAGCTGCGGCGCACAAACTGACACAGTGCAAAACCGTCGTCACCCGGTAACATCACATCCAATAGAATCAAATCTGGGTATCCGTGCTTATCGAGGTACTGCTTCATCGCAACCCCATCATTGACGGCTGAGACGCTATAGCCTTGTTTTGTCAGATATTCTTCCAACAACTCACAAATTTCTTGATCATCATCGACTACCAGAATTTTCGCTGACATATCTCCATCCATTTCAGCAAGTAAATCTTATCACCTGCGAGTGTAATCCCTTAAAAAACCGATTCTTATTGAATAATTACCAGAATTTGAACCCCTTGCGGATTCAGCTCACATCTTATTAACAAAAGTCGCACTAAGAAGAGCAACTGATCTCCATCTTTTTGCCCCACTGCGGCGGCAAGTTGGCATACGCCTCCATCTCCGGTTGTTCATCAAACGGCTTAGATAACAGCATAGCCAACCGTTCGACTTCACTAAAGTCGCCCTGCTCGGCTTTATCAATCGCAAGTTGAGCAAGATAGTTGCGCAATATGTACTTAGGATTCACTAGACGCATCTGGGCGCAGCGCTGCTCAATGGTCACAGGTTGTCCGTATTGATCGACTTCTCGTTCGCAGCGCGCCAAATACAGCGTTAACCACTGGCGCGCAGGTTCACGATCTACAAACAGATCCAGCACCGCCGGCAGACCTTTATTGTCGAGCGAAGAAAGCTCACGTAGGAACCGGGTATAGTCAACACCCTGCTGATTAAGCAATTCAAACATTGAGGCGAACAGTTGTGTGTCATTGGGTTGCTGGCTGATAAGCCCCAACTTAGCCCTCATTAATTGGCTAAAACGTTGCCCTAGTCGAGTTTCAAACTGGGCTAATGACTGTTCCAAATCTTCCCGTTCGATCAGCGGCGATAGACTGTGCGCCAAAGCCGAGAGATTCCACAATGCGATACGAGGCTGCTGGTCAAATGCGTAACGACCTTGATAATCCGAATGATTGCAGATGTAGCTCGGCTCATAATCATCCATGAAACCAAACGGGCCATAGTCAAAAGTCTCACCCAAAATCGACATATTGTCGGTATTCATTACCCCATGAGCAAAACCATACGCCTGCCAATAAGCGATCATCTCAGCGGTGCGCGCCACAATTTCAGCAAACATAGCCGCATAAGGCTGCGCTTGTTGTGCGCAGTATGGCAAATACCACTCAATCACCTTGTCGGCCAAAAGTTGCAACGATTCCATCTGATTGGTGTAGAAGAAGTGTTCAAAGTGGCCAAAACGAATATGAGTGCGTGCCACACGAAGCAGCAGCGCGCCTTGCTCTTGCTTTTCTCGATAGACAGGCGTGTCACTCACCAACATTCCCAAAGCGCGAGTGGTTGGAATACCCAGTGCCGCCATCGCTTCACTGCATAAGTACTCGCGGATGGTCGAACGCAGCACCGCACGCCCATCACCCATTCGCGAATAAGGGGTCAGACCCGCCCCCTTCAAATGCAGATCAAAATAGTCACCGTGAGCGTCGCGCATCTCGCCAAGCAACAGACCACGGCCATCGCCGAGTTCAGGGTTATAAACACCAAACTGATGACCAGCATATTTCATCGCCACAGGGGAAGGACCGTCAAACAACGACTCGCCACTTAACTGCTGCTTTAACACCCCTTGCGGCGCTTCAGAAGGCAAATCAAAACGCTGTGCCAACGCAGAGTTCCAAGCGACCCAGCGAGTGTACGTCAAAGGCTGTGGAATGACAGACGAGTAAAATTGATGAGGAAGTTGAGCAAATCGATAACTGAGAGAAAAGGCCATACAAGGATACAAACCATTAACCAAGTGAATACATTGACGCTAGCACACTCAATGAGTGTGCGCTAGCTATTGGCCGGTTAAAACTGCAATCTAATGTAAGTATTTACTCTCACAGAAACCATTATATTATAAAGGTTTTTGTAACTACAAAATCGCAAAGATGGTAATAATTGTCAGCAATGAAAACAGGCAAGTACGGCTGATTACCCCGAAATTGGAATGTACAATCATTTCTTGATGCTGCATAGGCACTCTCCTTTTTGTTACACAGTCATTACAATATGATGAACTTTACCCCCTCTCTCAATCATTTTTTTGATGAATTTTTTATGACAAAACCGCCACTTGACCACACAACTTTCATGGAAAAAGACTCTTTATAAACACTGTTTCACATCAAAATGGGTTGCGCTCGTCTACAATTGGAGCAATAAAAACAACAACCCTAGGTCAGGAGGCTCGCTATGCAGGCGGTCATGAAACGGTTTTCACTACATCACATTGTTATGGTTCTTGCCGGAGTACCACTACTACTCGCCCTCGTAATGGCAGTAGAACTATCACTGCATCAAAATAAAACTCTCTCTGATGCCAATCGTGACCAAGAGGCCATTGAGCTTACATTGCTTTACGACAATCTAGCGCACAATCTCGCTGTAGAACGCGGGCTCACGGCGGGCGTGCTCGGTAGCAAGGGCGCAGCCGAACAAGTAGCAAAACTACAGCAACAACGTCTTCAAGCAGACCAACACATTGCGGCATTTAAGCAGTTTGCCCCCACCTATTTAGACAGCGCACTCACCAACCAACTGAAGCAAAGCGTGATCAAAGAACTGGACCAGATCAAACAAGTACGTAGCGGAGTCGATCAATTGAAACCTCTGCGCTCTCCATTTGCTTACTATTCAAATCTTAATCAGTTGGCGATCGACAATGCCTTGTTGCTGGTGTCCGGTATTCACAACGATCAAATCACCAAACTCGGTAACTCTTTGACTGCATTGATGGTCATCAAAGAGCGTGCGGGGCAAGTTCGCGGCGCACTCAACGGGGCTTTTGCACGCAAGTCCTCGTCAACGGGTCAATACACAGCGATCGAGAATTATCTTAACTCTGGCAAGTACAGTGAACGGATCGCAACAATGACCATGCCGAACGACTACCTCAACGCACTGCAACAAGCCAAGAACAGCACGACATGGCAACAAGTAGAACAAATCCAACAGCAATATCTTGACCAGAAAAGTAGCTTAGATAACTTGCAAGGCCCTTCCGCTCTTGTCTGGTTTGCCGCCGCCACCGACCGTATTAAGTTAGTCAACGGGATTCGTAATGACTTAGTCAAAGAGATGATTACTGTCGTCACGAATGAGTCCGAACGAGCGGCGGCTCAAATGAGCTTAGTGTTAGCGACAAGCCTTTGTTTAGGCATACTTTTGTTAGTAGCACTAGTAACATCGCTAACTGGCCTCAAACATCGAGTAACGGACCTCACTCAAAAACTGGCCGATATGTCGAAAACCAACAACTTAGCTGTTGTGTTACAGGTGGAAGGTAAAAATGAGCTGTCGTACATTTCAAGCAGTGTAAATGGACTAGTCTCCAGTATAAAAAATCTACTCATAAAAGTGACTGAAACTAATGATCACAGCAATCAACGTCTGGATCAGATGGTAAAAGGTGCGGACGATCTCGGTGATAGCAGCCAAGCTACCGCCGACAAATGTACCGCCATCGCTACCGCCATGACCGAGTTATCACAATCTAGCCTTGAGATCGCTTCATCATCAGAGCGGGCGCTCGAAGAAACCGAGCAAATGACCAATAAGGTGCTCGCTTGTCAACAGCAAAGCCAAGAGTCATACGACATTGTCAAAGCGCTGGTTGATCAAATCGAACAAACTCAATCGTGTATGTTGCAGTTGGAACAAGACGCTTTGAGCGTCAGTAAGATTGTTGACACCATTAACGGTATTTCTGAGCAGACTAACCTACTGGCTCTTAACGCGGCAATTGAAGCAGCAAGAGCGGGTGAACATGGCCGCGGCTTTGCCGTGGTTTCTTCAGAGGTTCGCGATTTAGCACAGCGCAGCAAAGAGGCAACCGAGCATATTTCTCAATTACTGGCCAATATCAGTAGTAATACTCAAACCGCAGTTAGCAACATGCATAAAAGTCGCGAAGCCACTGATAGCACGTTTAATTCAGTATCAGGAGTGAACCAAAGCGTATCTCAATTGGAAGTATTGATAGAAACCGTTAATGAGCACATCAACAGCATCGCCAACTCAACCATTGAACAATCGAAAGCCAGTGAAGCAGTAGACAGAGACATTGATGTATTGACCGAAATTGCCCAGCATACTGGTGAACTGGCAGACAGCATGAACCACATTGTCACTAGCTATCGGGGCGAAGTGAGTGAGGTCAATCAACGGCTGCAGCAGTTCAAGCTAGCGTAGGCATACTCAGGGGAAAGTGGTCCCAACCACTTTCCCAACCACATTATTTACGTAAGCTCAATGAAATACGGACGAAGTCACCATCTTCAAATTGGACCTGATGATCAAACAATGAAGAGGTATAGATGGTTCTAAGGAAAGTGTGCTTCTCGCCATGTGTGCCACGAAATAACATCGAAATGTCACTAACAAGACGATTTCTGTTGTTAAAGTGCGCATTCAAATCTTGAGACAAGACGCAGAGCAAGCAACCCTTGCTATTGTGTTTTAGATCTACCGATTCCGGACTCGAGACTAACACCGTGGTGTTGAGCTCTTTCTCCAGCATGTTAACCAACAGAAGAAAACTATCGAGGTGTGGCAACTCATCCCCTGCAACGGGTGTCAGCAAGTTGGCAAGCATCCCTTCCATATCAAGACGTTGAGCTCGAGCATGACTGACCAAAGCCCGCACCTTCTTTTTGAACGGCTTGTACTTCTTAGTGTTGGCCGCCTTGTTGAGCCACGCGCTCAAAATATCATTGATATCTGAACGGGACTTACGTGACAACACTTTGCTCGAGTGATTAGTGCGCAGGTGAAGCAAAGCATGAAGAGCAAGCTCGGCCAACAAAGGCTCAAATTCAGGTTTGATTTTGGTGTGGATACTGCGCATGTTTTACAGATAGGTACTCGGTACGAACAAAGATACATAGGTATCGATAAGGGACCGATATGCTACCGAAAACCTTTGCCTATGTACAGCAAGCAGTTTTGTATTAAACATTGCCAACAATTGCGGCACCACAGAAACGACAAAGCCCAGACAATTCATTGAATTATCTGGGCTTTTAAGAATAAATGGCACGCCCTGTAGGATTCGAACCTACGACCACATCCTTAGAAGGGACGTGCTCTATCCAGCTGAGCTAAGGGCGCGCTACAGGGACAGAATTATACGAGTTCAATCTTTTAACACAAGGGCTTTTCTTAACAATCTGATCTGAATGAACAAAAAAAGGCCACCAAGTTATTAATTGCTTAAATTTACCACGAAGCAAACGTTTGCTTATAGATGTTCATCAAATAATTTGCGACAATGCGCAGCAAATAAGTCGCCATTCATTGCTTAAGGAAAGTCATGTCAGCTCAAAATATCGATGGAACTCTTATTTCTCAAACTGTGCGCTCAGAAGTAGCTGCACGCGTCAAAGCACGTAAAGAAGCTGGACTCAGAGCGCCAGGGCTTGCAGTGGTATTAGTCGGAGAAGACGCAGCATCGCAGGTGTATGTCGGCAGCAAACGTCGCGCTTGTGAAGAAGTGGGCTTTGTGTCTAAGTCATTCGATTTAGCGGCAAACACCACAGAGCAAGAGCTGCTATCTTTGATCGATGAGCTCAATGCCGATGCCGAGATCGACGGTATTTTGGTGCAACTACCCCTTCCAGCGGGCATAGATGCGACCCATGTGTTAGAGCGCATCCACCCAGAGAAAGACGTCGACGGCTTCCACCCTTACAATGTGGGTCGCCTTGCACAGCGCATTCCTAAACTGCGCTCTTGCACCCCTAAAGGCATCATTACCCTACTTGACCGCTATAATATCGAGCTGCGCGGCAAACACGCCGTAGTGGTTGGCGCCTCCAACATTGTTGGTCGCCCTATGACTTTGGAGCTGCTGCTTGCGGGCTGCACCACTACCACATGTCACCGTTTTACTAAAGATTTGGAAAGCCACGTCCGTCAAGCGGATCTGGTAGTTGTCGCGGTCGGTAAACCCAACTTTATTCCGGGCACCTGGGTCAAAGAAGGTGCGGTTGTGGTCGATGTAGGTATTAATCGTCTTGAGTCAGGTAAGTTGGTGGGTGACGTGGACTACGCCAACGCCAAAGAGCGGGCGAGCTTTATCACTCCCGTACCTGGCGGTGTTGGCCCGATGACGGTAGCAAGCTTGATTGAAAATACCATGTTGGCTTGCGAACAGTTTCACACTAAGAAAGGTAGTTAAGGGATAGTGGCCTACTACGCCAATTGTCAGTGACATAAAACAAAGGAGCTCAATTGAGCTCCTTTTCGATTTTTTCTACATATTGATTCGATCAGCCAAATGACTGACGGCTAGCGCAAAATAATAAGAGCGGTTCCACTTCATCAATACATTGTAATTGTTGTAAACCAGATAAACTCGACCATTCGCATCATCAGGTGCGATTAACCAAGCCTTGATATCCTCATCTAACTTAGGCAGAGGTCGACCGTCGTAGCGCGTAATACCCATCTTTGCCCATTGCTGTAGGTATTTGCCTTTCTCTTCGCTGCGCCCCTGGATACTGGTATCAAAACCGGCAGGCAGCTTAACTTGTCTCCCCCAAGTATAGGTATCGTTCCACCCTGATTGACTCAGGTAATTAGCGGCAGAAGCGAACACATCCGCTTCGCTTTGCCAGATATCTTTCTTACCATCTCCGTTACCATCTGCGGCGAAGGTCAGGAATGAGCTAGGCATAAACTGGCACTGCCCCATCGCGCCTGCCCAAGAGCCTTTAAAGCGTTCAAACTCGATATGACCCTCTTCCAGTATTTGCAAAGCCGCCATCGTTTCTTTGCGGAAAAACGCTTCGCGGCGCCCGTCATAAGCTAAGGTCGAAAGTGCATCAATTACCGGAAAATTGCCGGTAAACTTACCGAAGTTACTCTCAACCCCCCACAGTGCAACAATAAATCGCGGTTGTACGCCGTACTGCTCGCCAATCCGAGTCAACTCTGAGTAGTGCTCCTGGTAAAGGTCTTTGGCTTGTTTCACTTTCCAATCCGGCACGGCTCGTGGAATGTATTCATCCAATGTAAGACGTTTTTCCGGTTGGTTTTTATCTGCTTTAACGGCACGCGGCTTGTGGGTGACATCGGCAAACGCTTGATTCAACACTTGATCTGAGATGCCTCTTTCGCGCGCCTCTTGCTTTAGCCCTTCGACATATTGATCAAAGCTCAACGAGTTAGCATAAACTGAGCAAGAAAATGTCACACCTAATACGACTGACAGTAGTTTTTTCACATTGCCCTCCTTGAGCAATAGAATAAGCAATCCAAATTGAGGTTATTATTGTTCAGACTGCTGACGAGCTTGTTTTTGCTCTTTGTATTCATCTAACAAATTCTTAGGCGGAGGTGGAAGTTGTAAAAAGAAGCCGTCGTCTTTGAGTGATTGCTTCACTTTTTCTACGTCCACTTGCGCCAATTTGCGCCCATCCAATTTGACCACCATAACCATAGTTGGTTTGCCAAACATCTGCATTAATGTGTCAGGAACCTGTGAAAAATCATCCTTTTTCGGGATGTAAAGGTAGGCACCTTCTTTTTTAGAACTCTTATAGATTGCACAAAGCATGGGAAGCCTTTAGTCCGTTTATTTGGTGGAACGTTAATGTTTCGCAATTTTTGAGAGCAAAACAGTCAATTGAACGCAAGATAACTTGCTGAGCTTATAATGGGAATATAACATGACACCCCTAGTCTCAAGCAACGCCCTTAAGAGGTTGTAAGTAAAAGATGTCACACACTCCAGACCTAAAAGGCAGTAGCTTTACTTTGTCAGTTTTGCACCTTTCTGACAATGATGTCGATAAAACTATCCATTTTCTACAACAAAAGGTAGAACAGGCACCGGCGTTTTTTGCTCAAGCACCCGTTGTTATCAATATTGAACAAGTAGCCGGGGATATCGACTTTACGAGACTCAAACAAGGAATATCTCAGGCAGGGATGATCCCTGTTGGGGTAACAGGCTGCAAAGATAAGCGAACCCAAAACCTTGCCTCTCAAGCCAAATTTGCGGTGATGTCAGCCAGCAAATCCCCTAGCCAAGCGCCAGCCACCATGGCGCCTACCAAAGTTATCCGCACTCCCGTTCGCTCTGGCCAACAAATCTACGCCAAAGATTGCGATCTGGTGGTGCTCAATCACGTCAGCGAAGGTGCTGAAGTGATCGCTGATGGTTCTATCCACATTCATGGCACACTTCGTGGCCGCGCGATTGCCGGTGCGAGTGGCAACCAATCGGCGGTCATCATTTGCAACAAACTCAATGCAGAACTGATGTCAATTGCTGGCCACTATTGGCTAACCGAGCAATTCCCCGAACAGTTCTGGCAACAAAAGATAATGTTCAGTTTGGACAACGACTCGCTCAAGTTTGAGTTGTTAACGATTTAGAAAAGAATAAGGAACAGATAATGGCACGCGTTATTGTTGTCACCTCAGGTAAAGGCGGCGTGGGTAAAACCACCTCTAGTGCCGCAATCGCTTCTGGTCTCGCGGTGAAAGGAAAAAAAACCGCCGTCATCGACTTTGATATCGGCTTACGTAACCTCGACCTGATTATGGGTTGTGAACGTCGAGTGGTTTACGATTTTGTTAATGTCATTAATGGTGAAGCGACGTTGAACCAAGCGATGATCAAAGATAAGCGCACTGACAACCTCTTCATTCTGCCCGCCTCGCAAACTCGTGATAAAGACGCATTAACCAAAGAAGGTGTGCGCCGCGTTCTCGATGAACTGGATGGAATGGGATTCGACTTTGTTATTTGTGACTCTCCGGCAGGGATCGAGCAAGGCGCGCTAATGGCGCTATACTTTGCAGATGAAGCGATTGTGACCACCAACCCAGAAGTCTCTTCTGTACGCGACTCAGACCGCATCTTAGGTATACTCGATTCAAAATCTCGCCGCGCAGAAGAAGGGCTAGATCCAGTGAAGCAACACCTGCTACTCACGCGCTACAATCCAGCGCGAGTCAACCAGGGCGAAATGCTTAGCGTAGAAGACGTAGAAGAGATCTTACACATCGATTTGTTGGGCGTGATTCCAGAGAGCCAAGCCGTACTCAATGCCTCGAACAAAGGCGTACCGGTGATTTTTGACGAGCAATCAGATGCGGGTATGGCGTACAACGACGCCGTCGAACGTCTGTTAGGTCAACAAGTGGACTTTCGCTTCCTGACAGAGCAGAAGAAAGGCATTTTCAAACGACTATTCGGAGGCTAACACGGCATGTCACTACTTGAGTTTTTCCGCCCACAAAAGAAGACCTCGGCCAACTTAGCGAAGGAGCGTTTGCAGATCATTGTCGCTGAGCGCCGCAGTCAAAGTGACCCTGCTCCCTCCTACCTACCTCAACTGAAAGAAGATATTCTGAAAGTGATCGGTAAATACGTCGCGGTTGACCCCTCAATGGTCGACCTATCGTTTGAACACAAAGATGACGATATCTCGGTTCTTGAGCTGAACGTTAAGTTACCTGACGACGAGAAGTAGCGAGAAGCGAGAAGCGAGAAGCGAGAAGCGAGAAGCGAGAAGCGAGAAGCGAGAAAACCCTGGAAGGTTGACGTTAAGGCGTCAACCTTTTTTCTGTCTTTTGAACGTAAGTTCCCAGCAAAAAGCTCTGGTTCAGATATCTGCCCAGTCACGATAACGCGCACCTCCCGAAGGACGAAGTCCGAACTCGATACTCGGAACGAAGTGCTCTCGTATCTCAAAAAAAAGCCCCAGTCTTGCGACTGGGGCTTGTTCTTTTTCCCGATTTCTAGGTTTCGTGCTAGCGAAAACCTATCTCAAACGAAGTCTTACTTATGCTTCAGCTTTCGCTTTCTTCGCTTTTGGTTCAGCTTTTGCTGCTTCTTGGTCTGCTTTCTTCTTGATAACTGTTGTACCTTCGAAAGTTTCACCTTCAACAAACGCTTTACCGTAGTAAGAAGCTTTTAGAACTTCTTTTAGCTCAGTGATTAGAGGGTAACGTGGGTTCGCACCAGTACACTGGTCATCGAACGCTTCTACCGCTAGCTCATCAAGCTTAGCTAGGAAGTCAGACTCTGCAACACCTGCCGCTTGGATAGACATTGGGATGTCTAGGTTAGCTTTTAGTTCATCCAACCATGCTAGTAGACGTTCGATCTTCTGAGCAGTGCGGTCACCTTCTTGGCTTAGGCCTAGGTGGTCAGCAACTTCAGCGTAACGACGACGTGCTTGTGGGCGGTCGTATTGAGAGAACGCAGTTTGCTTAGTTGGGTTGTCGTTCGCGTTGTAACGTACCACGTTTGAGATTAGTAGTGCGTTCGCCAGACCGTGTGGTAGGTGGAACTCAGCACCAATCTTGTGCGCCATAGAGTGACAAACACCTAGGAATGCGTTCGCGAATGCTACACCAGCGATAGTGGCTGCGTTGTGTACTTTTTCACGAGCGATTGGGTCGCCTGCACCGTTCGCGTAGCTTGATGGTAGGTACTCTTTAAGCATCTTAAGTGCTTGTAGAGCTTGACCATCTGAGTATTCGTTCGCAAGAACAGATACGTAAGCTTCTAGAGCGTGAGTAACGGCATCGTAACCACCGAACGCTGTTAGAGACTTAGGCATGTTCATCACTAGGTTAGCATCAACGATAGCCATGTTTGGCGTGATTTCGTAGTCTGCTAGTGGGTACTTAGCACCAGTCTTGTCGTCAGTAACAACCGCGAATGGTGTAACTTCTGAACCCGTACCTGAAGTAGTCGTGATACATACAAGCTCAGCTTTTTGGCCCATTTTAGGGAACTTGTAGATACGTTTACGGATGTCCATAAAGCGCATTGCAAGTTCTTCGAAGTGCGTGTCTGGGTGCTCGTACATAACCCACATGATTTTCGCAGCATCCATCGGAGAACCACCACCTAGTGCGATGATAGTGTCTGGCTGGAAGCTCTTCATTGCTTCAGCACCTTTCTCTACGACAGATAGCGTTGGATCCGCTTCTACGTCGAAGAAAGTTTGAACTTCCATACCTTGAGCTTTAAGCAGGCTAACTACGTCATCCGCGTAACCGTTGTTGAATAGGAAACGGTCAGTAACTAGGAATGCGCGTTTCTTACCTTCTAGGTCGCTAAGAGCGATTGGAAGGCTACCGCGACGGAAGTAGATAGACTTAGGTAGTTTGTGCCACAACATGTTTTCAGCTCGCTTCGCTACAGTTTTCTTGTTGATTAGGTGCTTAGGACCTACGTTCTCAGAGATAGAGTTACCACCCCATGAACCACAACCTAGAGTTAGAGAAGGTGCAACGTTAAAGTTGTACAGGTCACCGATACCACCGTGAGTAGTCGGGATGTTGATTAGGATACGAGCCGTCTTCATCTTGTCACCGAAGTAACGGATGCGGTCTGCGTTAACGTCTTGGTTAGTGTATAGACCAGACGTGTGACCGATACCACCGATCTCAACCATAGTTACCGCTTGAGCCACTGCGTCTTCGAAGTTGTCAGCACGGAATAGACCTAGAGTTGGAGATAGTTTCTCGTGAGCAAATGCGTCATCGTAAGACACTTTACCTAGACCTTCACCTACAAGAACTTTAGTGTCTGCTGGAACTTTAACACCTGCCATTTCAGCGATTGCTGGCGCTGGCTGACCAACGATTTTCGCGTTTAGCGCGCCGTCGATAAGAAGTACTTTACGCACTTTCTCAGCTTCAGCTTTGCTTAGTACGTAAGCTTTGTGAGAAGCGAAACGCTCTTTCACTTCGTCGTACACTTCGTCAACAACGATTGCAGCCTGCTCAGAAGCACATACTACGCCGTTATCGAAAGTCTTAGACATTAGGATAGAAGCGACTGCACGTTTGATGTCAGCGGTTTCGTCGATAACAACAGGAACGTTACCTGCACCTACACCGATTGCTGGCTTACCAGAAGAGTAAGCAGCTTTAACCATGCCTGGACCACCAGTTGCAAGGATAAGAGCGATGTCATCGTGCTTCATTAGAGCGTTAGAAAGCTCTACAGATGGCTGGTCAATCCAACCGATGATGTCTTTTGGAGCACCTGCTGCTACTGCTGCATCTAGAACCAGTTTAGCTGCATCGTTAGTTGAGTTCTTCGCACGTGGGTGTGGCGAGAAGATGATACCGTTACGAGTCTTCAGAGAGATAAGAGATTTGAAGATTGCAGTAGAAGTAGGGTTAGTGGTTGGGACGATACCACAGATGATGCCTACAGGCTCTGCGATAGTCATAGTACCTAGGTTGTCATCCTCTTCTAGGATGCCACAGGTTTTTTCATCTTTGTATTTGTTGTAGATAAACTCAGAAGCGAAGTGGTTCTTGATTACTTTATCTTCAACAATACCCATACCAGATTCTTCAACCGCTTGTTGAGCTAGCGGGATACGAGCTTGGTTAGCTGCAAGAGACGCAGCGCGGAAGATTGCATCTACTTGCTCTTGAGAGAAAGTAGCGAACTCTTCTTGCGCTTTCTTAACGCGAGCAATCATTGCATCTAGTTCAGCCATATTAGTTACAGGCATAGGGGTTCTCCTAAAATTAACAAATATTAAAAACTTTTTATTAAGCGTATTGGTCATTGTTGGTACTGTTTGCCAGTGCTCGCTTCAACAACACTCTTAGTAAATTGCTTTCAGAGCTGAGTATAATATTTCACAGTATGAAAAAAATTGACATGGATCAGTTCTCAACCGTGATCTATCAACTTCCTCGTGGTTTACCACAATGGCACAACCTAAATCATTGAATTATTTACACAATAACGAAAACAATTACTGAACAAAAAAGAAGCAAACAAACAATATAATCAGAAATTTTCCAACAAACTGTAAAAAAGTTTCATTTTTTGACCACAAACTTACATGTAGTTCATAAACCTTGTGCTACTGAGAGTATATCTCACCACCCATTTCCTCTACTACCACAGACTTTTTTTATCGAAAATGTGCGAATGTTAACGTTTGTGTAAATCGATGCCGTGTTAGAGCGACATTGTACGTAACAAAGTATGTCATTTGTATTTACGATTTCTTTAAGTATAAGGTTTTCTCAGTAATGAAATCTGTTTGAAGTTAGTTTTTTTCATTCGTGTGTTGCCATGATTTAGACTATATTTCGCCCATCACCTGTTCCCTATGTTCCCTTGTTGTGGATAACGCTAATGCAAACCTTTGAAATCGCAATTTTCTTGCAGTTTTTTCTCGGCTTAGTCGCTGCAGTCAACCCAGTCGGAATCATGCCGGTTTTTGTCTCTCTGACCGGTCACATGACGCAAGAAGAGAAGAATAAAACCGCGGTGACCGCCAATCTAGCGGTGGCCATCATTCTTGTGGTTTCCTTAATGGCTGGCCAAATGCTGCTGGATATGTTCAGTATTTCACTCGATTCGTTTCGCGTCGCTGGTGGTTTATTGCTACTGAGTATCGCGTTTTCGATGATGAGCGGTAAGCTTGGTGAAGACAAACAGAACAAGCAGGAAAAAACCGAATCCATTAGCCGCGAGCAGATTGGTGTGGTTCCCCTTGCGATGCCGCTAATGGCAGGGCCAGGTGCGATCAGTTCGACCATCGTTTACGGCTCACGTTATCCTGGCATGTTCGATACCATGGGCATCATCTTTACTATTGTTGTGTTTGCTTTGTGCACGTGGCTACTGTTTCGTTCAGCACCTTTGATCGTCCGTTTTCTCGGACAAACCGGCATCAACGTCATTACGCGTATTATGGGTTTGATCCTCGGTGCACTAGGGATTGAGTTTATTGCCAACGGTCTGCGCAACCTCTTTCCGGGGTTAGCCTAATCTGGAGATTAGAGTATGATAGAGTAACCAAAAACAAGCTTGCTCTATCATGCCTAGACACTCTTTAAAGCATCATCTATACATCATCATTTTTGGCACTCACACCAAAGCGGGTCGCGCTTTCGACATTGCGCTTATTGTTGCCATTGTTTCATCACTGATCGTGTTACTTTTAGAGTCTATTCCCTCTATTCGCTCTCACTTGGGAACCGAGCTGAGGTATATAGAATACAGCTTCACCGCTCTCTTTACCGTGGAATACCTGCTCAGGTTGTACTGCTCACCACGTCCAGTTGCCTACGCAAAGAGTTTTTATGGTGTGGTCGACCTACTCGCCATACTTCCTACCTATCTGGCGATCTTTTTTCCAGGTGCGTCGTTTATGGGGGTGATTCGGGCTTTAAGGATCATGCGCATTTTCCGAGTGCTAAAACTGGTTCGCTATTTACAAGATTCCAATCTACTGTTGCGCTCACTGCTGATGGCGAGACGCAAAATTTTTATTTTTTTTAGTACCGTAGCTATTTTGGTCACGATTTTTGGCGCACTCATTTATGTGATTGAAGGACCAAAGAATGGCTTTACCAGTATTCCTCAGAGTATTTACTGGGCCATCGTTACCATCACCACAGTGGGTTACGGTGATCTCGTCCCACAAACACCGCTTGGCAAGGGCGTGGCTGCGTTAACTATGCTGCTAGGTTACTCCATAATAGCGGTTCCCACCGGAATCATTACAACCGAACTCACCCAAGAGATGAACTCGCATAAAACCTTGGTCAAGTGCCCAAATTGTTCTAAATCTGGGCATGACCCCGATGCGATGCATTGTAAACATTGTGGAAGTGAGCTTGCGGATCCCGATAAACGCGTTGTGCCTGCCAACAAATAACAAACCGACTTAGTTGAAGAGATGAGGCTGTGAATCTAACCATTTCACCATTAACCAGCCTGCGCAAAGTGCACTAAACCAGCAAGCCAGAACTAGCCCACTAAACCCTGTGGTAATGACCAGTGCACTTGCGGCGACCATGCCTAAAACGTAAGTCACTCTAGAGACTCTGTATATGTCGGCTTTACCCACCCATGCCGCCGCACCTATGGTGGCCATCGCAGAGAGCCCGACACCGAATACCACAAAAGTGCGAGACACATTGCTCCACCAGCTAACGTGGCACTCACCGCCGCTGCCAAGTCCCTCTGGGCATATGAGTATCGCTGTCACTAGCAGCGCTTTTTCAACCAACACATGAGTCGCAAGCCATGCGAGCAAAGCGGCTAAGGCGGCAAATAGTATTCTTGAAGCGCTCATCCCTCTCCCAAAAAATCTAAAATAAAAAGACCCTACTAAAAATAGTAGGGCCCTTTTTTAAAGCTAGGCAAGTTTACTTCAGGTTATGCCTTTTCATTTAAGATAATGCGCAAGGTACGACGCAAAGGTTCAGCGGCACCCCAAAGTAGTTGGTCACCGACGGTGAATGCGTTTAGGAAGTCATCGCCCATTGCCATCTTGCGTAAACGACCAACCGGGATAGAGAGTGTCCCAGTGACTTTAGCCGGAGTGAGCTCTTGCGCTGTGATGTCTCGATCGTTTGGAATCACTTTCACCCAATCATTGTGTGTTGCGATCATCTCTTCGATCTCATCCATTGGCACGTTCTGCTTAAGCTTAATGGTTAAGGCCTGAGAGTGACAACGCATCGCTCCGATACGAACACAGGTACCATCAATTGGCACCGGTGCATCCTGGAAGCCTAAAATCTTGTTCGCTTCGACTCCCGCCTTCCACTCTTCTTTACTTTGACCATTTTCGCGCTTCACATCAATCCAAGGGATTAATGAACCCGCCAAAGGAACGCCAAATTTGTCGGTTGGGAACTGAGCTGAACGCATCGTATCAGCCACTTTCTTGTCGATATCCAAAATCGAACTTGATGGATTAGCCAGCTCGCTGCTGACTGAGTCATTAATCACACCCATCTGAGAAATCAGTTCACGCATATTTTGCGCACCGGCGCCTGAAGCAGCTTGATAGGTCATGGCACTCGTCCATTCCACCAGGCCTTTTTCAAACAGGCCACCCAGACCCATTAACATTAGGCTCACTGTACAGTTACCACCGACAAAGGTGTTCGTACCGGCGTGAATACCTTGCTGAATCTGAGCTAGGTTAACGGGATCTAGGGTGATGATTGAGTCTTGGGCCATACGCAGTGTCGACGCGGCATCGATCCAATATCCTTTCCAACCTGCCTGACGCAGTGCTGGGTAGACTTTTTCTGTGTAGCTGCCACCTTGACAGGTGATAACGGCATCGAGTTGCTTCAGGCTCTCAATATCAAACGCGTCTTGCAGTAGGCCCGCTTCTTTGCCCAAGTTTGGCGCTGGAATACCGACCTGAGATGTGCTGTAAAATACCGGTTCAATTAGGTCGAAATCTTTTTCTTCTACCATGCGCTGCATTAGGACCGACCCCACCATGCCACGCCAACCGACTAAACCTACTCTCATTCTCAACTCTCCATGTAATCATATTCAAAAGGGAATACGTCAATATTCATTGTTCGCAGTAAAATCTCAAGGAAAATCGTGTTAAATGGTTAATTTTTACACACGCAAGGGAGCTATCTTGTTTTAAAGCCACTTTTCGAACGTGATTCATTGCCAAGCAAAGAGCTCTCAACACTGAACCATAATAAAAACATGTGCTACAAATCATTCACACCCAGAAAACACTTTGCTTTGCTAAATTTAACCCTTAGAAAAACAATACGCCAATTTAAAAGAAAAAGTTAGACACAAAACAAAGTAAATGCAGTTTAATTCGAAATAATCCACTTATTAATATAGAGTGCGCACCATTCCTATAAAAAAGCTGTCCACACCTTTTTAACCCTTGGTTTATTCGTGTGCGTTCATAACTATCATTAGAGGCCCCCTTATGACACAACAATCCCCGCGCCTGCCAAGCTTATTGCAGGTGGTTGTCTCACTTGGATTATTTCTGCTGCTGGCATTTTCTTTCACCGCAAAGCTTAATCTCCCAATTCAACTGGCCCTATACATTGGCTGGTTCATTATCATGCTACTTGGCATCCATTTGGGTCACCAATACAAGCAGCTAGAGAAGGCTGCGCTCAACGGCATTTCTAACGGTCTAGGGGCGGTATTGATTCTGCTTGCCGTTGGGGCCTTAGTGGGTACTTGGATATCTGGCGGTATCGTTCCAACCATTATTTACTATGGACTTAACGCCATTCACCCCTCCATTTTCCTGCTGGCGACGATGATCATCTGTTCACTGACTGCCTTAGCCACAGGGACTTCTTGGGGAGCGGCGGGTACCGCTGGCATTGCCATGATGGGGATCGGTCAAGGATTAGGTGTACCCGCTCCTATCACTGCTGGCGCGGTTCTATCTGGTTGTTACTTTGGCGACAAACTGTCGCCGCTTTCCGACTCCGTCATTTTGGCCTCTTCGATGTCAAATGTTGAAGTAATGGAACACATCAAAGGCATGCTGCCGATAGCGTTAATCAGCTACATAATCACGGGCATTATGTTTACCGCGTTTGGATTTCACTACGCTGGCAACGTCGATATGTCGCAAGTGCAGTCAGTGATTCAGGCGATGGAACAACAGTTCTACATTACGCCTTACTCATTTGTTCCTGTGATTATTGTCCTCGGCCTACTTGCGATGCGCATGCCTTCGTTCCCTGTTATCAGCTTTGGCTCGTTACTCGGCATTATCTGGGCAGTAATGATACAAGATGTCGACTTCCTGCAAGCATTCAACACGGCTTGGGCGCCATTTGAGATTGAGTCAGGCGTGAGCTTTATCGATTCGATTTTGAATCGTGGCGGCATGTCATCGATGCTCGGCTCAGTGGCGGTGATTGTCTTTGGTCTTGGCTTTGGTGGGCTTTTGGATAAGGTAGGACTGCTCGAAACGATTGCAAAGCTGTTTGAGCGTCGCGTACAGAGCGCGGGCTCGTTGGCAACGAGCACCATAGGTACCGCATTTATGGGTAACGTATTTGGTTCGGCGATGTATGTTTCGCTGATCCTCACGCCCAAAATATGTGCGAAAAACTACGACCGCTTGGGCTACCAACGTAAAAACTTATCGCGCAATGCTGAGTTCGGCGGCACCTTAACATCGGGCATGGTCCCTTGGAGCGACAACGGCATCTATATGGCTAGTATCCTCGGTGTTGCCACGCTCTCCTACGCGCCATTTATGTGGCTAAGCTTTATATGCATCATAGTGACTATCGTGACCTCATATATGGGTTGGTTCGTCGATAAATGTGAACCTAGCGCGCCGTCATGCCAACCAGAGCCTCAAGCACAACTCGCTAAACAATCTGCTTAATTAGAAAGCGCCTCAAACGAGGCGCCTTTTTAACCTATTGCTGTCGCTGTAAAAACTCCGCAGCCTGAACGATGGCTCGATCGAGCCGTAACTTCAGCTCGTTCATGGTGTCTGCTGTGGGCGTCTGGCCCGATTTTATCGCCGCTTCAACTTGGCTCGCACTATCACGCAGTTTCATCGCACCGAGATTGCCGCCCACACCTTTTAAACTGTGTGCTTTGCGCTGAGCCTCCTGAGGCTGCTGCGCTTGGAGCAGTTGTATTATGTTGTCAGCATCGCCAGTGTGATCTTCAATAAACACCTCTAACAACATACAGACAGACTCCAAATCGCCACTTAGAGATTCAAGCATCCTATCGAAATCGATCTCCATCTCCACTTTTGCTTCTGCCATGACACTGCTCTCCACTTGTTGTTGTTTTGGTTCAGGCTGACTGTCCTTTAGGTTATCCTCAGATGCATCGCTAACTTGGCTTGCTGGCGCTTTTGAACGGCTGAACACCATCATCAGTCCAGCCAACAAACAGAGCGCCAGTAGGCTTACTGCCACGCCCATGAGTACATAGCTTGTCAATAGTTGGTTGAACTGAACACGCATGGTATTAATTTGCGTGTGCACATCGTGATTAAGCAGTTTTTGCAGGATGTACTGGGCTTGCGCATAGCTGCTCAGCACTCGCGACACCTGAGCCAACACCGACTGTAAATCATCCGCTTGGTGCGATGGTAGTGTTTCGCTCTGGACAAAAATTTCATCCAATTCTCGGTAAATATCTGGGCTGGAATCACTATCGCTAAAAATGGCATCGAGTATGTTAGTCGACAAACGTAGATATAGTGCCGAAACCTCACTGTCAAACCGGTATTTTGCTCTCATCGCGCGCATGTTTTCGACCAGCGTCAGCAGTTGCAAGTTATTGTCTAGATAGATTTGGGTTTGTTCGATGAAGCGATCGGTGGTGAAGAACAGTTGTTGCGGAGCTGGGACAAACCAATGATTTTGGTAGTGGGTTTCAATTTGCAACCGTAGCGCGTAGACCAACTGCAAATCAAGGGATTGCTCATCAGCTCGTTGAACGCGCGAGGCCGTGTCGAGCGAAAAAACCTCGCTCACCCCTTGTAGCGCACTGCCAAGTTCATAGATGTGTTCTTTGGTTGTAAATGTGGCGCGGTAGCTATTACCGATCAAGACTACGCTCACCAGCCACAGCAGCACTATTGCTGCACCGAGTTTGAGTGTTTTGCCACCCATGCTGTTCCCTATCTACAAAGTCCCTGTAATACAAGCATATACATTGTGGCTGATAAGTGGAGGACTAACTGCACAAATGTTGCGGTTAGTCCTCGGTCGAGATGATTATTTGTTGCGAGTCAGTTGATCACGCAAGTTAGGTGGGGTTCCTTTAATGGTGAGAGTGTCGGTTTCTGGATCGTAAAAAACTCGTTCACCCATTAGCAAACTATCAAAACTGATGTTAAGACCGCCACCTGCGCCAACATATTTAGTCAGTTTGCGCACAGTAGTTCGATCGGCAGGAAAACTCTCTTCGAGCTGGTAGCCTTGCTCTTGCGTGTAATCAAGAAAACTGGTGCCATCTTGAGACGGTGGTAGTTCACCCGACAGTTCACGAACCTGTACTTCGTCGCCACTTTTAATTTGCTCATTGCAGTAGTCAGCCACTTGCTTCTTGTAGCTGATCACTTCGTCTTTTTCGAGTTTCGAATCTGCACAAAAATCTTCGACCGCCTGCATTAAAACTTGGTTTTGCACTTTCGCATCCAGACCGACTTCTGCTTGAAGAAAGTCGAGGAAAAAGTCGGCCACTTTACGCCCAACTCGACCCTTAATGTAGGCCAAATAGCGGTTGGACTCTTTATCTGTCTCGTAACTGGTCAAGTCAATGCGCGCCGCAATATCCATTTTACTCAAATCCAGATAATCGGTCGCACTGATATCTAAGCCCTCTGTGACTTTGAGGCTTTGATTGGAAGGAATAATGGCAACAAAAAGATAATCAGTCGCAAGCGATTGATACTCGGCAATCACCAAAATGCCTTCGTCGGCAAAGGGGTATTTCGCCAACTCATTTTTGAGGCGATTGGCGCTTAACTGGGAAAAATCGTAAAAACTTTGATTTCCTTGACGTAGATCTTGCAACCACTGCTGGAACTCGCTGTCAGACTTAAAGCAACCAAAGCCTTTGCCCGCTTTTGAGTTAAAGACACGATGAAGCTCTGCAACTAGGTTTTCAGTAGACGTGTCGTTGGCCAATGATTCAGCACGAAAGTTAACAATCAGCTCATCTGCGTCGTTTTTTTGTAATTGATGAAGGATAACGTTAGATAGATGGAGGCTCATGATGAAATTTATCGCTGCGTAGGTTTCAGTTGCGAGGCATTGTAGGTTATCATAAGCCGCTTTACTATCATCATTAGAGTCTTTATGCCGATTACATCTAAATACAGCGACGCAAAAGTAGAACAGATCCTAGCTGAAGTAGCCGCAGTACTTGAAAAACATTCAGTTGGTCCAGATCTTGCGTTAATGATCGCAGGCAATATCGCTACCAATGTCTTAAATCAAGACGTTGCTGCTTCACAACGTAAAGCAATTGCTGAAAAATTCGCACAGGCACTTGTATCTTCAGTTGAAGATAAAAAACACTAAGAATAATAACGGATAATAGAACACATACATGGTCGATAACGGAAACACATACGGCGAACGCGTGTCGCGTTTAGTAGGATGGGGCCATTGGTTTGCCTTCTTCAACATCATCGCGGCAATGCTAATCGGAACCCGTTATATTACTCAGTCACCATGGCCTGAGACGCTACTTGGTCAATTCTATTTAGCCGTTTCCTGGGTGGGGCACTTTGGCTTTCTGGTTTTCGCTCTCTATCTACTGGTTCTATTTCCTCTGACCTTTATCATACCGTCACGCAAGTTATTTCGACTGGTGGCGGTCTGCTTCGCAACGGTCGGTCTGACCGTGTTATTGATCGACACTCAAGCTTATCAAACCGTGAATTTGCACCTCACCCCTGTTGTTTGGGAAGTGCTTTTTAGTGATGAAAGCTCGACTATTAGCGCCGATCTTCAGCATCTGTTCATTGTGCTACCTCTGATCTTCCTGATTCAACTGGCTCTATCTGAATGGGTGTGGCGAAAACTGCGTAAACTGTCGCACAAGCATGTAGGTCGTCCGATTGCGGCACTGTTCTTTGTTAGCTTTATTGCCAGCCATTTGATTTACGTATGGGCAGACGCTTATTTCTACAACCCGATTACTGCACAGCGAGCTAACTTCCCGCTTTCTTATCCAATGACCGCCAAATCGTTTATGGAACGTCATGGTCTGCTTGACCGTGAGGAGTACCTGCAACGTCTACAAGAAAGCAAAGACAATGTTGAACTGGTTCGTTATCCACTTGAGAAAATCGAGTTTAATCGCCGTGCCAACCCGCTCAACATTGTAGTGGTTAGCGTGAACAATTTACGTAGCGACGTAATGACTCAAGAGTTCATGCCCGCGACGTACCAATTTGCGACAGACAATCAAAACTTCACCAATCATTACAGCTCTAGTAACGACTCTTTCGGCATTTTCGGGCTATTTTACGGTCTACCGAGCAGTTACGCATCGAGTATTAAAACCCAAGGTTCCAAACCGATTCTTGTCGACACGCTGATCGATAAAAACTATCAGTTTGGTCTCTTTAGTGGTGACAACTTTGATGAGCCTTTGTATGGCGAGACGGTATTTCGCGGCATGAACTTTACCGGTATTGCCTTCAATGATACCGCGTCGACCGATTCACAGGCCATTGAAGCTTGGTCACAGTGGGCTGCACAACAAGGTGACAAGCCATGGTTTAGCTACATTGAGTTAACCACCGTCGACAACTTTAGCGCTTACACCAGCAGCAATGAGCATCAATCTGCCGAGCAAAAACTCAAAGCGGGCTACCTTAAGTCTGTCGCAACGGCTGACGAAGAAGTCGGGTTAGTGTTGCAACAAGTCCAACAGCTGGGCTTGGAAGATAATACCGTGGTGATTATCACTTCGAATCACGCCACTGAGTTTAACGAAACGGGCAGCAACAGCTGGGGCTCTAATTCCAACTACAGCTCTTACCAGCTCAAAGTGCCTATGGTTATTCAATGGCCAGGAAAAGTGGCAGGCGTCTACCAACATCGAACCAGTCACCTCGATCTATCGGTTACCCTGCTGCAGGACTTGCTCGGAGTGTCATCCAATCCTTCAGACTTCAGCAGCGGACGCAATCTGTTTGATGAGCGAGACCGCCGCTGGATACTAGCGGGCGACTCGCGCGAACTGGCGCTAATCACTACCAAAAACACCACCGTGATTGATAAGTTTGGTAACTACAAGTTGTACGATGCCAACTATCAACGCCTCAAGGATGAAAACCCGACTTTACCTGTGTTAATGCAAGGTCTTACTGAACTGCAGCGTTTTTACGCTAAAAGTAACTAAATCATAATGTTAGGGGATTGACCCCAAGCGTATTTATGTTTAAATTACGCATATCGGACTGTAGCGCAGCTTGGTAGCGCACCGTCATGGGGTGTCGGGGGTCGCTGGTTCAAATCCAGTCAGTCCGACCATTACACCTAGAAAGAGAGAGCTTCGGCTCTCTTTTTTGCTATGTACATCGAGCAAAGCTTTGATAACTGGTCTTTGTTAGCGTTTTTTGGCTTAAATGCTCATAAATAAAGCAAACAGTAATCGTAGGGGTTTACAAGCCTAAGTAAGCCTTATATTATTCAGACCATACGGAGAGATGGCTGAGTGGTTGAAAGCACCGGTCTTGAAAACCGGCATACGTTAATAGCGTATCTAGGGTTCAAATCCCTATCTCTCCGCCACATTCAAAGATTAAACCGCTGTTTTTACAGCGGTTTTTTCGTTTTATTCGCCTAAGATTATTCTGTTCAGTTCTCACCCTCACTTTCACCACAAAAGTTGACAGCGCAAACAAAAACGCATCTTTGTTAGGCGTGTCTGCTACCAATATTTGAATCCATATCTCATAATTGATATCAATATAAATAACTAGACAGAGCATCCGTTTGTATAAACAAAAGCGTCTTGAATTCGAACTCTACTCGAACGCCAGTGGTACTTTGTACTCTCACTCTCTGTTCGGGCTTATCGCCGTTATTCTTATCTGGCCATATCAAGATTCATGGTTACTGTTAACTTGGTTAGGGTGTCTGTGGAGTAATATCACCATTCGAGGACTGTTTGTTTGGCGTTGGTTGCGCGCCACTAAAGCAGAACGCAATCCACCTCGCATGGCGCTCATGTCGAAGCTGACTTCATTAGTCAATGGGATCATTTGGCCCATCTACCTTCTGTTTCTTGACTTGGCGCTTTACCCCGTTGAATCCATGGTCGTCGTTATCGCCATCATAGGTCTTGCTGCCGGTTCCGCATTCTATGCTAGCTTTATGCTGTCAGCTTTTTATATTTCAACCACTGCCTACCTGCTCAGTCTGATGGTCTTTTTTGCGCTACAAAACCAAGTCTATGGTTATTTGGCAGCAATCGGATTGGCAACGACTTGGTTAATGCTTCGGTCACACGCCAAACATTCACATGATGTTTACCAAAAGTACCTGAGCAACGATGAAAGAAACCGTGAACTAGTGGCTCGCCTTGAAAAACTCAGCCTGACAGACCAAGTCACGCAACTCAACAATCGACATTTCTATGAAAAGATTTCGGAAAAGATTTGGTTGCAACATGCCAGACATCAACAACCTATTTCGTTCTTAATGGTGGACCTCGATAACTTTAAACGCATCAATGATGTTTACGGCCACCGAGTGGGCGATGAACTGCTCAATCAAGTCGCACAAACTCTCAGACAAAACACCCGTCGGACCGACTATCTGTTTCGCTGGGGAGGCGATGAGTTTTTAGTCATTCTTCCTTGCACTGATAGCGAGGAATCACTGCTGATTGCTGAAAATATAAAGACTGCACTCGAACACTGTTGCCATTCTGTCAATACTTCTGACATCACTGTCACCGCCAGTTTAGGCGCTTACAGCAGCTTACCGGAACTTGGCGGAACGATTGATGCGGCAATAGACTTCGCGGACTTAGCGTTGCTTCAAGCCAAAAATTCCGGCCGCAATACCATCACAAGCTACCAATCAACCAATCCAACACCTGTGAGCAGTGGGCACACTCAATAATTAAGGCTATAGCTGGTTAATGTCTTCTCGAATACCTTGGACATAACTGCCAAGGTGATTGGAAAACTGGCCAGCTTCAATCAAATCCAGCAGTTTCCCTTTGAGCTCTTTGGGGTAAATGCGCATATCTTCGAGCAGCGGAATGGGCACCCAGTCAAGCGCTTGAATATAGTTTTCATCATTGAGGCCAACTAGGTTACTGAGATGAGGAACGCCTTGATAGTCATCGATAAGATAGAAAAACTCGGCGTTATAACGATCTAAATGGGTTTCATAGAACTCGCGCACACAGATCAGCTCTCCCACCTCAACAATCAGACCCGCTTCTTCTCTAAACTCCCGAATCAAGCATTGCTTAGTGCTTTTATCTTCTGCTTCTAGGCCGCCACCGGGCGGGATCCAGTACTCTCCGCTGAAGTCTTTGACTCGTAGTAACAACATGGCTCCGTCTCGAATTAGCACCCCGGCAGCGCGAATACGGTGTTGCATAATTTATTCCTCAATTGATACCAAACAGCGTAAACATCTAATCAGCTATTTATCCCTTTGGGTATAACCATGTACGTCAAAAGCCGCCTCAAGCAACTGCATGTGAATGGGAACCAATTGGTGATGTTCGTTGCGATAACCGCCACCAACCACACAAGCGATGGGTAACTGCTTCTGTTTCGCCAACGAGAACATAAATCGATCTCGTTGGAATATCGCCTCGCTCGTCACATTGAAGTAACCCAACTCGTCTTGTTGATGAATGTCGACGCCCGCATCATAAAGAATAATATCTGGCTGATGCACATTTACCGCCATAGTGACAACGTCTGTAAACGCCGACAAGAACTCCTCATCGCCGGTTTCACGCGGCAAAGCGACATCCAGATCAGAGTCTGGCTTGCGCGCTGGAAAGTTCTTATCGCAATGAAATGATAAGGTTACAATCTGGTCCACATCATTACATAGTGTAGCTGTCCCATCTCCATGATGCACATCGCTATCGACAATAAGCACCTTGTCGACCTCGGGATGCTGCAATGCTCGTTTTGCCGCGAGGACCAAATCGTTAAACAGACAGAAGCCACTACCAAAATCATAATGAGCGTGGTGATAACCACCACTTAGGTGGATAGCCACGTCACTCTCCAACGCTTGGGCAACCGTCTGACAAGTGCCACCTGCTGACTTTAGCGTGCGTTCTATCAGTTGCGGGCTCCACGGAAAACCAATTCTGCGCATCTTGGCTGCTGGCAACTGCCCGCTGACCAGCGCCTCGACATAGTGGCGACAATGGGTTTGCGCCACCTCTTGTACCGAAAGTGACTGCGGAGAGAGAGTCTTAAACAGCTCTCGCCAAGCCGCATCGTCAGCTCGTCGCTGCTCAATGGCTTGAAACAACAAACGATACTTATTGATCGGATAACGATGTCCCTCAGGCAGAGGCAATTGTGAGTATATGGGATCGTAGACGAGTGGAATCATAATGCACGTAATCGAGAACTCAGAGCACAAATAGTATCACAGTGATGGTAGAAATCATGATTCCAGCGGGATAAGGTTAACCTCTCTACTAGCATCACCATGCTTGGCGTTTTAATTTCAGTCACTAACCCTGGTGAGCGATTGGAGCCTTTGTTACGTACTAATCAAGCGAACTATAAACCAATGCAGTGAGGGATAAATGCTTGTGAGACGGCCCATTTTTCTGATTATTGTCTCAGTCTGGGGACTGATAGGCTGTCAACCGAACAATCCAGGCTCGATGTTTGACGACTACCTAACCAGAGTCGCTCGAGTGCAAGATGCGCCTATCGTTGACGCGGAGGCGAAAGATGACTTCGCCCTTCCCCGCAAGCGTGAGCTCTACATCGAAATACCAAGCTTATCCATCGGCCTATTAGACAGTTATCAACTGCGACAGTGTGGACTGTTCAATCTTATTGCGGAGAGAAACTCGGTATTGGGCAAGGTCGCTGATGAGTTTCACAACTACGACTACCAGCGCCAGATACTCACTGGACTATCCCGTTGCCTGGCGCATGATGATATTGAACAAACGCTTAAGCTTACCTTGGCCGACATCGCCCAACAAAAACGCAGCCAACTAACACTGCATCAGTGGAACCTCACCTACACCAGCGCAGCCATGCAAAATCAGCTCAAGGGTTCACAATGGCTAACAGGCGATCTTGGCCAAAGTGTTACTGAAGTGAATCAAGCGCTTAAACAACTGAACTCAGCCTTCACCGGTAGCGATCAGACGGTTATTCAAGCTCAAGAAATATTGGACAAACAGCCCATCCTCGGTCGACTCAACTACTCTTTGGTACATGCCACTTGGCATTTAGATCAAGTCACACGCCAACTGTACGCGCACGACCCACAAATCCTATGTGAAAAGAATCGCGATAAAACTAAGTTTAACTATTTGAACAATGTGTTTGAGCAGCAGTATGTTGCCAAGGTGCAACCTTACATGGCGCAACTTGATGGCTATTACCAAACGTTATCGGGGAACTTGCCTCTATTTGAGCCAAAGCCAAACATTCACCACTATGTCTATCCGTTAGCGCGACATCACCGTGAGTTTCGCCAAGCCACTCGTCGCCACGTAGAGTATTGGCAGCAGTTGTTTAAACGTTGTGGGCGTAAAGTCGGTTAACCGCGCTTAGCCGTTGACTTATTCGACGCTTTTTTACGATAGCCTCCTTTCTTGCGCTTGAAAGCCGGACGCTCAACTTTAGGTAAATGGCGTAATGATTCAGGCACCGCCCCATGTCGAACTTGGTTCATCAAGCCATCAATCCTTTGCACTAGTGCCTGCATGAACGGCTGATAAGCTTGGTTGCGTTCCGCCATGCCCTGCAACTGATGCTCCCAGTTGGCCGTCATGTCCGGATAAGTTGACTCAGAAGGTAACGCATGAATAAGCCCTCGCCCTGCGGCAGAGCTGAGTATCGATTTGCCTTGCCGCACCAACAACTGACGTTTAAACAAGGTATCCAAAATACCGGCTCGAGTCGCTTCAGTGCCCAGTCCATCGGTCTCTTTGAGAATTTTTTTGAGCTGTTTGTCTTCGACAAAACGGGCAATCCCTGTCATCGCTTGCAGTAGAGTGGCTTCAGTAAAGTGCTTAGGTGGCTCCGTTTTTCGGTCTTTAATCTCACCTTCACGGCAGGTTAGTACTTGCCCTTCTGATAACGGTGGGACGGCATCTACCGCTGCATCCTCATCATCCGCTTTACCCATCAACACTTTCCAACCCGCCGAAACAAGCTGTCGCCCCTTAGCGATAAAGGTACCACCAGCGATATCGAACACCAGTTTTGCCTCTGCATAGACCGCCGCTGGGTAGAATTGCATCAAATACTGACGCGCGATCTGCTGATAGATCTTCATCTCATTGCCAGACAGCGCGTTCACTGCGGCCTTTTTCGGCGTAGGGATAATGGCATGGTGTGCATCGACCTTTTTGTCATTCCACCCTTTCGATTTTAGCGACAGTGAAGCTCCTTGTACCGCCGGCAGCAATTCCTTGGCATTATTCCCGACAGCGTCACACACACTTTGTGCTTGTGCGTAGTGCTCCATCGGTAAATAGCGGCAATCTGAACGTGGGTAAGTGATCAGTTTGTGTTTTTCGTACAAAGATTGGCAGGTATCGAGAACCTGTTGAGCGCTCATCCCAAAACGCTTGGCGGCATCAATTTGTAACGCTGACAGCGAGTAAGGCAGGGGCGCAGATTGCTTGGTTTGCTTTTGCTCTGATTCGGTTACCTTAGCGGGCTGATTAGTGATTCGATTTGCGACATTCTCAACCAACTTTCGATTCAGTACCCGCCCCTCTTCATCCTGCCAAGGCTGACAAGCTTCGCTAGGCTTCCAGCGCGCTCGGATATCAAACTGCCCAAACTCGCCTTGATATGGAATTAGAGCATCAAGAGTAAAATAGTCGCGCGCAACAAAATTTTCGATCTCTTCATCACGGCGCACAACTAAACCCAGTACCGGTGTTTGCACTCGCCCGACCGATAAAACACCTTGATAGCCCGCCTGCTGACCAAGCAAGGTATACGCGCGCGACATGTTCATCCCATAGAGCCAATCGGCACGCGAGCGCGCCAACGCAGAGACAGAAAGAGGGATGAAATCGCGATTGCTGCGCATTTGACCTAAGGCACGTTTTACCGCAGGTAAGTTAAGGTCACTGATCAAAAGTCGTTGCGCCGCCTCTTTTTTAGCTTTGCTGACTTTGCAGTAATCGAGCACTTCATCAACCAGCAACTGTCCTTCGCGGTCTGGATCGCCTGCATGGATGATATGCTGACTCTCTTTAAGTAACTTGCGCACCACACTCAGCTGTTTACTCGCTGACTTCCTTGGCCTAAGTTGCCACTGCTCAGGCACAATCGGCAAATCCGCTAAATGCCACTTTTTATAGCGCTCATCGTAAGCATCAGGCTCGACTTGCTCGAGCAGGTGGCCTATGCACCAGGTCACCACATCACCATTGCCACAACGGATAAAGCCTTGTTCATTTTTCTTAGGTCCAGGCAGTGCAGCGGCAATCGCTCGGCCTAGGCTGGGTTTTTCGGCGATAAAGAGACGAGACATAAAGTAAAAACAGTCAGATACAATAAGGGCCACATTATCGAATGTGGCCCTTACAAATCAAGAAAAACTGTAAATATAAACAGTATTGTTACTCTTCAGAAGCTGAACGCTCGGCCGCTTCTTTGATCAAAGGCTGAAGTTCACCTTTTTGGAACATCTCGATGATGATGTCACAACCACCAATCAATTCACCTTCAACCCAAAGCTGTGGGAAGGTTGGCCACTGTGCGTAAGCAGGTAGCTCAGCACGGATATCTGGGTTTTGCAGAATATCAACGTAAGCGAACTTTTCACCACAAGCCATCAACGCCTGCGCTGCTTGAGAAGAGAAACCGCAGCTTGGAAGTTTTGGTGAGCCTTTCATGTAAAGAAGGATCGTGTTCTCTGCGATTTGTTGTTTAATTTTGTCGATCGTTTCCATTGCTTCCTCTTAATGGAGTTTTTGCAAATTTGTGGACATTCTAAACCATTAGCACAGAATAAAAAGCCTAATATCTGTATGGTTATGGCGGCTTAGACAGTTTTGAGATCAATCACCACTGACTAATAAAGAAATTTCATATAGAAATTTACCACCGACGCTTTTAATAAAGTAAAAACTTGCTAAACTATAGCGCAAGTCAGCAAATCATTCATAGCAAAACGATTTGCCTATGAAGAATAAATACACTGGAAGCAATCGAAAGAGAATCCTCTTTCATACAAATGGAGAATCGAGCAATGGCATTTGAACTACCAGCTCTTCCTTACGCGAAAGACGCACTAGAACCACATATCTCAGCAGAAACTCTAGATTTCCACCACGGTAAGCACCACAACACTTACGTTGTTAAGCTAAACGGTCTTATTCCTGGTACTGAGTTTGAAGGTAAGTCTCTAGAAGAGATCATCAAAACTTCAACTGGCGGTGTGTTCAACAACGCAGCTCAAATCTGGAACCACACTTTCTACTGGCACTGTCTAGCGCCAAACGCAGGTGGTGAACCAACAGGTGCAGTTGCAGACGCGATTAACGCCGCTTTCGGTTCTTTTGAAGAGTTCAAAGCAAAATTCACCGATGCAGCAATCAACAACTTCGGTTCATCTTGGACTTGGCTAGTTAAGAAAGCAGACGGCTCACTAGAGATTGTAAACACTTCTAACGCTGCAACGCCTCTAACAGAAGAAGGCACTACACCACTTCTTACTGTTGACCTATGGGAACACGCTTACTACATCGATTACCGTAACGTTCGTCCAGACTACATGAACGGTTTCTGGGCGCTAGTTAACTGGGACTTCGTTGCAGAAAATCTAGCAAAATAATTCTTCCCTAGGATTTAGTATTTAGTCGATTAAAAAGCCAGCATTCGCTGGCTTTTTTACTGCTTGTCATGCTGAATTTTCTAAAGTTTTTTCTTGCTGAGTCGTTATAAAGGCATCACAAGAGAGGCATCATGCAAATTCATACTTTAGACAAAGCAGCAATTATTAACGAACTTCAGTTCGGTGTTGGTATCAACCATGCCGTTCATGAAGGTCGCCGTGCTGATTTTGCGCTAATTTTATCGATGTTCTCCGGTGATGTGCGCGACAACACGCCGCTAGAAAAGATCGATGAAGTCGATACCAGTGAGCAAGCGCTGCGAAAACGGTTTGAATTACAAGCCCCCCAACAACTTCGCTCGGATCAAAGTTCCTATCAATACTCTGCGCAACAAGCTGATCTGTTTCACAGTGCCGGCTTACCGAGCGCGAAGCTAAGCCATTACCTCACTCCCGACGCATTGGCTTACTTACCCGAAGAGACCTACGACCTCCCTGAAGAGGTGTATCATAACTTATCTGGTCATCAACGTAGGCGGCTTGAAGAGCAGGAGCCGAAACAAATGATGCCGATTGACCTGTATAACCAACTAGTCAAAGCACAACGAACTTTTCAGCTTCAGGCGCAGGCTTGATTAAGCTAAAAACAACGCAAAACGATCACTGCAACGCAGCAAAAAACTGCAAAGGATCGTTGCGATCACAATTCATTCGTCTCATTTGTTGAACAAAGAAAACATATTCGATCGAGAGTGTGAATGATGCCATAAATTCGCACATTAACTGAGTAGCAGACAAGGTTATTTGACCTTATTCACAACTAAGCCACAGTTAATCTACCATGCTATGTAAGCGCAATCGTGCGCAAACATTGCTTATGGGGGATAAGCCAATGGACATAAAAAACGCTGTAATATTAGTTACTTCCGCAAGTTCGCAAATTGGAAGCACGCTTGCCTATCACTTCGCCTCACTCGGTGCGACTGTGATATTGTGTGACAAAAGAACTCAGCAGCTAACCCAAGCTTATCAACAGTGCCGCGAGATTTCTGATCAGGTGTTTCAGTTTGCTATTGATGACCACTCTCTGGATTCAATCCAAGATTTGTTTACGTTCATTGATCAACAAGTGCAGCGTTCCCCCGACGTTTTGATCAATGCGTTAACCGCTGAGGCCATGCCGCATATTTTCGATCAGAGTGCGAGCGATCTGTTCACCCAGCGATTATCACTGATGGCGACCACCCTGTTTAGTTTTGGTCAAGCGACCGCAGAAAGAATGCGTCAAGAGAAGAAGAATGGCGTTATTGTCAATGTGATTGCTCACGCTGACTATCAGGATCTATCAGGGTTTGATAACGCCACTTCTATGGTTGCGGGCTTTACCCAAAGCTGGGCTAAACAACTGACCCCATTTAATATCCGAGTTGGCGGTGTGGTCCCTGCGGTTGAGCATGACGATTCTCACTGGGCAGAGATACAAGACGAATTGATCCGCAATGCCGAATACATAGTTTCAAACGACTACTTTAGTGGTCGGGTGATGGCGGCCTAATAGGCCACCAATCGAGTGCACAACTAAAGTGAATCGAGCAAGTTATCTGACGCTTGCTCGACTAAATCGAGCACCAACTCAAATCCTTGCTCACCACCATAGTAAGGATCGGGAATCTCGTCGTAATCTGCGTCGGCATAGCTCAAGAACAGTTTTACTTTATGCTGCAAATGACTTGGACACTGCGCCAGCAGATCCGCTAAGTTGTCTCGGTCTGCCGCTAGAATGAAATCAAAATGGTCAAAGTCGTCGACCATCACTTTTCGCGCGCGAATTCCTTTAAACGAGTAACCTCGATTTTCGCCCGCCTCCTTGGCACGAGGATCGGGCGGATTGCCTTGGTGGTAACCAATCGTTCCAGCAGAATCAACCTCGATGTCTATGCCTCTCTGCTTCGCCTTGGCTCTGAGGACCGCCTCGCCGGTCGGTGAACGACAAATATTGCCCATGCACACCACTAACACTTTTGTTTTCATACTTCTCCCTAGCCCGAGTTTCCCTATAGAAGATAGGTATTTACCTGACAATGATTAGGCTATCATAGCCACAGTTTGATGAGATAAAAAAGGAATTCCCATGACGTCTGAAACCAATAAAGAAGCGCGTCACAAAGCTCGGCAGCAAAAAGTAAAAGAACAAGTGGATGCGCGCGTCGCAGCGGCCCAAGAAGAAAAAGGGCTGTTGTTAGTCATCACCGGCAATGGTAAGGGCAAATCAACCTCTGGGTTTGGTACCATTGCACGTGCAGTTGGTCATGGGCTCAACTGCGCCGTCGCACAGTTCATTAAAGGGACCTGGGACAATGGTGAGCGCAACCTTTTGGAAAAACTTGGGGTTGAGTTCCAAGTGATGGCCACTGGTTTTACTTGGGATACCCAAGACAAAAAAGCCGACACTGAGGCAGCCCAAGTCGTATGGCAACAGTGTAAACGAATGCTTCAAGATGAGAACATCGATGTGGTGCTGTTTGATGAGCTTACCTACATGGTCAGCTATGGCTACATTGAACTAGAAGAAGTGGTAGATGCGTTAAACAATCGCCCCAAAATGCAGTCGGTTATCATCACTGGTCGCGGCGCACACCGCACGCTTATCGAAATGGCCGACACCGTCTCCGAAGTCAAAAATGTCAAACACGCTTTTGAGTCCGGGGTAAAAGCGCTTAAAGGGGTTGATTGGTAATCTCCGCTCTCGCCGAATAGAAAAAACGCGCTTCGAAACAGCGCGTTTTTATTTATTGGCAAACTACGAGTTTTCCTGTGTTGTCAATCAGTTAAACAAGCCTTTAATTAAGCTATTAACGGCTTCTTTGGTTTTCTCATCTTTAATCTTATCGCCCAACTTTTCATCGAGCTTTTTCAAGCCTCGGTCAATTTCTTTTGCCGCTTTCTGTTTGAGTACATCATCAAATATCAGCTTGAACTTAGGCTCAGACCAAGTGCCGGAAATATTGATGGGTATGGTCACATCTTTGAGCTCATCAATGTCTTTGCCACCTTGCCCTTCAAGCGAGCCCACCACCGACGTGCTAACAGTAAAGTCGACGGTTTGATCGAGGTAATTGGCCCCACCCTTACCACGAATGCGTAGCAGGGGTGATTGCATCGTGAGATCGTCAGTCGAGACATTGCCCTTATTCAGTTTCAACGTCGCCTTCAGCGCACTGAAATCGGTCTTCTGCACTTCGTTTGAGGCTTCTACTTTCTCACCCTTAATTTTGGCGTAGTTTTCTCGAATCAGTTGCGCTACGTTAATGCCATTCACCGCACCGTCGGCAAAGTTGACGACCATAGTACCCACAAGGTTCTTTTGGATTCCGGTTGGCGTCAGGCTGCTCCCTTGGATATCGACATCGATATTACCCGTGCCTTCTAACTTGTCGTTATTCGCCACATCGACTAACAGAGGTTGTACTTTCACCCCTTTGATTCGCTTGGTTGCTGTATACGTGGCAGGTGTTTTACGCGCGTCTAAGCGAGCGCTCGCGTCTATCGAGCCTTGATACAAGTCGGAGGTAAACGAGTTCAGTTCTGCAATGCCGCGGTTAACCGAGAAGCTGGCTTTTACGTTCTGCATTTTGGCATTGTTCGCCTTAAACTTGTCGAACGTCACGTCACCTTTCACATCAAGTGTCTTCAATGCAGAGAGATCAGGCTCAACTTCTTGAACCGGAGGCTTAGGTGACGTTTGCGACGGCTGCTGCTCAGTTTCACCGGCGCTGCTCGGCGGCGGAGTATCGCTGGTACTTGCTTGACCAAGCCCCAAGAACTCATCTAGGTCAATATTCGGGCTATGCAGTGCGAAGCGCACCTTTGGAATCTCAGCGAGTGTGACATCGGCTTTACCATCAAACTGCAAAGCGTTGGCTGTCAGCTTTTCCAACACAAAGCTTAAGTGGCTCTTGGTCAAATCAAACGACAGATCTGATGCCATATCGACTTTCATCGGCGACTGAGGAAGTGCATCGCCAATAAACTGTGCGTCTAACACCAACTGATTCATCAATACCTTGCTAATCGCCTTATCCACCACTAGTGAAGCCGAGCCTTTCATATCGATATCCAGCGCGGCAGCGTTTCCTACCACTGAGTAGGTCATCGCATTGGCTTTATCAAACTCAAAGGTCTCTAACGCCAATTGCGCACGTTCAATATGGGTCCCAGGCTGGTTGAAGCTGGCATCAAGGTTAATGTTACGCAGGCTAGACTCGGTCAATCCTTTCGCCAGTTTAAACTCGGCCTCACCCTTGGCGCTGAATACCTGTTGGTTGGTTTCACCTTTTGCCGCGAAGTTGGCTTGAGTCCAACGTTCAAGGGCAAACTCAGAGAGAGTTAAGGAGACATCATAAAGCTTGGTCGATGAGCCAGCTTGCTTATCGATAATGTCGACTGAGGCGTTGGATATGGTCACGCCCGCTAAGTTAATTGTCCAAGCAGAGCGGCTCTCCGCTGCCGCGCTAGGCTCGGCCTGTTGTGACGGTGCAGCAGCACTGGCGTCGGCTGACGCGTCACTAGACTGACCCTGCTGAGTTTGGGCTTGAGTTAAGGCATCAATGTTTTTGCGACCATCTTGAAGAGTTTCAAGTGTAAAAGACGCGCCATCTAGAGTTACGTTGCCAATCTCGAGTTGCTGGCTAAACAGCGGCATCACAGAGACATCAATCCCCACACTCTCGACCTTAAACAAGTTGACGGCATCGAAGCCTTGCGGGTTGCGCAGCGCCGTTTGCCCCAGTTCAAAACCAATCGACGGAAAGAACTGCCAACTAATGTCGCCGTCAATCACCAGCTCTAAACCAGTATGCGTTTTGGCTTGCTCGACAATAAGAGGCTTAAATTGGTTGGGGTTGACTAAAGTAACCAGTGCGATCAGCGCACCAAGGATAGCGACCACAGGGATGGCTATTATCAGGAACAGTTTTTTCATCAGCATTATCCTTGCTTGGTGAGGGGTGCTCGTTATCTCGAGTTCCGCTCCAAGTATAAATTATCTGGGAAGTTTTTATGGAGAACATAAAAAAAGTGGCACTAAAAGTGCCACTTATCTCATAAAAAATAAAGCTTTATGCTATCAATCATCGCTAAGCTTTCAGAAGTTTTGCAATGTGAGCTTTCAGTACATCGATCGCAATGCGGTTTTTACCACCACGCGGCACAATGATATCGGCGTACTGTTTAGACGGTTCAATAAACTGCATGAACATAGGGCGAACTGTCTTTTGGTACTGTTTTAGTACCGACTCCATTGTACGGCCTCGCTCTTCGACATCGCGTTTCACTCGGCGTAGCAAACAGATATCTAGCGGCGTATCCATAAATACGGTGGCATGCATGATGTCGCGTAGACGAGGGTCGGTGAGCAACAAGATCCCTTCCAAAATGATCACTTTTTTCGGCGTCATAGTGGTGGTGTTTTCAGTACGTGTATGCTCTGTGTAGCTGTACTCTGGCACTTCAACCGACTCACCTTGAACCAGTTGCTCAAGATGTTGACATAGCAAGTCATGGTCGAGTGCGCTCGGGTGGTCGTAGTTGGTTTTTACACGCTCTTCCATGCTCAAATGACTTTGATCGTTGTAGTAGCAATCTTCCGTAATCACACCAATTTGATGATCGCCTACTTTGGCACGCAGTTCATTATAAATAGTACTCGCGATTAAGCTTTTTCCAGAAGCAGACGCGCCAGCAATACCGACGATGACGCATTGATTATTATCAGACATTATTCTTGCACCCGATGATTGAGATTGGTGTCATATGCTAATACTAGCAGTGCTCAAGGGGTTGAGCTCTGAGCATTAGGACAATTTTAGATAAACCGCCTGATTATAGGGAGTTCATGTCGCTGTTACTAGTCACGAATGAACGGATTTGGCGAAATAGAATAAAACAGCGCAGCGCAATCGATTACACCGTATAAGAGAAAAAAGAGCGTGCTCGACACGCTCTTTCTCCAGGCAAAAAAGTACGCAACAGAGCGCTATTCAACCATAGTAAACAGGATTGAATCCGGTTTTGCTTTGCCATGCCAGTAGAGCCTCGAACTCACCGCTTGAGCCAACGACAGATAGATCTGTGCATGTTCTGACTCTGGTCTGGCCGCAACGGTCGGGGTTCCATTATCAATATCTTGGCGCATATCAATGTGCAGCGGCACTTGCGCGAGAAGGTCAAGACCATAATCAGCGGCAAGCTTTTCTCCACCGCCCGCGCCAAAGATATGCTCTTTATGTCCGCACTGACTGCAAATGTGATAGCTCATGTTTTCAACTAAGCCAACCACTGCAACATCCACCTTGTTAAACATCGCCGCGCCTTTACGAGCATCGGCAAGGGCTAAGTCTTGTGGTGTGGTGACAATCACCGCGCCAGTCACAGGCACTTGTTGCGCTAGGCTCAATTGAATATCGCCAGTTCCTGGTGGCATATCGATGACCAGATAATCAAGTTCAGGCCAATCCGTTTCGTTGAGTAGCTGCGCCAACGCTTTGGCTGCCATCGGGCCACGCCATATGGCCGCTTCATCCTTGGCCACTAAGTAACCGATGGAGTGAGTATAGATGCCGTGCGCCTCGATAGGTTGCATCCACTTATTGTCGCGAACTTGTGGATGTGCGTCGCTCTGACCCAACATCAGCGGGACTGAAGGCCCATAAATATCCGCATCGAGTAAGCCGACTTTGGCCCCTGATTTGGCAAGGGCCAAGGCTAAATTCACCGAGGTTGTGGACTTACCAACGCCACCTTTGGCCGAGGTGACCGCAATGATGTTCTTGACCCCTTTGATCTTTGCAGAGACATGAGTTTCAAGCGCTTTAGGCTGAACGGTTATCGTGTAGGAAAAGCGTGCCACCTCACCGGATTGCTGAGCACTTTCTATCCACTGCGTCAACGCCTCAACTAAGGTGTTCGCCGCGAATGGAATCTCTATATTGAATTGGTCTGTGGCCACTGACACTAGATTGGGCACACTTGCCCACTCGGGCGCCAAATGGGGGTGCTCAAATTGGTTTAACCAATCACAAAAATCTTGCTTTGAACTGAATTGACGCATAGGTCCTCCTTATGCATCTCATCCTATCACTGTGCAACGGGATACTGAACCCTGAAAAAACTAAGGTAATCGCGTCGTTCCGACCTTGGAGTCACTGGTGGGATAAGGTAGTATTACTCTCTATTTTTTTATACCTATCTAGAAGCGAATATTAAGTATGGCAAACGATCCAAGACCTCTTTCTTCGAGAAAAATGCTGGTAACTTGTGCCCTTCCGTACGCTAACGGTTCGATTCACCTAGGTCACATGCTTGAGCACATTCAAGCGGATATCTGGGTGCGCTACCAACGCCTACGTGGCAACACTGTAAACTTCATCTGTGCTGACGATGCTCACGGCACGCCAATCATGCTTAAAGCACAACAGATGGGTATCACGCCAGAAGAGATGATCGCTGCTGTCAGTGAAGAGCACCAAAAAGACTTTGCTGGGTTCGATATTAGCTTCGACAACTACCACAGCACCCACTCAGAAGAGAACCGTGAGCTAGCATCACACATCTATCTAGAGCTTAAGAAAAATGGCTTTATCTCCAGCCGCACCATTTCTCAGTTGTTTGACCCTGAAAAAGAGATGTTCCTGCCGGATCGTTTCGTAAAAGGGACTTGTCCTAAGTGTAAGTCAGAAGACCAATACGGCGACAACTGTGACAACTGTGGTGAGACCTACAGCCCGACGGAACTGATTGACCCTAAATCAGCCGTCTCTGGTGCCACCCCAGTAATGAAAGATTCAGAGCACTTTTTCTTCGACCTGCCTCAGTTTGAAAGCATGTTAAAAGAGTGGACTCGCTCTGGCTCGCTGCAAGCAGAAACCGCGAACAAGATGCAAGAGTGGTTTGAGTCTGGTCTGCAACAGTGGGACATCTCGCGCGACGCGCCATACTTTGGCTTCGAGATCCCAGGTGAAAAAGACAAGTTCTTCTACGTGTGGCTAGATGCACCTATCGGCTACATGGGTTCATTTAAAAACCTATGTGATAAGCGTGACGATCTAGACTTCGACGAATACTGGAAAAAAGACAGCACCACTGAGCTTTACCACTTTATCGGTAAAGACATTGTTTACTTCCACTCGCTATTCTGGCCTGCGATGCTTGATGGTTCGGGCTTCCGTAAACCCGACAATGTGTTCGTACACGGCTACGTAACGGTAAACGGTGCCAAGATGTCTAAATCGAAAGGCACCTTCATCAAGGCGGCAACTTACCTCGATCACCTAGATCCAGAGTGTTTGCGTTACTACTACGCAGCCAAACTAAACAGCCGCATCGACGACCTAGACCTTAACCTTGAAGACTTCACTCAGCGCGTAAACGCTGACGTGGTCAACAAGATAGTTAACCTAGCTTCTCGTAACGCTGGTTTCATCACTAAGCGTTTTGAAGGCAAACTATCAGCGCAGTTCGCAGAGCCTGAGCTGTACAACGAATTTGTTGCCGCTGCGGATCGCATTGCAGAGCTGTACGAAACACGTGAGTTTGGCCGTGCAATCCGTGAGATCACTGCGCTAGCAGACAAAGCCAACCAATACGTTGATGAAAAAGCGCCTTGGGTTGTCGCCAAAGAAGAAGGTAAAGACCAAGAGCTGCAAGATATCTGCTCTGTGGGTATCAACCTGTTCCGCGTGTTGATGACTTATCTCAAGCCAGTTATGCCAGAATTGGCTGCACGTACTGAAGCCTTCCTAAACCAAGAACTCACTTGGGAAGGTATTGCAGCGCCACTCACTGGTCACGAAATCACTAAGTTTAAAGCACTATTCAACCGCATCGACCCGAAGAAGGTAGAAGCAATGGTTGAAGCTTCAAAAGAAGATGCTGCCGCTGAAGTTGCAGCAAAAGAAGCGGCAGAAGCTGCCAAGAACAAAGCCAGCCAAACGGAACTAGACAAAGATCCAATCGCTGAAGAGATTGAGTTCGACGCGTTCGCAGCCGTAGACATGCGTATCGCCCGCATCATCTCTTGTGAAGAAGTGCCAAAAGCCAACAAACTGCTTAAGTTCCAATTGGACATCGGTGGTGAAACTCGTCAGGTATTCTCAGGCATCAAGTCTGCGTACAAACCTGAAGAGCTAGAAGGCAAGCTAACCGTCATGGTTGCAAACCTTAAGCCACGTAAGATGAAATTTGGCATGTCTGAAGGCATGATTCTAGCCGCTGGCCCTGGTGGCAGCGAGCTATGGATTCTTGAACCACATGAAGGCGCTCAGCCAGGAATGCGCGTAATGTAATCTCGCTGAACGCCAGAAAGCCCCGTGACGACCACGGGGCTTTTTTGTGTCCAAACTCACACTTTCAGTGCTTATCCGCACCACATTGGAGCATAGCTAGCCAGCCTAAATTCATAAGCATATGTTTTATATAACAAAAAAATATGGCATCAAATCTGCTCTACCTAGTTAGTAGTACACATTAACAAGGAGTAAAGTTATGTTTGTGCTGATTTCTTTGGTTGCCTCTTTACTGATTTTGCTGAGCCTATTTTATTTTTCAAAACAGCGTCATAGCGGTCTTGAGCGCAAGTTTGATATCTTAATTTCATTGCGACAAATTCTGCTACTCAGTCGTCAACACCGCTCGATTACCCATCAAGCCTTGAGCAGTCATCACTTCGAGATTCATCAAGCCCAGCTCGAACAGACATTTGATGAAATGATGGACTGTTCTAATCAGTTGATCGCCAACGCACACTTTGACAACAAACCCATGTATCGCATTTTGCAGCTCAAACTCAAGGCGTTGCACAAAGAGTGGCAGCAGCGTTCAGTGGCTCGTAACCAAGTGATTCATGGTAAAACCATTCGCCACTGTATGTTTCTAATGGATGAAATCGCGATTGCATGGCTGATTGAATCAGGTCGTGAAGACATTAGCGACGAATACCACATGAACTGGCAGCAAGTCCTCGACAGTATGGAAGTGTTAACTCAATTACGAATTTCGATTCAAGACGCGCACTACCCAGAAGGCATGCTGAGAGTGAAGTACTATTGCGATAAAATGCGTCGCAAGCTCAACCAGCTTTCGATCATCAGCCCGCTTTCGGTAGCATCCCCCTTGAGTTCCAAAGCAATGCATACGCTAACCGAACTCAATGCCAGCGATGAACTGACACTCGGCAGTGAAGACCTTTATCAGCTCACGACCGACATTTCGTTGGTCATCTCTCAAGTGTACGATCAGATGCTGTCAGATATGACGGAAAGCTTGTACCAACCTTTGCCCAAGATTGCATTCAACTAGCGCCAACGCGCTAACATAAAGGCCGGCAAATCCGTGTCGGCCTAAGCATTTATAGAGCCAAGCAAACCATTAGTCATCACTATCGTCACGATAAAAATTATTCACTTCCTTTTCATGGCTTAAGGCTTGCGTGCAAGGGGTGATGCTTTTACTATCACCTCGCTTCTTGATGATAGCCAATCCGAGTACATCACAGCAGTTTTGTGGCAAGGCGATAGAGCAACTATCCAAGAGTGACTTTGACTGCGCTCTGCGCATTTTTTGACGCTCCACGTTTCGATATCACTGTTTGAAACGTGCCTTTAACTTGTTGGAGATGGCCATGGCTATTGCTCACTCTGTACTCGACTTTCGCTCTTTTTCTGCAGGTACCTTGTCTACCTCTGAGGCTCAACTTATTCAATCTTCGGTTGAGCAGTTTGGCGCACCTTTGCTTCTGCTTGATTGTGATGTGGTTCGCCAGCAATACCGCGCCTTAAGCCGCGCGCTACCGAACGTCACCCTACACTTTGCATTAAAGCCACTGCCTCATCCTGCGGTAGTACAAACTTTACTTGCTGAAGGCGCCAGTTTCGACCTAGCGACTAGCGGTGAAGTTGAACTAGTGGCTGAACAAGGTGTGCCTGCTGAGCGCACAATTCATACCCACCCAATCAAACGCGACCGCGATATTCGTGATGCGCTGGCGTATGGGTGTCGCGTGTTCGTGGTTGACAACCTCAACGAGTTAGAAAAGTTCATTGCCTACAAAGATGAGGTAGAGCTTTTGGTTCGCTTGAGTTTTCGTAACTCCGATGCGTTTGCCGACTTGTCGAAAAAATTTGGTTGCTCACCAGAGCAAGCGCTAAAGTTGATTGCACAAGCACAGCAGTGGAACATCCGCATTAAAGGTCTATCGTTTCACGTTGGCTCACAAACGATGAACCCTCAAAAGTATGTCGATGCGATTCACACCTGTCGCACTGTTATGGAACAGGTTGTGGCGCAAGGTTTGCCTGCGCTTAGCACACTAGACATTGGTGGCGGCTTCCCAGTGAGCTACAACAGTCAAGTGATGCCAATCGAGCTCTTTTGTCAGCCGATCAACCAAGCACTGGCGCTGCTACCAGACACAGTACAAGTGATCGCCGAGCCTGGACGCTTCATTGTTGCTCAGGCGATGACCAGTGTCGCATCAGTGATGGGTCAAGCCGAACGTGATGGTCAGATTTGGTACTATCTTGATGACGGTATCTACGGCAGCTTTAGTGGTTTGATGTTTGATGACGCTAAATACCCGCTGACCACGTTAAAGCACGAGGGCGACTATTTGCCAAGCGTGCTGGCAGGCCCGACTTGCGACAGTATTGATGTTATTGCCGAGAATATTATGTTGCCTAAACTAAGCAACGGTGATTTAGTGGTCGGGCGCATGATGGGCGCCTACACCAGTGCCACCGCGACTGACTTTAACTTTTTTAAGCGTGCTCAAACGGTCTTGCTCAATGAGCAAGAAATCGACCAAGTTCGAATGCTTGGCTAAGAATCTCGACAACGGCTCCCACGGGAGCCGTTTGCTTTAGGGCTCTTATACGTTAGACCACCTCTCCAAACAAGCGACTTTCAGCTAAACTTATCCTGTTGGATGATTCAAAGGAGCCTGCATGATAGGCGTGCGTACCCTAGTGGTTATACTGCTGTTTTCTGCCACCGCTCTAGCACAAGAGCAGCGAGTTAGATTCGCTATCGGTGAATGGCCGCCCTACACCACTGCGGCCAATCTGCCACAAAACCAGGTTGCGCAGCGGGTGGTAAAAGAGGCGTATGAAAGCCAAGGCTATCAAATCGAGTTCGACTATTTCCCTTGGTCTCGAGCGTTCAAACTGGCGAGTGAAGGAGAATACGATGGCACCTTTCCTTGGATTAAGAATGATGAGCGCAGTGAGTTATTTCTCTACTCAGAGGCGATATTCACCCAAACCGTGGTATTTTTCTATCACCAAGATATGGCGTTTAGTTGGAAAGAAATAGATGACCTCAAGCAGTACAGCATAGGTGGGACGCAAGATTATCAGTCGGTATTTTTTCTCAATCAGTATGGAATAGACCAAACCCTATCGATTGATGAGCAAGCCAGTTTTAACAAACTCCTCAAGCGACGTATCGACGCCTACCCAACCGGCAAAATCCGCGGCCAATACTTGCTTAACAACCTGTTAAGTGACAACGAAGCCAGCCAAATTAAATTCCATAGTAAACCCCTATTTGAAGACGACATGCATATCCTATTGCCAAAACACAATACCGAACGCAGCCAGCTGCTCATAGAAGTGTTCGCACAAGGACTGGCAGAGTTGCTTACCAGCGGCCGTTATCAAGAAATCATGATAGATAACAACCGCATAGATTAAATCGACCTCGCTTAAATAACAAAGCCCCGCTTGTTACAGCAGGGCTTATAGAGATTGAATAAGCGATGTTGCTTAGATCGACAATGCAGCTATTACAGCATTTTACGCGCCGCTTCTACCACAACTTTGATCGAACGCGCTTCTGTCTCTTTCAAGGTCGAGTGATCAGGAATCTCTTTCTGAGTACGGTTAATGATAACGCCAGCGACACAACCCGCTTTCAAGCCAGAGCTTGCACACATAGTCAGTAGCGTTGCTGATTCCATTTCAAAGTTGAGAACACCCATGTCTTGCCACTCTTGCATTGAGCCTTGGAAGCGCTTAACGACGCGACCTGAGAACGTATCGTAACGCTCTTGGCCTGGGTAGAAAGTATCGCTCGAAGCAGTAACACCCATGTGTACTGTCGCGCCTGACTCTTCTACTGCCGCTTTCATTGCGGTCGCAATTTCGAAATCAGCGACTGCTGGGAACTCCATAGGTGCAAAGTGCAAGCTCGCGCCATCAAGGCGAACAGAGCCAGTGGTCACGATCATATCACCGACATTGACATTTTGTTGAATCGCACCGGTAGTACCGACACGAAGGAAAGTACGCACACCAAGTTGAGCCAGCTCTTCGACCGCAATCGAGGTAGAAGGACCACCAATACCCGTTGAGCAAACCACAACAGGCTTACCATCGAGCTCAGCACGGTATAACGTGTATTCACGGTGACTGGCTAGAAAAACTGGGTTTTCCATTTCTTCTGCAATTTTTTGCACGCGCGCTGGGTCACCTGGGATGATCGCTAATGTAGCACCAGCCAAATCAGATTCAGTAACACCAAGATGGAATACAGCTTGAGACATAGGGGAACTCCTTATTGTGGCGTAGTCGCGTCGACGGTCGACTTGTACGCTCTAAAATTCATCGGGTACCAATATACTGTAACGAACATACCAAACTCTTATAGTGACAATCGTCACAACAATGATCGCAACAAATATCACCATTGCACATAAAAACGGTTTGCGTCACACTTTTACGCAAATTAAACCCATACGTTGCATAAAAAACCGCCTGCACCTTGTTTTGGGCTCTGGCCGTTCTAGTGTAGTTCGTTTAATCCTGCTTTGAGCGAAATTTGAGTAAACGCAATGCGTTCAAGGTGACAATGGCGGTCGCACCACTGTCTGCTAACACGGCTAGCCAAAGCCCAGTGATTCCCAACAGACTCGTCACCAGAAACACCCCTTTCAACCCCAATGCCAATACAATGTTTTGACGAATAATGGCTAATGTCGCACGCGATAACTCGATCATGCCCGCCAGTTCGGTAAGGCGGTTGTGGGTCAAAGCCGCATCGGCGGTCTCCAGCGCGACGTCCGTTCCCCCGCCCATGGCAATACCGATATGCGCTGCCTTCATTGCTGGTGCGTCATTGATGCCATCGCCCACCATCGCCACATGGCGATCTTGACTGAGGCTCTGTACATACTGCACCTTGTCTTCGGGCAATAAGCCCGCTTTGTAGTCGATGCCAATCAGAGTGCCAATTGCCTTCGCGCTGCGAGGATTGTCACCGGTCAGCATCATTGCGTTGATCCCGAGCGATTTCAGTGCCTGCACCGCCTGAAGTGAATCGCTGCGCAGCGTATCTTGCCAAGCGATCAGGCCAATGATCTTCTCTTGTTGAAGGGCAAGAACTACCGTTTTCCCTTGCGCTTCCAGCGCTTGTACTTGGCGCTCTATCGGTTGTTCAATCTGGCTCTGAGCTTTACTCGGTGCGATGACTTGGTATTGCACACCATCAATAAAGCCAAGTACTCCACTGCCAACCAACGCTTGCTTGTGCTCCGCTTCAGCTAGGTTGAGCCCCAACTGTTTCGCTTTCGCAACCACCGACACGGCTAACGGATGACTAGACCCAACTTCAATCGCGGCAACGGACGCCAGTAATTCGTCGTGGCTCCATCCGTTCAGACCAATCACGTCGGTTACCTGCGGTTTTCCCTCAGTGAGCGTACCCGTTTTATCAAAGGCGATGGTTTCAATATTTCCAAGTTGCTCTAGCGCAGCGCCGCCTTTTATCAAAGCGCCGCGTCTCGCCGCCGCTGCTAAACCGGAGGTGATCGCCGCTGGTGTCGAGATCACCAAAGCACAAGGACAAGCGATCAACAGCAATGCGAGGCCGCGATAAACCCAAGTTTCCCAAGGCTGGGCAAACATCACTGGTGGCACTACCACTACCAACAGCGCCACCAGCATCATTAAAGGGGTATACCAACGACTGAATTTATCCAGAAAGCGTTCCAGTGGCGCTTTGCGCGATTCTGCCTCTTCAATCAGATGTAGAATACGATCGATGGCATTTTCACCTTGTTTTGAAGTTATGCTCACGCGAGTGACTCGATCCACAGCAACCGCGCCGGCCATAACTGAGTCGCCTTGATGACGCTCAACCGGTATCGACTCGCCAGTTAGAGCACTCTCATCGAATGTCGCTATCGGTTGGGCTAGCTGTCCATCAGCAGGAAGCCGACCTCCGGGCGACACCTCGATCATATCGCCAGGTTGCAACTCACTCGCCTGAACTTGCTGGCGCTGACCATTGACTAGCTTGGTCGCATGTTCAGGGACCAATTGCATTAACGCTTGCACCCCCTGACGTGCTCTGGACGCAGCGAAAGCCTCCAGCCGCTCACCAATCAAAAACAGCAGCAACACCATGGCGGCTTCAACGGTTTCACCCAAATAAAGTGCACCGAGCGCAGCAACACTCATCAAGGTTTCGATAGCGAAAGGCGTGCCCGATTTAGCCAATGCAATGGCTTTTCGTCCTATTGGATAAAGCCCAGCCAAGCAGGTTAAAACGAAAATCCAGTGGCTAAGTTGCGCAAATGAAGACTGAAGTGATGCGGCCACCAACATGGCCAAGCCAATCGCGATGATGTTGCCACTGCCCTTAAGGGAGTTGTTGAGATTGGATTCTGGCACACTCGATGGGCTTGAGTGAGACGACTTGGCATAGCGAAACCCACTATCGATAACCGCTTGTTCCACCAGTTGAGCCACCCCTGCTGAAGCCGCTTGGATGACTAACTTCTCGGTCGCGAACAGCACTTTGGCGTTGAGCACGCCGTCGACCCGAGTAACCGCGGTCTCAACTTTACGTGCGCAGGATGGACAGTCCATCCCCTCTATCTGCCAGCTAAAGCTGAGATGTTGGCTGGAGCTGGGATCACTATCCTCATCATTGGGATCGTTGCCGCTCAACTTATCACTGGTATTACAGCAAGTTGAACCTGCCTCTCCCTCAATAGAAATAGATGTGACTTTGGGGCTTGAGCATGAGCCAAGTTGTGAAGGGTTTAACGCCACTTTTTGCGAGCGGCACGCTTGGTGTTTGGTGCACATAGATTCATCTCCATTCATCGTACACCTTGAGTGTAAACCTTGGAGTCAACTCCAAGGTCAAACACTATTTTCTATTTGTGATAGCCTGAGTGACTAGACCGGATGTTTGAAGCAATCGTTGATATTTTTACCAATGGCGCGCAGAACATCTCGACGAGTGATTATCCCAACTAATTTACCACTGTCGATAACAGGGTAGACTTTGGGCTTACCAACTTTCATCATTTCGGCCAGTTCGATAATCGACGTTTCAGACGTGACAGAAAGCACTTCCGGATGCATACAATCGGCGACTGTATGGCTGTCTTGGCAGTAGTAACTCACGTTAATCAGTTTCTCTAGCAAATCTTGGCCAGATAAGAAACCAATCACTTCGCGGCGCTCATTGACAACAGGCCCACCTAAGTAACGGGAGTTCATAACTTTGTCGAGTGCGGCACTGAGCGACATTTCTGGGGTAAAGGTGACCGCTTGCAGGGTCATGTAATCTTTGACTTTGAGTGATTCCATTTGAGTCTCCTTACTTGCAAGCCAAGCTGCGTATATTGTAAGTGTTGTCTAATTTCTTGATTTTACTAAATGGAAATCAACAATTTTTCCGATAGGCGTTGTCTATCAGCAAAAGTCCGAACGGATTAACCCGTTAAGACGCATCTCGCTGAGCAAGCCATGCACTAAAGAGTGACACCGCAAAAGGAACCGTGTACGTCAGCAGCAACTTAACCCAATTGGGCGACTCACCACTGAATAGCGCATCATACTGATTGATGATATTGAGTACGGTGCCAACCACGACGGCGATGATCAGCGCTCGTTTTAATGCTCGTTTGCCCATTTTATCAACCTGAGTACCATACCGATTTCGTATTCACTGTCTAAACTATAGATAACAATGAAACGATAACTTAGGCATATCACGGTGAATTCGACTTTCTCTGCTCATCTCGCTCAAAACCCCGATTTGATGCACAGCGTGTTTGAAGCGCTGCCAGAGCCGACCTTTCTAATCGATAAGTCGGGCACCTATGTTGAGGCTTGGGGTGGACAAGATAAAACACGACATCATGATCCTGCGTCATTAGTAGGGCTCAATCAATATCAAGTCCTCCCTGCCGACAAGGCGATCTGGTTCAGCCAAGTGATCGTTGATGTCATTGACAGCCAGCAAGCCTCAGAGCTCGAGTATAGCCTTGATCCTAAAGCGCTCCACTGTTTCGATGGTGTAGACGGCCCGGAAGAAATGCAGCACTTTAGTGCGTTAGTGATTCCACTCCCAGATACCTCGTTAGTGCTTTGGACTGTCAGAAATATCACTGAATACAAAAAAGCCCTAGAAACCATGACCGCACAACAACTCGAGTTGGAGAAGCTGACCTACGTCGACCACCTCACTCAAGTCTACAATCGTTATGCGCTGGATGCCTTGTTGCCCGATGCCATCGAACTCGCCAAGGTCAAACTCACTGGCTGCGCCGTTTTAATGATCGATGTCGACTGTTTTAAGGAGTACAACGATCATTATGGTCACCTCAAAGGAGACGACGTTCTCAAAGCCATCAGCCATGCAATCATTCAATGGTCATCTGGGGGAGATCTGTGCTTTCGCTATGGTGGTGACGAGTTTTTGGTTTTTATGCCCAAGGTATCTCAATCGCAATGTTTGAACCGAGCCAAAGCGCTACAGCAGGCCGTGAACGCGCTTGCGATTCAACACCATGCTTCCTCTGTTAGCCAGTGCCTTACCGTGACGATTGGGGTGCAACATTGTCATTTAGTGCCGTCACATATGGATGCCGCGCAACTGATCGCTATTGCGGACAAAGCCTTGTTTTACGCCAAAAGCCAGCAAAGGGGATCGATTCATCAATTGAGCGAAAACTAAAAAGCTCCCTTGATTTGGGAGCTTTGGATTGAGAAACATTGGGTATGTACTTGTTAAGACTGCCAGCGCTCAGCCGCTTGCGCATCAGACTCACGCGATTCAACCCAGCGAGACGAATCCGTGGTGCGCTCTTTTTTCCAAAACGGTGCTTTGGTTTTTAAATAGTCCATAATGAACTCACACGCTTCGAACGCCGCGCCGCGATGTGCACTAGATACACCGACAAACACAATTTGATCGCCAATGTCTAAATCACCAATCCGATGGATGACCCGCGTTTGAAGTAACGGCCAACGCTGCTCAGCTTGGTCGCAAATCTCATTTAAAGCTTTTTCAGTCATCCCCGGGTAATGCTCTAGTGACAAACCAGTGACACTGTCGCCTAAATTCATATCGCGCACTTTGCCGACAAAGGACACCACTGCGCCCGCAGAGCTGCCCTCAGCTAAAGCGTCGTACTCGTCGCCGACATTAAAATCATTACCAGATACCAACACTCGTTGCCGCATTTCAACCTCCAGTGACAGGAGGGAAAAAGGCCACTTCGTCACCTGACTTCACTGCATGTTCAAGAGGCACAATCGATTGGTTCACCGCTGCGAGTAACTTGCCAGGCTCTAACGCCAAATCCCATTTTCCTGGTTGTTGCGCTAAGTGATGACGAACCTGTTCAACGCTTTCAAAGTGATCGTTAAGCTCGAGCTCATCGACGCCCACCAGCTCACGGGTTTGGGCAAAAAAAAGAACTTTTATCATGCTTCTACCTTAAAATGGCCTGACTTGCCGCCAGTTTTCTCTAGTAAGCGCACCTGACCAATAACCATGTCTTTCTGTACCGCTTTACACATATCATAAATCGTCAATGCAGCAACAGAGGCGGCGGTCAGCGCTTCCATCTCAACACCGGTTTTTCCCGCCAGCTTACATACCGACTCGATACGCACCATATTTTGTGCTTCGATGGCTTCCAGTTGTACTTCGACTTTTGACAACAGCAATGGATGGCAAAGCGGGATCAAATCCCACGTTTTTTTCGCCGCTTGAATCCCTGCGATTCGAGCCGTGGCAAACACATCGCCTTTGTGATGTTGCCCAGACACTATCAATTGCAAAGTTTCTGGCGCCATATGCACAAACGCCTCAGCACGAGCCTCGCGCACGGTTTCTGCCTTGGCTGACACGTCGACCATGTTAGCCTCGCCAGACGCATTGATGTGGGTAAAGTTACTCATCGCTGGCTCCAATTACACCGCTAGATGGGGCATAAAATTACAAGGACGATGGCTTGCATCCAGTTGCTGCTTAATGATCTTAGTCCACCCAGTACGACACGCTCCGGTCGAGCCTGGCATAGCAAAGATGACCGTATGGTTGGCAAAACCTGCTATCGCCCGAGATTGAATGGTAGAGGTGCCAATTTCTTCGTATGACACCATACGGAACAACTCACCAAACCCTTCGACTTCTTTATCGAACAAGGGTTTTAGTGCCTCTGGTGTACTGTCACGTGAAGTAAAGCCAGTTCCACCAGTAATCATCACCGCTTGAACATTTTCATCCGCAATCCACTGTGACACTATGGCGCGAATCTTATACATATCATCGATAACAATCTGTTTATCTACCACCTTGTGGCCTGCCTCTTTGGCTTGCTCAACAAGGTAACCACCCGAGGTGTCGTTCTCTTCAGTACGTGTATCTGAAACCGTTAATACTGCGATGTTTGCTGGCTGAAATTTGCTTTCTGCGTGACCCATTTGTTCACCTATCTTATTCAAAGGAATCGCCTTTAAACGCTATGTTTAAAAGCCTTAATTTGTTCATGCTTGGTGTTAACCGCCAATCGATGCTAAGTGGGGCGTCATACCTGAGTTACCATCATGCAGGAAATGACTGACCGATTTGGTTTGCAGCTGCGCTTGGATTCGTTCGATCAGCTCTCTCTGTTGTTGATCGTGCTCAAGCAAATCGCGCAGCTCAACGCCTTGCTCACCAAACAGGCACAAATGCAATTTACCTATGGCCGAGACTCGTAGACGGTTGCAGCTGGCACAAAAGTCTTTTTCATAGGGCATGATTAGACCTATCTCGCCTTGATAGTCGGGGTGAACAAACACTTGAGCTGGGCCATCGTTATTGGCACGAACCTTAAGCAACCAGCCGTTGGCAATCAGTTGATTGCGAATCGCTACGCCGGAAACATGATGACGCTGAAACAGCTCGTCCATCTCGCCGGTCTGCATCAGCTCAATAAATCGCAGTTGAATCGGTCGGTCTTTGATCCAATTGAGGAACGCCGGCAGCTCATGGGCATTGAGATCTTTCATCAACACCACATTGACCTTCACTTGCTCGTATCCGACTTCAAAAGCGCGGTCAATTCCCGCCATCACCTGAGAGAATTTGTTTTCACCGGTGATCTGATGGAACATGCGCGGGTCTAGGCTATCGACACTGACATTGATATGAGTTAGCCCAGCCTCTTTCCACTGAGAAACCTGCTTGGCCATACGATAACCATTGGTGGTCGTAGCCACTTTCTCGATACCCGGAGTTGAGGCAACCGTCGCGATAATCTGGTTAAAATCTTTACGCAGGCTCGGCTCGCCGCCGGTAATACGCACTTTTGACGTACCACACTCCGCAAACGCGCTGACCACGCGTTGGATTTCTGCTAGCGATAAGAATGACGAGTTTTTTTGCCCAGAAGGTCGGTAACCATCAGGCAGGCAATATGTGCATTTAAAGTTACAAACGTCTGTAACGGAGAGTCGCAAGTAATAAAACTTGCGATGGAATCTATCTTCGAATTGTTGCGCCACGGAACACCTTTCCAAACACGGGAGGCATAATCATTTCCAATTATGCCCTTGTGACAGTATGTCACTGGCTCAATCAGCTTATCCGATATGGACTTAGCCTACTGAGCTCGGAGCTATGGCAACTACCTATTCGCGGTAGCAGCTGTTCATTAAAATACTTAATAATTATGTGTGATTCCAGCCCGCGAACGAAAAAATCGTGCTCAGGGCGCAAATTACCCCATATTGAGTATTTAATATGAATACAATATTCTAAATTGTAGTTGGTTATGACAAAAATAGAAGCTCAGCATGACACTTTACGCTAGCAAAAAAGTGGTCGCCGTTGGCGGAGGCCACGGCCTTGGTCGGATGCTCGCGGCCCTAAAAGACTTTGGTTCCAATGCCACTGGCATCGTCGCAACGACCGATAATGGCGGCTCAACGGGGAGAATTCGTAACTGCCAAGGCGGCATCGCTTGGGGAGACACACGTAACTGTATTAACCAGTTGATCACGGAGCCCTCAATAAGCTCAATGATGTTTGAGTATCGCTTTAAAGGCACCGGTGAACTCGACGGTCACAATCTTGGTAACTTGATGCTCACCGCACTGGATAATCTCTCGGTTCGTCCACTCGATGCCACCAACCTTATCCGCAATATGCTCAAAGTCGATGTCAATATTATTCCTATGTCTGAGCACCCCTCAGATCTTAAAGCACTTGCGGACAACGGTCAGTGGGTAACGGGGGAAACCAATGTCGATGAAATGCCCGATAAGCTTATCCGGCTAGATTTAGAACCTGAAGTCCCCGCCACCAAAGAGGGGGTAATGGCCATCGAACAAGCAGATGCCATCATTCTTGGTCCGGGGAGTTTTCTGACGAGCATAATGCCACCGCTATTACTTCCAGAAGTCGGCCGTGCTGTGGCGAATAATCGTAAAGCGATGGTGATTTTCGTCGAAAACTTATCACCCGAATTTGGGCCTGCTGGCAAGATGAGCCTAGAAGAGAAACTGGATTGGTGTGAGCGCGCTTGCCATGGTCGTCAGATAGACGTAGTACTAGGCGACAAGCCCCATCCTGAGTTACAAAAATGGAACTGTGTCACCACGCCTCTGGCTTCACCAAATCGTGACTGGCGCCACGATCGAACCAAGTTGCAGCAAGCGATTGAGAGCTTACTTACCGACTAGCTGTTGGTATCTCTGCTCTGTTTGCTGCAGCAACGACAACATCTGCTGTTTGTCCTGGTCCGAGCTAAGGGGTTCACCGGTCTTAGCTCGTGAGTCCAGCTCAACTGAAAAACTGCGCAGCGCTTCAGCACCAAAACTGGCAGCGCTGCTCTTTAACGCATGGCTAATTTCTTGTAAGTATGCGTCTTGGCTTTGACTCTCCTTAGTGGATAAGTTGGCAATATAGTTTCTTAGTTCACCAAGAAATATCTCCAACAAGACTGGAACGTTTTCTTGGCCAATCTCATTGGCCAATCGGTTTATCTTCTCTTGCTCTAATATATCCACTATTGCGCTTCCTTCGCGTTCCAAGATTGTAGTTTACGATAGATGGTCGATGGGCTGACATCCAAATATCCCGCCGCTTTAGGAATATTGCCATCACATGCTTTGATCGCTTGTTCTATCGCATTTTTTTCTGTCAGCCATAATGGAAATATATCCTGAACAGAGACAGTATCACTCGGCGTGAGTGCCACTCGAATTTCATTTTTGGCAGGCTGATTCAAAGGGGGTGGCAACATATCCAGGGTAATTTCACGACCATTATTGAGCACTACCACATTGCGCAGCACATTTTGTAACTGGCGAACGTTACCCGGCCACTCATAACGCGCAAAACGCTCGACCACTTCAGGCGCTAAGCGAACAAAGTCTTTGCCTTCTTCTTTCGACATATACCCGAGCAACGAATAGGCTATCTCAATAATGTCATCCCCGCGCTCCCTCAAAGGAGGTAAATGCAGAGGGATCACGTACAGCCGATAGTAAAGGTCTTCACGAAAACGCCCTTCTTCGACCTCTTTCCAAGGGTCTCGGTTGGTGGCGCAGACAAAACGGACATCGACACTTTTCATCTTCGATGAACCCACTTTTTGGAAGGTACCGGTTTGGATAAAGCGCAGCAGCTTCGTCTGCAGATCTAAATCCATCTCACACAGCTCATCTAAGAACAGCGTACCGCCATCGGCGAGCTCCGCCGCGCCCTGCCTGTCTGTAGCAGCGCCAGTAAACGCCCCTTTAACATGACCAAACAGTTCACTCTCGATTAAGTCTTTGGGAATAGCCGCACAGTTGATCGCGATAAAGGGCTTGTCACCGCGTTTACTGGTGGCGTGAATCGCCTCTGCGCACACCTCTTTACCGGTACCACTCTCACCGGTGATGAAGATGCTGGCTTTGCTGCTCGCGGCAGAGTCGATGGTACGATACACTGCTTGCATCGTCTGACTACTGCCGATAAACCCTTGATAGCCCTGACTTCCGGAGTTATCAGCGTCATTCTTGAGTTTATTTGCTTTACGCAGCGCGTTATTGACGGTGACGCGCAATCGGTCAGCTTCACAAGGTTTGATTAGAAAATCTTGCGCCCCATGACGCATCGCTTCAACCGCAGTATCGATAGAGCCATGCGCAGTCATAAAGATCACCGGCACATCGGGATTTTTCTCTTTTACCGCGTGGAGCACATCCATCCCCGTCATATCGGGTAGACGTAAATCGAGGAGGATCAGATCAGGCGTGCGAAAGTTGAGACTCTCAATTGCGTCACGTCCCGTACCGACAATATTGATGTCTATTTGCAGCGGAGTGAGATACGAACGGTACAAGGCCGCCACTGACGCTGTATCTTCTACCATCAACAAATATTTTGCTTTTTGAGCATCGAGTACTTGTTGCATAACCTAGCCATTTTTATTTGCATTCTGTACAAATGATTGCATTCGGCTTTGCATTTTGCAAACATTTCGCACAAAAAGGCAAAAATTGCCCGGCAGAGCACCAATTTCGAGCCTATTTTCGCTGGCACACTCTATGCAGTTTTTCCATTGACCCTTCTGGGTCACCTAGCCAACTGACGTTGTTAGTGAACTTAGTATTCACAAATAACAGCCAATAGAAAATGTTTCTATTGGCTATTTTTTTACTTACAAGGTTGGGCGATTAACCCTAACTATTGGCTATAAACCGCTGCCGCAGCTGATCGATTTGGTCGCGCTTCTCTGCCGCCAACTCGAACTCTAAATCTTGTGCGTGCTGATACATCTGAGCTTCCAGTTTACGAATCTCTTTATCCAGCTCTTGTGGCGACATCACTTGATAATTTTGCGAGGGCTCAGCCACTTTAGACAGTGGTACAGTTTTGCTCGCTCGCTGCTTCTTACTCTTGGTGATATCACCCAGCTCCATGATATCTTTAATGTTGCGTTTCAGCGCTTGCGGCTCAATTCCCATCTCTTGGTTGTATGCCTGCTGCTTTTCACGACGTCGATTGGTTTCATCCATCGCCTTTCGCATCGATTTGGTGACATTGTCGGCATAAAGAATCGCCTTGCCCGCCACGTTTCGCGCTGCGCGGCCAATGGTCTGGATCAGCGAGCGCTCTGAGCGTAAGAAGCCTTCTTTATCGGCATCCAATATCGCGACCAAAGACACTTCTGGCATATCCAACCCCTCACGCAATAAGTTGATGCCCACCAGAACATCAAACTCGCCCAAACGTAGGTCTCGGATGATCTCTACACGTTCGACCGTATCAATGTCAGAGTGCAGATACCTGACCTTTACCTCATGTTCCGTCAGGTACTCAGTGAGGTCTTCTGCCATGCGCTTGGTCAGCGTGGTTACCAGTACACGTTCATCTTTAGCGGCACGAATTCGGATTTCAGACAACAAATCATCGACTTGAGTGGCCACTGGACGAACTTCTAACTCAGGATCAAGCAGCCCGGTTGGACGCACGACTTGATCCGCAATATCACCCGATGATTTCTCCAACTCATAGTTACCAGGCGTCGCTGAGACAAAAATCGTTTGCGGCGCTAATGCCTCAAACTCTTCAAATTTCAATGGACGGTTATCCAAAGCGGATGGCAGGCGAAAGCCGAACTCAACCAGTGTCTCCTTGCGCGAACGGTCCCCTTTATACATGGCACCAATCTGCGGCACAGTAACATGAGACTCATCGATAATCAGCAGGCCGTCATGGGGCAAGTAATCAAATAGTGTTGGCGGCGGCTCACCCTCATTTCGCCCGCTTAAGTAACGCGAGTAGTTTTCAATCCCTGAACAGAAACCCAGCTCATTCATCATCTCGATATCGAACTGAGTTCGCTGAGAAATACGCTGCTCTTCTAGCAACTTATTGTTATCAAGCAGATGCTTTTTGCGCGACTCCAACTCTATCTTTATCTGTTCAATCGCTTCTAACATGCGATCGCGTGGGGTCACGTAGTGCGTTTTAGGATAAATCGTATAGCGGGCCAGATCGCGCTGTTTGACAACTCCGGTTAGTGGGTCAAACACGCTTATACAATCGATCTCATCATCAAACATTTCGATGCGCACCGCGTCTTGATCCGACTCGGCAGGAAAAATGTCAATCACCTCACCACGTACTCGAAACTGACCACGCTCGAATGCGACATCATTGCGGCTATATTGCAGCTCGGCCAAACGGCGCAAGATATCACGCTGGTCGATCATGTCGCCACGTCGAATATGCAACATCATTTTTAGATAGGACTCAGGATCACCCAAACCATAAATCGCTGATACAGAGGCAACAATAATGGCATCTTTACGCTCCAATAATGCTTTGGTAGCGGAAAGACGCATCTGTTCAATGTGTGCGTTAACTGACGCGTCTTTTTCAATAAAGGTATCGGTGGTCGGAACGTAGGCTTCTGGTTGGTAATAGTCGTAGTAAGAAACAAAATACTCGACCGCATTGTTGGGGAAAAATGACTTCATTTCACCATACAGTTGCGCGGCTAGTGTTTTGTTCGGTGCAAGCAAAATCGCTGGACGCTGAGCATTCGCGATCACATTAGCAAGAGTGAAAGTCTTACCTGACCCGGTTACCCCCAATAAAGTTTGGTGGGCGAGTCCGGCATCAAGCCCTTCGATTAATTGCTTTATTGCGCTAGGTTGATCACCAGCTGGCTGATAATCCGAGACCAAATCGAATACTTTACTCATCATTTCTCTCTTACTTGAAGCGGCGGCTGATACTCTATTGTGACTGTATAGATATACAGACTCAAGAGTCTAAGATAAAATTAATCGCTGTTTTTCATTTAGTCGTACTTAGTAGCTAGATCAATCATTTTAATCCTGATATCATGCCTGCCCTCGCTAGGTTTTTCGCCCGAAAAAGTTAAGAATATCACCCACAAGATATTCACATTTTACCTAAAATACACCCGTCACTCACAATTCAGCGATAATTTGTTTGATCAAGCTTGTGCCATAAAAAAACCATTCAAGACCATGATTTAACAGCTATTTACTAGCAAAAACTCGTTAAACCCACTCAGTCACTAAAAGTGCAGTTCAATTCAAACCAAAGATACCCCAGATCAATGCACACACTTATCCACAATTTTAGTGGATAAGTAAACAGAGCCCTTACCCGATAAGGGATACAGAAAAGTAAAGCAAAAAAGTAGAGTTTTTTTTACTTAATTACTTGATAAAATATTGACACTACCCAAGCTGCTGGCTAATATTCGCCTCGCTAAAGCAATTCCCCCTTAGTTCAGTTGGTAGAACGGCGGACTGTTAATCCGTATGTCGCAGGTTCGAGTCCCGCAGGGGGAGCCAAATTCAGAAAAAAGCTCAATCGAAAGGTTGAGCTTTTTTCGTTTTCAACTGCGACTTGCTTGTTCCAAGCAAATGTCTCAGAGCTAGCCGCCCGCGTTCAGTCCCGCAGGGGGAGCCATATTCAAGAAGCCAAGTCGGAAGACTTGGCTTTTGTCGTTTTCGATGCCTCGAGCTGGCGATACCTGTTGGCTTACTGACCCGCTAACAGCGACACCACTTCATCCCCTCTTCACTATAAAAGACGCAACAAAAGCTGACCTGCCAATCCATGCAACTCAACTTTTTCAGTACAATTTCGTATATTTATCATGCAACAACATAAAACCTTATCTTTCCTTGGTTGTTATTGGGTGAGCAAAGCGGGATAATATTGAGATCGGATTCTTTACTATAAAAAACTATGACCGAATATCTTTTGTTGTTGGTGGGCACTGTGCTGGTCAACAACTTTGTACTGGTGAAGTTCTTGGGCTTATGTCCATTTATGGGTGTTTCAAAAAAACTGGAAACAGCCATCGGAATGGGGTTGGCGACAACGTTCGTCTTAACTCTCGCTTCCGTGTGTGCGTATCTGGTCGAAAGCTACATATTAGAACCACTTAACCTTCAGTATCTGCGAACCATGAGCTTTATCTTGGTGATTGCTGTGGTGGTTCAGTTCACTGAAATGGTTGTACATAAAACCAGCCCGACACTTTATCGCCTGCTAGGTATTTTCTTACCCCTGATCACCACTAACTGTGCCGTTTTGGGTGTTGCCCTACTCAACATTAATGAAAACCATAACTTTATTGAGTCAATCATCTATGGTTTCGGCGCTGCTGTCGGGTTTTCTTTGGTATTAGTGCTGTTCGCTTCAATGCGTGAGCGAATTGCTGCCGCCGATGTTCCTATGCCCTTCAAAGGTGCCTCTATTGCCATGATCACGGCGGGCTTGATGTCTCTTGCCTTTATGGGCTTTACCGGCTTGGTGACGTTGTAATGAGTTCAATTTTAATCGCGATTATCGCCATTGTGGTATTGGCCGCTATTTTTGGCGCGGCACTGGGCTTCGCTTCGATTCGTTTCAAAGTGGAAGCAGACCCGATTGTTGATCAAATCGACGGCATTCTTCCTCAAACCCAGTGTGGTCAATGTGGATATCCGGGGTGTCGTCCTTACGCCGAAGCGATCGCCAATGGCGATGACATCAATAAGTGTCCTCCCGGCGGCCAAGCAACGATTGAAAAATTAGCTGATCTTATGGGTGTAGACGCCCCCGACTCGGCGCATGATTTAGAAAACGCAGTGAAAACAGTGGCATTTATTCATGAAGACATGTGTATTGGCTGTACTAAGTGCATCCAAGCCTGCCCTGTTGATGCGATTGTTGGTGGCACCAAAGCACTGCACACCGTCATCAAGGACGAATGTACAGGCTGTGACTTATGTGTGGCACCGTGCCCAACCGACTGTATTGAGATGATCCCAGTAGCGACCACTACTGAGAACTGGAAGTGGCAAATGAACGCCATTCCTGTTGTTGATATTACCGATTCTGCCAACAAGCAGAATAGCGTGAATTAAGGACTGGTATGTTGTCATTAATCGAACAAATTCAATCAGGTGCACTTTGGGATTTCCCTGGTGGTATACACCCTGCAGAAAACAAAGCCCAGTCGCTAAAAAACCCAATCAGTCAGGCAAGCATCGCCGATGAACTAGTGCTACCCATTAAACAGCATATTGGCAAACCAGGGATGCTCACGGTGAATGTGGGGCAACACGTTCTTAAAGGTCAGGCGCTGACCAAGTACGATACCAGCTTTATGCTACCGGTCCATGCCCCAACCTCTGGCACCATAGTCGCGATTGAACCAAGAACCACCGCTCACCCTTCAGGGTTGAGTGAAACCTGTATCGTGATCAAGCCAGACTTTGAAGACCAATGGGTTGAACGTGACCCATGGCCAAATTTTCGTGACCATACCCCCGATGAACTAATAGAGAAAATTCGCCAAGCAGGCGTCTCTGGTCTGGGTGGGGCAGGTTTCCCTACTGCCAAAAAAATTCAAGCCGGACTTGCTCGAACCGAAATACTGATCGTGAACGCCGCAGAGTGTGAACCCTATATCACCGCCGATGACAGCTTAATGCGTGAGCATGCACAAGAGATCATTCAGGGTATTGATATTGTTGAGCATATCCTCAAGCCCAAGCTGACTGTGATTGGTATTGAGGACAACAAACCGCAGGCGATCCAAGCTCTACAAAAGGCCGCACAGGACAAGGATGTGATCATCCGTGTCATTCCGACCAAGTACCCTTCCGGCGGTGAAAAGCAACTGATCAAGCTGCTGACCAATAAAGAAGTGCCCAATGGCGGCATACCCGCAGATATAGGTTTACTGGTACAAAACGTCGGCTCATTGCATGCCATCAAGCGTGCCGTTTGTGACGGCGAACCACTGGTTGAACGAGTAGTTACCTTAACTGGCAATACGTTCAAACAGCCTCGCAATGTTCGCGCATTATTGGGTACGCCGGTGCAAGCGCTGCTCGCAGAGTTTGGCTATAAGGCCGATAAACGCCTGCCACGTTTGATTATGGGCGGACCCATGATGGGCTTCACTCTGCCACACGCAAACGTGCCAATCACCAAAACCTCTAACTGTATTCTGGCACCGACGCGCAGCGAGATAGCGCCGAGTGAATACGAAATGGCATGTATTCGTTGTGGTCAATGTGCTGACGTCTGCCCGGCTTCTCTGCTACCACAGCAATTGCAATGGCACGCCAAGGCTGAAGAGTACGAAAAGTGTGAAGAACTCAATCTGAAAGATTGTATTGAGTGTGGCGCCTGTGCCTTTGTCTGTCCAAGTGAAATTCCGCTGGTTCAGTATTATCGCCAGGCCAAAGCAGAAATTCGCACTCGCAAAGAAGAGGCCGAAGCCGCTGAACGCGCCAAAGTGCGCTTTGAAGAGAAAAAGGCGCGATTAGAACGCGACAAAGCACAACGTGAGAACCGCTTTAAGAAAGCCGCTGAAGATCGTCGTAAAGAGATGAAGATAGCGGGTAATGACGACGCGATTGCTGCCGCGATTGCGCGTGTCAAAGCGAAAAACGCAGATAATGAATCTTCTGCTCCTGAGGTTAAACCTGCCGTCGCTGCCGCGATTGCCAAAGCTAAGGCCAAACAAGCGGCCGCTTTAGAGCAAGGCAGCGCAGAGCCTGACAACTCTGAAATGGCGAAGCTTCGTGAGGAGCGCAAACGTCAGGCTCGCGAGCGCAAAGCAGCAAAAGAGCAGCAGGCAGATGCCTCTAGCGACGATAAAAAAGATGCTGTCGCCGCGGCGATTGCCCGCGCCAAAGCACGCAAAGCGCAGCAGACGCAGCAAGATAGCGACAGCGCAGAGCCAGCAAGCGAATCACAAGCTGAAGACGGTAAGAAAGCCGCCGTCGCCGCTGCCATTGCCCGCGCCAAGGCACGCAAAGCGCAACAGACGCAGCAAGATAGCGACAGCACAGAACCAGCAAGCGAGCCACAAGCTGAAGACAGTAAGCAAGCCGCCGTCGCCGCGGCGATTGCCCGCGCCAAGGCACGTAAAGCAGAGCAGGCGCAGCAAGATAGTGACAGCGCAGAACCAGCAAGCGAGCCACAAGCTGAAGACGGCAAGAAAGCCGCCGTCGCCGCAGCGATTGCCCGTGCCAAAGCACGTAAAGCAGAGCAGGCGCAGCAAGATAGCGAGGGCGCAGAGCCATCAAGCGAACCACAAGCCGAAGACGGCAAGAAAGCCGCCGTCGCCGCGGCGATTGCCCGTGCCAAAGCACGTAAAGCAGAGCAGGCGCAGCAAGATAGCGAGGGCGCAGAGCCAGCAAGCGAACCTCAAGCCGAAGACGGCAAGAAAGCCGCCGTCGCCGTTGCCATTGCCCGCGCCAAGGCACGTAAGGCGCTGCAGGCGCAGCAAGACAGCGAAAGCGCAGAGCCAACAAGCGAACCTCAAGCCGAAGACGGCAAGAAAGCCGCTGTCGCTGCGGCAATTGCCCGCGCCAAGGCACGTAAAGCCGAAAAAGAACAACAAAAACAATTTGAGGAGAAAGAGTAGTGGCCTTCTTTATTGCCAGCTCACCCCATGCGCATAATCGCAGAAGCACTCCTGATCTCATGAAATGGGTAGCCCTGTGCGCCCTGCCAGGTCTCTTCGCGCAGATCTACTTTTTTGGTTGGGGAACCCTGATCCAATTGGTGTTCGCCGTCATTATTGCGCTAAGCCTTGAAGCATTAGTCATGCTGGTGAGAAAGCGTCCTCCAATGTCTGCATTGAGAGATAACAGTGCGCTTGTGACAGCATGGTTACTCGCCATTGCGATTCCCCCTCTTTCACCATGGTGGGTGTTGGTGATTGGTTTGGTATTTGCCATCGTTATCGCCAAACACCTGTATGGCGGGATCGGCCAAAATCTATTTAATCCAGCCATGGTCGCCTATGTCGTTTTGCTGATCTCGTTTCCAGTGCAAATGACCAGTTGGATCTCACCGTTCGAGTTGCAATCAACCACCATATCGAGCGGCGATGCATTCTCATTGATCTTTACTGGATTCAACCTCGAAGGCTTGTCATTACAGCAACTTAGAACCGGTATTGATGGCGTCACCATGGCAACGCCGCTTGATGCGCTTAAAACCTCAATGCGCGCGGGCAGCACAATGAGTGAAGCGATGTCCGCACCTCAGTTTGGCGGATTAGCTGGTATCGGTTGGGAATGGGTTAACCTCGCCTATCTCGCCGGTGGGCTCATGCTGATCAAGTTACGTGTGATCAGTTGGCACATTCCTGTTGGATTCTTGGTTGGTTTAGGTCTGTTAAGCAGCGTGTTTATGCTAGTCGCGCCAGGCACCACCGCATCACCGGTCATTCATCTGCTGTCTGGGGCTACCATGCTTGGTGCTTTCTTCATTGCCACAGACCCTGTGTCGGCGTCCACCACGGTGAAAGGCCGAGTGATCTTTGGTCTCTTTATTGGTGTGATGGTCTTTATCATCCGCAGCTGGGGCGGATTCCCTGATGGTGTGGCGTTTGCCGTCTTGCTCGGCAATATGTGTGTCCCTCTGATTGACTACTACACCAAACCGCGAACATACGGACACTAAGGAGCCTTTATGATCAATGCGATTCGAAAAAACGGCCTTGTTCTTGCGGTTTTTGCCTGTGTGTCAACGGGAGTCGTGGCGCTCACCCACGCCCTCACTGAGGATCAAATCCGTTTGCAAGAGCAAAAACAGTTGCTGTCGGTATTAAACCAAGTGATCCCCCATGAGCTACACGACAACGAGCTCTACCAGGCCTGTACATTGGTAACTGCGCCAGCACTTGGCACTGATCAACCTATGCCGGTGTATTTGGCGAGTTTAAACGGTGAGCACTCTGCCTTAGCCATCGAGGCCATCGCACCCGATGGCTATAATGGTGCGATCAAGATTATTGTTGGGATTGACCAAGCCGGCACCATTACCGGAACTCGAGTGCTAAACCACCAAGAGACACCGGGGTTAGGCGACAAAATTGATTTACGAATCACCGATTGGATTTTGAGCTTCGTCGGCAAACAAGTCAGCGAAGCTAATCTTACTCAGTGGGCGGTACGTAAAGATGGTGGGCAGTTTGATCAATTCACTGGCGCAACCATCACACCGCGTGCCGTGGTCAAGGCGGTTAAAAATACCGTGCAATATGTCAATGACAACCGAGAGCAGATTCTCGCCCAACCACTAAATTGTGGAGGCAACAATGAGTGATCATAAAACCTTAATTAAAAATGGCCTTTGGGATAACAACCCTGCCTTAGTGCAACTGCTAGGCCTATGTCCGTTACTCGCCGTATCATCAACCGTCACTAACGCGCTAGGATTAGGGATTGCCACCTTGTTGGTTTTAGTCGGCTCAAACGTCACTGTCTCTCTAGTGCGAGATTACGTGCCGAAAGAAGTGCGTATTCCTGTATTTGTCATGATCATTGCTGCGCTGGTTACCTGCGTGCAGTTATTAATGAACGCCTACGCCTATGGTCTCTACTTATCGCTTGGTATTTTCATCCCACTGATCGTGACCAACTGTATCATCATCGGCCGCGCCGAGGCGTTTGCCTCGAAAAACAACGTGCTCCCTGCAGCGCAAGATGGATTCTGGATGGGACTCGGTATGACCAGCGTTCTGGTCGCATTGGGCGCCATGCGTGAGTTAATCGGTAACGGAACACTGTTTGACGGTGCCGAGTTATTGCTTGGCCCTTGGGCGCAATCGCTACGCATAGAGGTGTTCCAGTTCGACAACAGCTTCCTACTCGCGCTATTGCCGCCTGGGGCGTTTATCGGTGTCGGCTTACTGATCGCCGTGAAAAACGTCATAGATAAACAGATCGAAGCACGTCAGCCGAAGAAAAAACAGACCATAGAACGTGCTCGTGTTACCAACGCCTAGCCGAGCTATCATAAATCGGCATTTGCACTGGAAGTCAGCTTCACATGAATAAAGAAAAACGAAGACTCATATTGGAACGCCTGAGAGAGCATAATCCCAATCCACAGACCGAGCTCAACTGGAGTACCCCATTCGAGCTGTTGATCGCCGTCTTATTGTCGGCACAAGCAACAGATGTGAGCGTGAATAAAGCGACCGATAAACTTTATCCAGTCGCGAACACGCCACAGGGGTTGCTTGATCTTGGTGTCGAAGGGGTAAAAGAGTACATCAAGACCATTGGGTTATTTAACTCCAAAGCGGAGAACGTTATCAAAACCTGCCAGATCCTCATCGACCAGCACGGCGGCGAAGTGCCCGAAGATCGAGATGCGCTGGAGGCTCTACCAGGTGTTGGGCGCAAAACCGCCAACGTGGTGCTCAACACTGCGTTTGGTTGGCCGACCATCGCCGTCGATACCCATATCTATCGTGTTTCAAATCGCACTAAGTTTGCCATGGGCAAAAACGTCGATCAGGTTGAAGAGAAGCTGCTCAAAGTGGTGCCAAAAGAGTTCAAGTTAGATGTCCACCACTGGCTTATCCTACACGGACGCTATACTTGTGTGGCGCGTAAGCCACGTTGCGGCAGCTGTATTATTGAAGATCTTTGCGAGTACAAAGACAAAGTATACCCAGAAAATTAGGAGAGCAAGACAATGTCAAACGGCAGAATTCTACATACAATGCTTCGAGTTGGCGATCTGGACAAATCGATCCAGTTCTACACTGAAGTAATGGGCATGCAACTACTGCGCACCAATGAGAACAAAGAATATGAGTACACTTTAGCGTTTCTTGGCTATGGTGATGAGTCTCAGGGCGCGGTGATTGAGCTCACCTACAACTGGGGCAAAACCGAATACGATCTGGGTACTGCATTTGGCCACATAGCGATTGGCGTCGACGACATCTACTCGACTTGTGATGCTATCAAAGCCGCGGGCGGCAATGTGACTCGCGAGCCGGGCCCAGTCAAAGGTGGCACGACTCACATCGCCTTCGTGAAAGATCCAGACGGCTACATGATTGAGCTGATCCAAAACAAGCAAGCGACAGCCGGCTTGGAAGGATAAGCCTACCAGCACAAAAGGAGCAGTCTGTAGCTGCTCTTTTTATTTGCCCTTTACATGATAATGATTATTAATTAACCTCAGACATATCGAATGGAGGAGATAATCATGGCCATTAATGACTGGGAAAAGCATACGCTTATCGCTGACTTTGCGATGCAAGACGGGGACCACCTGCGAAGTGTTCTCCACTACCAACAAGCGTTAACCTTGAGTGAAGAGATTCGCGATAATCCACAAATAGAGTTGGAAGAGCGCTTGGTGATTTCGGTGATTTCCTGCCATAACATGGCTGGGTTTTGGCGAACTATCGGCGATACCAAGTACGAACTCAAATACCTACAACTCGCCTCAGAAAAAGTACTCACACTCCTGCCACAATGCCCAAACACACATTGTGATGCCTTTGTAGATTCTCTCGGCTGTTGCAAAAAAGCCTTAGTTGAATTTATTAAACGTCACCCTAATCCAGAGATAGCACGCTTAGTACAAGATTTCGATAGTGCGGCAAACTGCAATCTTATCGCCAAGTTTCAACTCAACTAACAAAGAAAAAGCCAGCGGACGCTGGCTGTGGATAGAGAAGAATTTAGACCTGAGTCCGCCCTAGTGAGATGACCACACGACGGTTTTTGTCTCGACCCAACGGCGAAGCGTTATCATCAATTGGGCGACGCTTGCCATAGCCCTGAACCTGAATTCGGTTTTCCGGTAGACCAAGAGACTTGAAGTAATTTTGTAGCACCTCGGCTCGTCTTTCTGACAAACTTTGGCTAACACTTTTACTGTCCACCGCGTCGGTGTAAGTGGATACCAAGACCAAATCAATATCTTGGTTGTGCTTTATATACTCGGCTATCTGCGCCAAACGCTTTTGCGACTGTTTGTTTAACTCAACACTGGTTCGATCATAGTGCAAAATGGTAAACGCGATGTCTTCAAAGCTGTACGGCAGTAAGTTGGCAATACAATCACTGAACACATTGTAGGATGGCTGAAACAACACCGATGACAGCCCGACCTCAATCCGCTCATCACTGCTGCGCCACTCTTGATAACTGAACGTAGGGTAACGTCCCTTCTCTAGCTCACTCAAAATGTTCCAAGCGGTTTGTCCGCCCACATAACCATCAAACTGCTGGAAGAAACGAATCGTGGTTAATCGATCTGCCCCCTCTCCAGGACGCCAAGCCGGTGGCATCGACACTAAACTCACATCACGAGTTTTGCCCATCGGACGCTTCATTTTAAGCTCGAAATCGAGATTAATTTTTTTGCTGGCATAAGAAGAAAAAACCGCATCGCCATAGTTAGGGATAGGGTGGACTAAACGGCACTCTAACGGGGTATTGGCAACCATTTGCCACGTCGATTGCGTCGGCTTGGCGACATAGTGCTTATCCAACGCCAAGGCGTTGACACTCAATGACGCTAATACGGTCGCGATTGTGGTAGCAAACAACTTCTTCATACTGCACTTGATCTCTTTACTCGTCTGAGCCGCTCAATTTTGCCGCTCGATTCTCTGCTTTCATAAGCAAGCAAAATCTACGCCAATATATTTGTATAGTACAAATTACCAGTGATTCTTTTTCAATCAGGATTAACGGTTTTTCTTAGGTAAAGAATCTGCAATAATGCCACCCCCGTCACACAAAATGAAGCACACATGACTATTGAAAACGAGGCTTTGACGCTCAAAAAACGATTTCGTGGCTACTTTCCTGTAGTTATCGATGTTGAAACCGCAGGCTTCAACGCCAAGACTGATGCTCTACTCGAAATCTGCGCGATCACACTGAAGATGGACCAAAACGGCGATCTCTCACCGGCGTCAACCCTTCACTTTCACGTAGAGCCTTTTGAAGGTGCCAACTTAGAGAAAGAAGCACTCGAGTTCAATGGCATTCGTGACCCTTTCAGCCCACTTCGTGGCGCCGTGACAGAATCTGAAGCATTAAAAGAAATCTATAAGCTGGTGCGTAAAGAGCAAAAAGCCGCAGACTGCAGCCGTGCGATTATCGTCGCTCATAATGCCAACTTCGACCATAGCTTCGTTATGGAAGCCAGTGAGCGCAGCAAGCTAAAACGAGTCCCATTCCATCCCTTTGCCACCTTTGACACCGCAGCCTTAAGCGGGCTCGCCTACGGTCAAACGGTCCTGGCAAAAGCTTGTAAAGCGGCGGGGATGGAGTTCGACAACAAAGAAGCCCACTCAGCCCTATATGATACTCAAAAAACGGCTGAGCTCTTTTGCGGCATCGTCAATAAGTGGAAAGCCCTCGGTGGCTGGCCGCTTACTGACCAAGATGCCGAATAACATCAATAAAAGTAAACACAACACACGAGAATATTATGAACCCTGTTGTCATCTCTGTATGCATTATGCTGGCATTGGCCCTAATGCGGGTGAATGTCGTCGTGGCACTGACATTCAGTGCCATTGTCGGCGGTTTGGTCTCCGGAATGGACTTAAATCAAGCGATTGCTTCTTTTGAAAGCGGCCTTGGCGGTGGCGCCACCATTGCTTTGAGTTATGCCATGCTTGGCACATTCGCCGTTGCAATTTCGCGTTCAGGCATCACTGATTTACTTGCGAATAGTGTCATCAAGCGCATTCACGGCAAGGAAAACGCTCATGCATCCAATGGCCTGAAGTACGCGGTTTTGGTCGCGTTAGTGCTCGTCACTATGTCATCGCAAAACGTCATTCCAGTGCACATCGCTTTCATTCCAATTTTGATTCCACCTTTGTTGGGCGTGTTCGCTAAACTCAACCTTGACCGTCGCATGATCGCGTGTGTTCTAACTTTTGGTCTTGTTACCCCATACATGGTATTGCCAATTGGCTTTGGCGGTATCTTCCTTAACAATATTCTGCTGAAAAACCTGCACGATAATGGCTTAGAAAATGTCGTCGCGAGCCAAGTGCCTGTGGCTATGCTGCTTCCAGCGGCAGGTATGGTGTTTGGCTTGGTCACGGCGATTTTCTTTAGCTATCGTAAGCCGCGTCATTACCCAGAAACCGAGTTGACTCACGTCGAGGAAGACACCAACGCTATCGACAAGAAAAACGTTGTGGTTGCCGCTGTGGGTATCATTGTCGCTCTGAGCGCTCAGCTGTTAACCGGATCGATGATTGTTGGCGGCTTGGCTGGTTTTATGGTGTTTACCTTTGGTGGCGTCATAGCATGGAAAGAGACCCACGATGTGTTTACCAAAGGCGTCTACATGATGGCGATGATTGGCTTCATCATGATTGCTGCCGCCGGTTTTGCAGCGGTGATGAAGCAGACGGGTGGCGTCGAGTCACTGGTTGAAGCCTTGTCCACCAGCATTGGTGATAACAAGCCGCTTGCTGCGCTATTAATGCTGGTTGTCGGTTTACTAGTCACAATGGGCATCGGTTCATCGTTTTCAACCATCCCTATTCTGGCGACGATTTACGTTCCACTCGCCGCGGCCTTTGGTTTTTCACCAATGGCGACCATCGCGTTGGTCGGTACGGCGGCCGCTTTGGGAGATGCAGGGTCACCGGCCTCAGACTCGACTTTAGGTCCAACATCGGGCCTTAACGCAGATGGTCAACACGAACATATTTGGGAAACGGTGGTACCCACCTTTATCCACTACAACATCCCGCTAATCATCTTTGGTTGGATTGCCGCTATGGTGTTGTAAGCTTAGCCAGTGTTTTCAGGCAATAAAAAAGCTGACCTAATGTCAGCTTTTTTGTTTGTATTGGACTTTATTCAGCTTGCTTGTCTGCTGTCGCCACTAAAACCGGCACCATGTCTTCCAAGAACTTCTCTTCTACCGGCTTACCAGACGAATCGGTAATATTGATTGACGTACGATTGCCTAAATCACCAAACAGGAATGTATAGCTGCCGGGTGGCAAAGCTATCGGCTCAACACCAATTTCAGTCCAAAACTCATCACCTGGTTCTGCATATTTCGCCTTGACTGTACCTTGTGATTGGTTGCGTTCCTCAAGGGTAAAGCCAATCTCTGGCAGCAACTCTGGCAAGCGATTCCACAATACATTGTATGACGTGCGAGCAATAATAACCGGGAACCCACTGCGGTCTGAGCCCATGGTAATCGGTATACGTTTGACGAGTTGCTGAGCTTGACGAGCCGCTTCTTCGCGCAAGTCTAGATCATAACGGGCCGTTACAAGGTTGGTCATAAGCGCGTTGTAACGCTCCTTGTTGGTCATCGATACAGGTACCACCTTGCCTGCTTCACGCCAGTCGATCAGCGAAATACGGAAACCGTATCGTCCACCGGCAGCGACACGGTCGATTTGGTAGCGTGCACCCAGTTCTACATCCTCATCTTCCGATACCCAAGTCACCCAGTCGGTTTCCATATGCGTTTCGGTTTGCTCTCGGATCGCAATGTTTTCTTCTTGGGTCATTTTCAGTGCAGTTTGCCACACTTTTTCTGCTTCATCTTCGCGTAACAACCAAAGTGTTGTCTCACCTTGTTTGCGTTCTGCTCTTGCACCAGGAATCAGTTCCAGCACTTGCTGAGGAGGACGAATGTCCACTTCACGGCCGATGCCACCCAAAAACTCACCTTGCGGGATTTGGTAGTTAGGATAAAACTGTGGCTCTGCATCGGCGGGCAACTTCCACTGCTGCATTTCTGGCGTGTTCAAATACTCAAAGTCATCCTTCGCTTGACGACGCTGAGTGGCGCTACCAGAACACGCACTCAAAACAAAAACAGCTAGCGAACTGAGAACTAGCTGGTGAGAAAATTTCATTGAAACTCCTGATAATCATTTGCCGAGCAGCGCTCGGCAATGTGTCCAAAACTTAGTAAATGCAAGCCTCTGTCATCGCTTGTGCAACGATAGGTCTGGCTTGTTCTGACAATTCAGTCAACGGCAAACGTAAACCACCATGCTCAATCAATCCCATCTTATGAGCAGCCCACTTAACCGGGATAGGACTCGACTCGATAAACAGGTTGGTATGCAATGGCATCAAACGTTGGTTGATGATTTCTGCCTCTTCAAACTTACCTTCACTGGCCAAACGGAACATTTTTGCCATATCTTCAGCGGCAATGTTGTTGGTCACAGAGATCACACCTTGACCACCTTGTTTGACAAAATCGAGGCCGGTCGAGTCATCACCACTTAGTAAGATAAAATCTTCGCCACAAAGTTCACGATGGATGGCAATTCTACTGAGATCTCCTGTCGCATCTTTGAGCGCAACAATACTGTCGATTTCAGCGAGACGGGCAACCGTCTCTGGCAATAGGTCTACCGCGGTGCGACCTGGAACATTGTAAAGGATTTGCGGAACGTCGCTCTCTTCAGCTATCGCTTTGTAGTGCTGGAACAATCCTTCTTGCGTCGGTTTGTTGTAGTAAGGAGTCACGCTCAGACAGCCTGCAATGCCCGAATTATTCAGTAAACGGCTAAAAGTGACAGACTCGTGAGTTGCGTTTGCACCGGTACCCGCAATCACAGGGATACGACCATCAGCAAACTCGACCGTTTTCATGACCACTTTGACATGCTCTTCGATTGTTAGCGTTGATGACTCACCTGTCGTGCCTACCGCTACAATACCGTCGCTGCCTGCTGCCACATGGTATTCAACCAGCTTCTTCAGGCTGACGTAGTCTACCTCTCCGTCGAGATTAAACGGTGTAATTAACGCTACAATACTTCCTGAAAACATGTCCTTCTCCCTAAAATAGTTACTCATCGCATGGTACTGTAAGGCGATTGAAAAAGACAAGCGCTTAACGCCGCTTAAATCACCTAAATGAATGAATATTTATCAGATGTTAGATATCTGGCAAATTACGCTTCTTATTTGCTGCTGTGTCAGTTTTGGGTAAGAACAATTTAGCCTTGAGCGGGATTGGGTAAAATCCCGTCACAATAGGGCCTGTTGACCTTTCGCGGTTAAATTTTGTTCGGATGGGGACGCCTAGTCAGAATCGTTTTAGGCGCGGCAAGGAGTATGTAGCCTAGTCACTCTAAGTAAACACTTCTTAACAAAGCGTAAAACGATTCTTGCGGGGGCGCCCAGCTCGAACCCTTTGGGCAGCCTTTGTGGTTCATTTCTACTGCGTTATCGGCTTTTTATGTAGGGGAACTACACTTTAAAGCCTCTGTCTTGTATAAATTTCCCACAAAGTGCTGCAAAAATCAGCTCGAACGGTCAACAGGCCCTAAACAAAAGCGGGTTGCCATCATTTTTATCTGCGTCTTCTGTGCTAAGCTAACTGATTAATAAACATAACTTTGAAAAGAGTGAAACTATGACTCAACATCTGGTGATTACAGCGGTTGGAACCGATCGCCCAGGGGTATGCAATCAAGTGGTACACCTGGTCACGCAATCTGGATGCAATATTGTTGATAGTCGTATCGCTTTATTCGGCAACGAATTTACCCTAATCATGCTGCTCTCGGGGACCAATGCGGCGACCACCCGCGTAGAGACAACGCTGCCACTTCTTGGCCAAGAGCATGATCTGATTACTATCATGAAACGTACATCTCCCCATGCCTATCTCGACCACACCTACACATTAGAAGTATTTGTAGAGTCTGAAGATAAGCCAGGGCTGACGGAAAAGTTCACTAACTTTTTCGCCGAGAAAGAAATTGGCCTCTCTTCACTGAGCGCACAAACCATTGATAAGGGTAAAGTGGGCTCCGAAACTGACCAGTTTCATATAGCTATTACGGCAACCGTTGAATCGGAATGTAACCTGATGCAATTGCAAGAAGAGTTCGATACGCTCTGTCGCTCTTTGGCCGTACATGGCTCACTTAACTTTATAAAAAACAGTCAATAAAAAAGGAATCTTCATGAACACTCTGACAGCAGGCACTCCCGCTCCTGAGTTCTCTCTTCTTGACCAAAATGGCGAAACCGTCACGTTAAGCGATTTCAAAGGAAAGAAGGTCCTATTTTACTTTTATCCTAAAGCCATGACCCCTGGTTGTACCGTTCAAGCCCAAGGACTTCGGGATATCAAAGCCGAGTTAGATAAACACAACGTGGTTGTACTGGGTGTCAGCATCGATCCGGTTAAACGCTTGGGTAAATTCATTGAGCGTGATGAGCTCAACTTCACCCTACTATCCGACGAAGATCACGCCGTCGCAGAGCAGTTCGGTGTTTGGGGTGAAAAGAAATTTATGGGCAAAGTGTACGACGGCTTGCACCGCATTAGTTTCTTAATCAATGAAGAAGGTGTGATTGAGCACGTGTTCAACAAATTCAAAACGAAAGACCATCATCAGGTTGTGTTGGATTATCTCAATCAATAATCTTCGAGTATAAAAAAACGCCAGCGACTATGCTGGCGTTTTTCTTTGCGGTTTATATCTACACGATGAACTTGTTCAAAATCGCATCTTGCTCGCGCACATTCTCGGTTTGCGCTTGCATCGCGATGTTCGAGTTATCAGCCGAGTCAGCTACCTGAGTAGAAAGGTCTTTGATCTTAACTGTGTTGCTGTTGATCTCTTCAGCAACCAAGCTTTGCTCTTCTGCCGCAGACGCAATTTGCATGTTCATATCGCTGATGCGCTGAATCGCCTCACGAATACGTTGCAATGCACCATCCGCTGCTTGGGCTTTATCTACCGCATCAATTGCAGTGGTTTTACTCTCGCTCATCGCTGCTGACACAGAGCTTGCTCCCGCTTGAAGCTGCTCAATCATGCTACGGATTTCCGTAGTTGACTCTTGTGTTCGCTGAGCCAAAGTGCGTACTTCATCCGCAACGACGGCAAAGCCACGACCCGATTCACCCGCACGAGCCGCCTCAATCGCAGCATTGAGTGCGAGCAAGTTGGTTTGATCGGCAATGTCATTAATCACTTTCAAGATGGTTTCAATGTTAGACGTTGCCGACTCTAAACCATGCACCTCTTCTACCGCTTGGTCGATGCGGGCAGCTAGGTTGCCAATCGATGCCGTGGTATCACTCACAACTGATGAGCCGTCTTGTGTCGCTTCATCCGCCTCTTTAGCGGCAGCAGCGGCGCCCTGAGCATTGTTGGCCACTTCTGTCGCCGTAACCGCCATTTCATTCATTGCTGTGGCTAATTGCTCGAGCTCTTCAAGTTGGCTACGCATCGCGGTTGCTGACTCTTGAACGCCAGCTACGGTCATTTCCGTGCCACGTAGGATCTCAGCACCAATGGCTTTAGATTGCTGAATCTGTTTCTGCAGTGTTTCGGTAAAGGTATTGAACCCTTCAGCCAATTCAGCAAACTCTTTATCGGTATTAGTGTCTAGACGCTTGGTCAAGTCGCCTTGCCCTGACGCCACATCTTTAATCGCTTCGTTCAACACCGCTAACGGACGCATCAGCGCTTTAATCAAGAAGCTCAGTACCAACACACTCAACACCACGCCAATCACAACATAAATGATTGAGCTATTGCGCATGTCAGCAATGGCCGAGAATGCGATATCTTCATCAACCACTGCGCCGATATACCAGTTTTCTGAAGGGACTTCGGTAAAGTGAACCAATAGCTTTTTACCGTCTTGTTCAAAACGTTGATTACCGGTTTGAACTTTGGCTTGAGGTAGGTATTTGGTTAAGTTTTCCCCGTTGTTCGCTGCGTCGGGGTGGGCGATAGTGGTTCCATCCGCGGTAACGATGAATAGGTAGCCCGCATCAAGTAAGTTCACGCTGTTTACCAGGTCAGCAAGGCCACCGAGTTCGAGATCGTAAAACATACCGGCCATGAACTTGCCGTTTTCTTTCACCGGAGTACCGATTGAGATGATCACCTTTTTAGACGACACGTCAATATAGGGAGCGGTAACCACCAAAGATCCTTTCGCTTTAGCATCTTTGTACCATGGGCGAACTCGTGGGTCGTAATCAGGCCCTGCTTCCCATCCGTCATCATTCTCGACAACAAAACCATCGGTTTCATAACCAAAACCAACGGCTAAGAAACTGCCTTTAAGTTCAGGTTTTTCGAGTATCTCTTTAACTCGATTGCGATTTTGCGGGTCGAGCTCTATCACTTCTGTCGTCGACTTCGCTAAAGACTTCTTACTCTGCATCTCAGATGCAACCGTATTTTTTACCCCTTTAACCATTTCTGTCAGGCTGGTATCCACCAAGGCCTCGACTTCCTCTTTCACTGTACTCAATTGTTGAATAGACAACAGAGTCACAGTGACCAAGAGTAATCCAGATGAAGCCGCAACGATTTTTTGGCTAAATTTCATAGTATCCCTCAAATTAGTCAGCAAGCTTTATTGTTATAATAGTCAGTATTGTTATCGCCCAGACCAACGTTTTCTTAAGAATTATTTTCCTTTTCATGGTTAAGTAAATTCCATTGCTCCCAGTACTGTCAACTAATTGCTAAACAAAAAGCCCCAAAACTAGAGCTTTGGGGCTTTATATGCAGTGAATTGCTTTATTACTAGTTATTATTCAGTGACTTCTTCTTCATGACTTGGAAGTGCATTCCAAACCGCCTTAACCAAGGTGGCAAGAGGAATAGCGAAGAATACGCCCCAGAACCCCCACAAGCCTCCAAACACCAGTACCGCCACTATGATTGCGACAGGGTGCAAGTTAACGGCTTCAGAGAACAGCACTGGCACCAGTACGTTGCCATCTAAAGCTTGAATAATGCCGTAGGCAATCAGCAACCAGTAAAAAGGAGGAGTAAGCCCCCATTGGAACAAACCAACAATGGCCACGGGTACGGTGACAGCAGCAGCGCCAATGTAGGGAATCAGTACCGACAAACCGACCGCGACCGCCAATAATACCGAGTAACGTAAGTCGAGAATGGCAAAGGTAATGTAACTCACTCCGCCAACAATCAAGATCTCCATCACTTTGCCTCGGATGTAGTTCGAGATCTGTTCGTTCATTTCGTGCCATACCTTGTTCGCCAATCGACGGTTGCGCGGCAAGATACCGCTTGCCATGTCGATCATCTCTCGCTTGTCTTTAAGCAAAAAGAACACCAGCAAAGGGACCAAAATCAAGTAGACCGCCAGAGTAGCCAGGCTCACTAACGAGGCGAGCGAACCTTTCACCACGGTTTCTCCCATACCGATCACTTGGTTTTTAGCATTGGTCACGAGCGACTCAACAATCTGCAAGTTCTCAAGCTCAGGATAACGGTGTGGCAACTGGGCGATGAAGTTTTGCAACCCCACATACATATTTGGGATATCGTTGATCAGGTTACCAACTTGGTGCCAAATGGTGGGTACTAGGCCAAACACAGCTATCAACATCAAGCTGAGAAAGCCCAAGATAACCACAATTACTGATAGTGTGCGCGGAATACCAATACGCCCCAGTTGCACCACTGGCCACTCGAGCAGGTAGGCCAACACGATCGCGACCAACAATGGGGCGATCAAGTTGCCGAAAAAGTAGATAGTGATAAAGCCGAACAGAAGAATCGCAACAAGACTTACGGCGTGCGGGTCGGAAAAACGTCGCTTATACCAGCGACTCACCATTTCAAACATTCAACAAGATTCCTTAGTGACTTGCATACAATAGTAGCCTTCTGCCTCTTCACAACTCAGCGCATACGCCTGCTGCTGAAGATAACGTGTGATGTCTTTCATCGAGCTTGGATCCGAGATTAGAATTTGAGTCTGCTCACCTGACGCCAACAGATTGGTGTGGCGTTTAGCCAACAGCAAAGCTAATGGACAGCCTTGACCACGCAAATCCAAAATATTCGATTCCATTCTTTCGCTCAATGCATATTATTACCGTTGGATATTGTATAGTGTTTTTTTCTGAGCGTCAGTGCAAATCGTGACAGCTTCACACTGTTCTGACCAATTTTGACCACGGGCTCAAATAGGCACTTGTTCAACATTGTTGGACAGAGGAAACCTTTACTATGGTATGGTGTCAAAAGCCTAGACCCATATCGGCATTTGCCATTGTATGATGGAAAAACTCAAGGGAGCATCATCGTTCATCTATGTTTAAACGCACGCGTTCATTGGTCTGTCTTTGTGTAGCAGCCGCGTTAAGCACCCCTGTGCCGACCCAAGCTAACAGCTTAGATCTACCCGACATTGGTACCACTGCCAGTAGCACCTTGACCATAGCTCAAGAGATTCAATACGGCGATGCCTACATGCGCATGCTGCGCAGTAGCCAGCCTATCGTCAACGATCCTGTGCTTAACGAGTATATTGATAGTCTTGGTCATCGATTGGTGGCCAATGCCTCAGACGTCAAAACCCCCTTTACCTTTTTTATGATTCGCGACCGCAACATTAACGCCTTCGCTTTTTTTGGCGGCTATGTGGCGTTGCATTCTGGTTTGTTTCTACATGCGCAAAGTGAGAGTGAGTTAGCATCGGTGGTGGCCCATGAAATTGCGCACGTCACTCAGCGTCACCTTGCGCGCAGCATGGAAGAGCAAGCGCGTCGCTCCCCTGCCACCATGGCGGCCTTGGTGGGCTCATTATTATTGGCCATTGCCGCTCCAGAAGCCGGCATGGCAGCCGTTACCGCCGCCACAGCGGGCAGCATTCAAGGCCAAATCAACTACACCCGCAGTAACGAGAAAGAAGCAGACCGTTTTGGCATCAGCACCCTGGCAAGCGCAGGGTTTGACGTCAACGCTATGCCCCGCTTTTTCGGCCGCTTAGCTGACGAGTACCGTTATGCAAGCAAACCGCCGCCAATGCTACTGACCCACCCGCTACCAGAAGATCGCGTTACCGATAGCCGAGCGAGAGCGCAAAATTATCCTGCGCGCCGCGTGGACCCGTCTCTCGATTACAACCTCGCGCGCGCGCGTATCGTTGCACGGTACGCTGGGATTGATGGAAAAGCGGCCAATGACTGGTTTGAACGTACAGAGAAGAAAGCGGCACCAGCGGTGAAAGCTGCGTTTCAATACGGCAAGGCTCTGGTGCTACTCGACAACAAACAGTATCAGCCAGCGCTTGAAATTTTGAGTAAGTTACTTCAGCAAGACCCAAACAATCGCTTCTATATCGATGCTATATCCGATGTCTATCTCGGACTCGATCAAGCTCAACAAGCAGAGAGCCTACTCAGCAATGCTCTAAAATCGGCACCAAACAATGCGGTTTTAACCATTAACTATGCCAATGTCCTGCTCAAGCAAGACAAGAACGAACAAGCGATCAAAGTATTGCAGCGCTACACCCATGACAATCCAAACGATATTAATGGTTGGAGCTTACTGTCAGAAGCCAATATCGGCCTAGGGATCAGCGATGAAGATTTGGCTGCACGAGCGGAAATTCTTGCCCTGAAAGCCAACTGGAATAAAGCGATTCAATACTATACGCAAGCCAGTCAAATCGCAGAACTTGGAAGCTTAAAACAAGCCAGATATGATGCACGCATCGATCAGTTAATGGTTCAACGCGACCGTTTCTTAGCACTACAATAATAATCAGGAGATCTCCTATGTCAGTCGTGATTTATCACAACCCTCGCTGTTCTAAAAGCCGTGAAACTTTGGGGCTACTTGAAGAACGAAACATTCAGCCACAGATCATCAAATACTTAGAGACGCCACCCAGTGTTGACCAACTTAAAGCGCTAATGGCGCAGCTTGAACTGACTCAAGTTCGTGACATGATGCGCACCAAAGAAGCGCTCTACAAAGAGCTAGAACTCGGCTCGGCAGATGATGAAACCCTGTTTAAAGCCATGGCGGAAAACCCAAAATTGATTGAGCGCCCGATTGTTGTCGCCAATGGCAAAGCGCGTCACGGTCGCCCACCAGAGCAAGTGCTCGAGATTCTATGACCTGCAAAGTTGTCGTCCTTTACTATAGCCGTCATGGCACCACTCAAGCGCTAGCACGGCAAATCGCTCGAGGCATTGAGTCCAACGCCAACTGTGAGGCGTTGCTGCGTACGGTGGCCGAGATAGAAGGTGACCATCAACCGAGCGACCCGGTGATTTCCATTGAAGAGTTGAAGCAGTGTGACGGTTTGGCCATGGGCAGCCCAGTGTGGTTTGGTAACATGGCAGCGCCGCTTAAGCATTTCTGGGACAAAACAACGTCAGTTTGGTTGAGTGGTGACTTAATTGATAAGCCTGCCTGTCTGTTTAGCTCATCATCCACACTGCATGGCGGCCAAGAAACCACCTTGCAGAGCATGATGTTGCCGCTGTTGCACCACGGCATGATGATTCTAGGCATCCCATACTCTGAACCCAAACTACATTCGACTCAATCTGGTGGCACCCCCTATGGCGCGACATCGGTTGCCCATCATCATGGCAACAGTCTCAGCGCAGACGAAATAGAATTGGCGCAACAACTCGGTAAACGGTTGGCTCAAACCGCATTGAAAATGAAGGACAATTAAATGCAACAGATGCAATCAACCACCAAACTTTTCCGACTGCTGGCCCTGTTTGGTAACCTTGCCCTACTTGCCTGGGTGACACTGTGGCAGTTGTCACTATCCCCGCACCCGCACATCAGTAGCACCACCTTAGCGATCGCTTGGGCGATTCCACTACTACTGCCGCTGCCGGGGATCTTGGCCGGTAAGCCCTACACGCATGCATGGGCTAACTTTGTGTTAATGCTCTACTTCTTGCACGCCTTTACCATTCTCTACGTGGATGATGGTGAACGTTGGTTGGCCGCCATTGAGCTGATGCTTACCTCTTTGGCTTTCTTAGGCAACATTCTCTATGCTCGCGCGAGGGGAAAAGAGTTAGGCTTGAAGCTTAAGCGCCTGTCTAAAGTCGAGAAAGAAGAGAAGTCGCGGTTTGAGTCTTAGCCTCTGTTTTCTAACTGGAAACCAATAAAAAAGGTCTGGCACTGCCAGACCTTTTTATTGGTGATTGCGAGTTTACTGAGTCAGTACGCTTTGACTCTCACTCTGTTCTGAAGCGCTAGGAAGCTCAGCTTCAGGTTGGGGCGCAACATAAGGCTGACCTTGCCATTCAAAGACCAGTACCATCTCGGTAGGAATAACATTCGCCTCTGGCTGCACATCAACCACTAAACCATTATCGACTAGATCTTGCTGCTGACTGCCGTCAGTCAATGGCGTTGGCTCAGGCAGTGTTGCTGGTAAGCTGACTGGCGGGACTTCACTGACACTCTCAAGCTGCTGCACATCTTTAACACTACGCATTTCCTGCTCAAATTCTTGCTCTGAAGAGAGAAGATGTATCTTAAACGTTACTTGGTTGCCTTGTATCTTCAAGATCTCCAATGACGCCACTGAGCTGAGTGATTTGAGCTGGTTCTCTAGGGTAAAGAAACTGACTGCGTCGTTAAGCTCGGTAAAACGTGCTTTCACCGCTTGAGATGATTCGCTCGCGACTAGAACCGCACTCTTCTTGGCATAGTAATCGCTAATCTGCTCAATCATCTTACTCGCGGCATCGCTGCCATTATTCGAACCTGCAAGCGGTGCCTGGCGAGTGACGCCTATGGTATTTGGCTTTTGGTCGTAGAGTGTCCAGCGGACGTTGTTGCCCTGAGCTTTGACCACCAGCACTGCGTCAACAGGATAACGCTGACTCGCCTCTCCAACCGGCTGAATGAAACCGCCCCATAAATCGGAAACCGCCACACCGGTAATGTCATCGAAATCTCCAACAGGGACAGTCAACGGCAAACCGCGCTGTTCGGCTTTACGCTTCATCTGTTCTAACACAGCAGAAGGTGAGTGCTCCCAGACAATATTACGTTCATTTTGCTCTTCAACTAACCACACCAATAGATTGGCACGAGCGGCAGGCCAAACAGGTAATTGTGCCTGACTTAACAAAGAACGGATGTGCGGCGCACTAAACACCATTCTCAATGTTTGCTGCCCCTCAGATTGGCCATAACTCAACTGTGTTAAATACTGAGCGCTTTGCCCGAGTGCTTTAGCAACCACTGGGTTATTAGGCGCACTGACATCGCCAGAGGCGCGGATGATCACCTCTTTCATCCCTTCAACCCGTGCAGTGGTATCGGCATTATCTGACGACTGGTCGATCACCACTTCACTGCGGTAAAGATCAACATTGGTCAGTGCCATGGCGGGAAGAGCAACCAACCCTAAAACAAACAGTGCTATATGACGCATAGATTTCCTATGTTCCGTTCCATTAAAACGTGAGAGGTCGATGATAAGCAACTATCGCCAGCGGAGCAACCAAAGCCAGAACGAAGCGTTAAACCAAATGCCTTTTTGCTCACATCTATTGAGGCCAGCAATAGATTATACCTAGAATATTTGATCTAGTTCAGATTGCAATCGTTTGCCAGGGTGATAAAATCGCGCGAATTTTATTTTCATCGAGCAAGGTTTTGCTCTAAGACTCGCCATCTAAAGGAATAACAAAATGAAAAATGCCATTCAAGGTGCACAAATGCTGTTCGTTGCATTCGGCGCATTGGTGTTGGTGCCTCTGCTGACCGGACTCGATCCTAGTGTTGCACTATTCGGTGCTGGTGTCGGTACCCTTCTCTTCCAAGTGATCACTCGTCGCAGCGTCCCTATCTTCCTCGCCTCTTCTTTTGCCTTTATTGCTCCCATTTTATACGGCGTACAGACTTGGGGCGTGCCTGCCACTATGGGTGGTCTAATGGCGGCTGGTTGTGTTTATGTCGCGATGGGGGCCCTGATCAAAATTCGTGGTGTCGAAATCATCCATCGCCTACTTCCACCCGTGGTTGTCGGGCCGGTAATCATGGTGATTGGCCTAGGTCTAGCACCGGTTGCAGTCAATATGGCACTGGGTAAAGTGGATGGCGCTCAAGTGATTGATGCCAACGCGTCGCTGGTTATCTCGGTGGCTTCGCTGCTCACCACTATTGCCCTGAGCGTTTTTGCCAAAGGTTTCCTCAAACTCACCCCAATCCTTGGTGGCATTGTGGTCGGTTACTGCTTGAGCCTAGGTTATGGAATTGTCGACTTTACTCCTGTCCAACAGGCGGCATGGTTCGCACTGCCAAACTTCACCTTCCCTGAGTTCAACATCAACGCGATTCTATTCATGATTCCGGTGGCTATCGCGCCTGCTGTAGAGCACGTTGGCGATATGCTGGCCATCTCTAACGTAACTGGCAAAAACTACGTTAAGAAACCGGGACTACATCGCACCATCACTGGTGACGGCGTGGCAACCATTGCCGCATCCATGGTCGGTGCTCCGCCAAACACCACCTACTCTGAAGTCACCGGAGCGGTGATGCTAACAAAAGCATTTAACCCAGTGATCATGACTTGGGCGGCCGTGTCTGCCATCGTCCTAGCCTTAGTGGGTAAGTTAGGCGCTGCGCTGCAAACCATCCCAATGCCAGTTATGGGCGGCATTATGATTTTGTTGTTCGGCTCTATTGCGACTGTCGGTCTGAATACCTTAATCAAGAATAACGTTGACCTGCATAAGTCACGCAACCTTGTCATTGTGGCCATTACCCTAGTATTTGGTATCGGCGGCATGGCATTCGGTGTTGGCGAGTTCAGCCTTCAAGGCGTGAGCCTATGTGGTATTGTGGCAATTATTCTTAACTTGATCCTACCTAAAGACCTAGGTGAGAACCACGTGGTCGACAACGCACAAATGGAAGAAGAAGTTAAGAGTTAACAGCTACGAGTTACGAGTTACGAGTTACGAGTTACGAGTTACGAGTTACGAGTTACGAGTTACGAGTTTATGTTGAGGGTTGGTGTGTACACATCAACCCTTTTTATTTGAGACAAAGCTCAACAAATTGCGCCCTAGTGAGTTGTGCTAGGTCTTTGGGGGCGAGCTCAATCTCTAAGCCGCGCTTACCCGCGCTTACACAAATTGTCTCGTTCTGCAGCGCGCTGCTATGAATAAAAGTCGGCAAGGCTTTCTTCTGCCCTAACGGACTAATCCCCCCCACCACATAGCCTGTGGTTTTCTGCGCGATTTCTGGATCGGCCATTTCTGCTTTCTTCGCTTTAGCTGCCTTTGCTGCGAGCTTAAGGTTGAGCTTGTGAGCGACGGGGATAATGGCAACAGCTAGATTCCGCGCTTCGCCATTAAGACTGAACAGTAACGTTTTGAAAACGGTGGCAGGATCTTGACCCATAACCTCCGCTGCTTCGAGTCCGTAACTCTCAGCGCGCGGGTCATGCTCGTACTGATGAATGGTATGCGCCACTTTTTTCTTTTTAGCAAGGTTGATTGCAGGAGTCATGCTCCCTCCGGTTCGAACAGAAAAACAAAAACGCTACTCCGAAGAGTAGCGCTTTAGCTTAATAATATTAATAAGTTGCCGTCAACTTACTTGTAGACCATCTCACCTGATGGCGCGTACTCGTTAACATCAACTGGGCTGTTTGCTTCTAGGTACTCTTTCAGTACTTCTGCATCGACGAAACCAGTGTTAACGTGACCTGGGTGGTCAGTCAGTTTAGGGTAACCGTCACCACCCGCCGCGTTATAGCTTGGCACTGTGAAACGGTAAGTTTCGTCTAGACGAAGTTGTTTACCACCGATGAACACGTTAGACACCTCACCGTTTGCAACCGTCATAGAGATACCCGCGAACTGAGCATAAGCACCTGAGTCGACAGGTTTGGTTGCCACTACGTTCAAGTAGTCTAGGACTTCTTGGCCCGACATATCCGTGTAAGTCAGGATGTTAGCAAATGGTTGTACTGTCAGTACGTCTTTGTAGGTTACGTCGCCCGCTTCGATTGAGTCACGTACGCCACCTGAGTTCATGACTGCGAAGTCGGCTTTTGCACGCTCCATGTGAGCAGTCGCAATTAGTCGGCCTAGGTTAGTTTGCTGGAAGCGAACTACGTTACGATCACCTTCAAGCTTACCGTTGGTCTCAGCGATCTTAACGTTAAGCTGAGCTTGACCTTGCTCTTGGAATGGACGTAGGAACTCAAGCAGTTCTTGGTCTTGTGCGATCTCATCTTCGATCAAGACACGCTGACTCTTACCATCAACTTTGATTTTCTTCTTCAAGTTAACTGGGATCAAGTCGTAGCTTACCATCTCTAGCTCGCCGTTACGGAATTCGTAATCAGCACGGCCAACGTATTTACCCCACTCGTGAGCCTGAACGATGTAAGTGCCATTTTGCATGTCTGGTTTACATTCGTCAGAAGGCTTGAAGTTTTTCTTAACAACGTTTGGCGCTTCCATACAAACTGGCTCTTGCGAGTGACCACCAACGATCATGTCAAGTGAGCCTTCATTTAGGTAGCGAGCCAGAGCAACATCACCAGGTGCGTTAACACCACGCTTGCCATCTTCGTAGTGACCCATGTGCGTTACCGCGAAGATAAGGTCTGGTTTTTCTGTTTTCTCCAGTTCTGCGATCAGCTTTTTCGCTTCTTCTTTCGGATCGCGGAAGTCGATGCCACCGATGAACTCTGGGTTACCGATTTTCTGCGTATCTTCAGTGGTTAGACCGATAACAGCAACTTTAATCCCTTGTAGATCGAACATTTCGTAAGCCTGGAACATGCGCTCGCCAGTTTGCTTGTCATAAATGTTTGCTGAAAGCATTGGGAAGTTTGCCCACTCTTTTTGCTTCATTAGCACGTCTAGCGGGTTGTCAAATTCGTGGTTACCTAGAGCCATGGCATCGTAGCCAATTTTGCTCATACCTTTGAAGTCAGGCTCTGCATCTTGAAGGTCAGACTCTGGTACGCCAGTGTTGATATCACCACCAGAAAGAAGTAGCGAGCTACCACCTTCAGCCGCGATCTCAGCGCGAAGTTCATCGATGAGAGTTTTACGAGCAGCCATGCCGTACTCGCCATATTTATTCTGCCAAAAACGACCATGATGGTCATTGGTGTGAAGAACGGTCAACTTATACGTTTTATCTGCTTCCCACTCATGCTGAGGAGCCGTTGCACAACCAGCGAGAGTTGCAAGAATTGCTGCGCTAATGGCGCTTTTTACGATCAGGCCTTGCTTCATTGTCATACCTTTTGAACTTATGGGGATTTCCACTGCTTTTTCTTACTGCTCTTTATGAATAGACGGACTTAGCAAAAAAGTTCGAACAGAGCAGTAAAACTTGAACTAGTTTAAATTAACATTCATAACCTGACAGGCGGATTTCATATTTATGTCGGATAGATCACCATAAAATCCCCCCAAATGTGTAACAAAGCGTCAAAATTGCACTTCGATAAATAGAGGATCACAAGCAATCGTTTTACTGTGAAGTGAGGCAAGGCGGGCTGGGACTGTGACAGTTAGCGTTTACTCAACAGAGTTAGATAACATGGTCAAATTTCTGACGAAATAGCAACAAAAAAGGGCCAATCGACTTGGCCCTTTTATGGTCACTATATTATTTGATATCGATATGTTCGAAGCTCTTGATCAGGTCGTCTAGTGCTTTCATTTGTACTAGGAATGGCTCCAATTTATCCAATGGTAGCGCCGATGGACCATCACAACGCGCTTGATCTGGATTTGGATGCGCTTCAATAAACAGTCCCGCGATTCCTGTTGCCAAGCCCGCTTTCGCTAGCTCAACGGTTTGCTCACGACGACCACCCGATGCGGCGCCCGACGGGTCACGCATTTGCAGTGAATGGGTCACGTCAAAGATGATTGGGCTGCCATTTGAGGCTTTCTTCATCACACCGAAACCGAGCATATCAACCACTAAGTTATCGTAACCGTGACAGGAACCACGCTCACACAAGATGATGTTGTCGTTGCCACACTCACTAAACTTGTCGACGATGTTTCCAACCTGACCAGGGCTCATAAATTGCGGTTTTTTCACGTTGATCACCGCACCCGTTTTGGCCATGGCTTCGACCAAGTCGGTTTGACGCGCTAAGAAAGCCGGTAACTGAATCACATCAACCACATCTGCCACTGGTTGAGCTTGGGCTTCAGTGTGTACATCGGTAATGATTTTCACGCCGAACGTCTGTTTCAGCTCCTGAAAAATCTTCATCCCTTCTTCCAGGCCCGGACCACGGTATGAATGAACAGAGCTGCGGTTTGCTTTGTCAAACGATGCTTTGAATACGTATGGAATACCGAGCTTCTCTGTGACTTTGACATAGTGCTCACAAATCTGCATCGCAAGATCACGCGACTCGAGCACGTTCATCCCTGCAAACAGGGTAAATGGCTTGTCATTCGCTACTGGAATATCACCCACGTGAACAATTTTCTGTTCCATTTTATTCTCTCTATTTCGATGTGATGCCATCCGCTAAAGGATGGACTTAATGTAAGGTCACCTGAGTCGAACTCATGGCAGTAACTTGATTCTTTAATAACTCTGACGCAGGGTCATCGGGGCACTGGTCAATAAAATATTGATAATCCGACAACGCAACTTGATGACAATCCAACTGCTGATAGATAAAGCCACGATCGCGTATTTCGTACGGGTCATCCGGAACGAACGTCAGTGCAAGGTCGGTGCATCTTAGTGCCAAAGTATAGCGCTCTTCGCGTAGTAAGGCACTTTTGAGTAGCGCCAGCCAACGGCCAATCACCGTGGGATTGTCTGCAGGTTGTAAATGTTGAGGTTTTAACTTAGCGAGCGGTCCTTTGTGGCCAATCAACCAAGCGCGCAGCGTATGCTCCGAGACGTATTCACCGTTAAATGGGTTCACGTACAACGGCTTACCATCATACCACTCTAGCTTCAGTAAAAACTGCGTAGGAAAGGTCACACCGATCAACGGGAAACCGAGCTTGCGGGCAATGTACAGAAGAACAGCGCCCAAGCTGACAGGGATTCCTTTGCGGTTCTCAAGCACTTTATCGACAAAGCCATTCTCGGAGTGAAAGTAGCTTTCACGATCCCCATAAAAGCCCCATTGATGGTAGAAGAGGCGTATCAATGCATCAAAACGCTGTTGTTCATCGCCTTCATTGACCAAGGCGAGTTCTGCCTCTTGCACCAGTCGATTAAGCTCAGCTTGCGCCCAGTGGACTTGGGTTTGAGGATTGATCGCTTTATTAAGAGCTAACGCCCCTTCGGCGAGCTCCATGGCATCAAAGTCTTCATCAAATAACTCAAACATACGGTTTTCGTTACCTCTTAAACCGGTTTAACCAAAAAACATTGGCGTTTTGGTTACCGCGACTTTACCTGCCATCGCCAACCAGCCTAAAGCGCCGAAGAATGAGAAAGTTCTGAGCAATTTGTTTTTGCCCAATTTAAGCGCGAAAAAGCCCAGTGCGATGTAGGCCAAGACACAAGTAATTTTTTCCGTTAGCCACGGCGCGGCAGCGGTAAAAGGAATAAAACCCGTCACGACAATTAGGTAGATACCTGAGATAAGCAGAAACGTGTCGTTAATGTGAGGCGCCACTTTAAAAAACTTTTTATCCAACAGTTTTGAATTGGCCATCATAAGTGCAAAACGGACAGATAACAGGGTGGCACTAATCACAATCGTTAACAGGTGGAAGTGCTTTAAACCTTCATACATGAGTATTTTCTCTCTTACATTTGTGGTGAATATTGACCGAGAGTAACACGGTCGTTATCCCCATAATCCTTGTAGGTGGCTACCTCTTGGTAGCCAAGTGAAACGAGTAACTGTCGCACTGCTGCACCTTGTTCAAAGCCATGCTCAAACATCAACCACCCCTGTTCAGCCAGGTAGTCGCGCGCTTGCGTGGCAATGTGTTTAATGTCTGCAAGCCCCTTTTCATCGGCGACTAATGCCGTTAGAGGTTCAAAACGCACGTCACCTTGCCCCAAGTGCGGATCATCTTTTTCGATATAAGGTGGATTGGAAACAATCAGTGCAAACTTTGTACCAGCAGCCAATGGCTCAAACCAGCTACCACATAAGAACTGAGCGTTAGCAATCTTGAGCGATTCTGCGTTGGACTGCGCCAGTTGCTGGGCCTCAGGCTGCAGATCGACGCCCCATACCTGCCTATGTGGCAGCTCGGAGGCCAGTGCAAGTGCAATCGCGCCAGTCCCGGTGCCTAAGTCAAGAATATCGCCCTCATGCAACGCGGCCTTTTCAAGGGCCAGTTCCACCAAGCGTTCTGTGTCAGGTCTTGGAATCAAAGTGCTCGGAGATACTTTCAGTGGCAGTGACCAGAACTCGCGCTCACCAATAATGTAGGCGACAGGCTCCCCTTTCAAGCGACGTTCGAGCAAGCTTTGAAAACGCTCACGCTGCTCATCGGACAGAACTTTCTCCGGCCAAGTAAGCAAAAACGAGCGCGACTTGTCTAGCGCGTGGCAAAGCAATACCGCAGCATCAAGAGAAGGCGAATCACTGCCGCTCTCTATCAACTGCTGAGCGGCCTTGTTAAGCATCTGCTCGACGCTGTATTCAGCCGACATTGAATTAGTGGCTCTCTGCCAGTGCCGCGAGCTGATCGGCTTGATGCTCTTGGATAACAGGGTCAATCAGGCTTGCCAAATCCCCTTCCATCACTTCGCTCAAGCGGTAGATTGTCAGGTTGATGCGGTGATCAGACACGCGACCTTGTGGGTAGTTATAGGTGCGAATACGGTCACTGCGATCTCCAGAACCCAACAGGTTGCGACGGGTATCAGATTCTTCTGCTGCACGTTTCGCCTCTTCTGCCTGGATAATACGCGCCGCAAGTACCGCCATCGCTTTAGCTTTGTTTTTGTGCTGTGAACGTTCGTCCTGACATTCAACCACTGTGCCGGTTGGCAAGTGGGTAATACGGATTGCAGAGTCGGTGGTGTTAACGTGCTGACCACCCGCACCTGATGCGCGGAAGGTATCAATCTTAAGGTCTGCCGCTTTGATTTCTGGGATTTCTGCTTCTGGAATTTCTGCCATCACTGCCACCGTACAGGCAGAGGTGTGCACGCGACCTTGAGACTCCGTTGCTGGCACGCGTTGCACGCGATGACCGCCAGATTCAAACTTCAGGACACCGTAAGCACCGTCACCCGATACTTTGGCGATCATCTCTTTATAACCGCCGTGCTCCGACTCGTTTGACGACATCACTTCAACGCGCCAGCCTTTTTTCTCGGCAAACTTGCTATACATGCGGAATAAGTCTCCGGCAAAAATACCCGCTTCATCGCCACCGGCACCTGCGCGAATTTCGAGGAAACAGTTGCGGTCATCGTTTGGATCTTTAGGTAGCAACAATATTTGCAGCTCGTCGGTCAGGCGCTCGATGGTCGCTTTGGCTTCTTTGATCTCTTCCTGAGCCATCTCACGCATTTCTTCGTCGTCTTCGTTAGCCATATCTTCAGCGGCCAGCAGATCTTCTTGCGCTTGCTGGTAGGCTTGGAAACACTTAGTGACTTCCTCGAGCTGAGAGTACTCTTTCGATAAAGCACGGAATTTATCTTGGTCGCCGATCACATCAGGATCGCCAAGTAGGTGTTGAACTTCTTCGTAGCGTTCAACCAGTGTTTCTAGCTTGGTTAAAATAGAGGCTTTCATAGTTTTCTTTAACTCAGGGGGTTAATAAAGTTGGCCGAAGACAACGCTAAGCGTTTTCTAGACCTAAACTTTGACGAATAATGGCAAGCTTTGCGGGCTCTCCTTTCTCGGCAGCACTTTGCAATGCACGAGTAGGGGCATGAATAAGCTTGTTGGTCAGCTTGTTGCTCAACTCTAACAGCACTTGTTCGGCGTCAGCGCCTGCTGTCAGAGCTTGTAAACTTTTATTAAGAAGCTCTTCGCGAACTTCGTTGGCCGATTGGCGATATTCGCGAATACTGTCAACCGCTTGCAATGAGCGCATCCAAGACATAAACGCCGCGCTCTCTTCACTGACAATCGCTTCTGCTTGAATCGCTTCGATTTTGCGCTGCTCAATGTTGCTGTCAACAATCGATTGTAGATCGTCCACTGTGTACAGATAGGCATCGTTCAGATCGCCAACTTGCGACTCGATATCTCGCGGAACGGCAATATCGACCAACAGCATAGGTTGGAATCGACGCGCTTTGAGCGCCGTTTCTACCATACCTTTACCTATGATAGGCAAAGGGCTAGCGGTAGAGCTGATCACAATATCCGCTTTGGCCAATTGATCAGGTATCTCAGGCAAACCAATGATGTGGGCGCCAAACTGCTCAGCCAATGGCAGCGCACGCTCCTTGGTTCGGTTAGCCACGATCATCTTAGTACAGCCATTGCCCGCCAGGTGTTTGGCAACCAGTTCAATGGTTTCACCAGCACCGACCAGCAATACCGTCGAGTCTTCAAGCGACTCAAAGATATGCTTCGCAAGGGTACACGCTGCATAGGCGACAGAGACGGCATTACCACCGATATCCGTCTCAGTGCGAACGCGCTTCGCCACTGAGAACGCCTTTTGAAACAGTTTTTCTGTCGCAGAGTCCACCGATTTACACTGTCTCGAGTCGGCATAAGCTTGTTTGACTTGACCGAGAATCTGCGGTTCGCCCAACACTAATGAGTCCAGCCCACAAGCGACTCGCATCAGATGGCGAATCGCCGCTTGTTCTTCATGAACATACAGGCTTGGTTTCAGTTCTTCTGGGGTCACTTGATGAAATTGGGATAACCACTCGACGATTTTACTTTTGCCGCCGTTTTTAACGTCACAGTAGATCTCGGTGCGATTGCATGTCGAAATGATCACACTGCCGTTAACGGTTGGGTTTTGGTTCAATTGCTCTAGTGCTTGCGGCAGTTTTTCGGGACCAAAAGCGACCTTCTCACGCAGCTCAACGGTGGCCGTATTATGGTTGATACCTATAGCAAGCAAAGACATGAATGATGTTTTCTCTGATTCAAGCGATGGACAAATAAGGTCGGAATTTTACTTGATGGCCCCGTTTAATGAAAGGGGAAAGCGGATATGATTTCTTGAGTTCGTGATTTCAATGATATAGTGAGCACCGACTTAGGGCAAAACTGGATAATTTATCAGCAATGACTCGACTTATACGCGTGCTATCGGTTTTTCTTTCTGTAGCCATCTTGCTTTCAGGCTGTACGACGCTGGAAAGCACCACTAATGTGGAGTGGCAAACCCACCAGTTGCGGTTGGCCAATATTCATCATTATCAGAGTGTGGGAAAACTGGGCTATATTTCGCCGCAGCAGCGCCAGTCGCTCAATTTTCAATGGTCTTACGCACCAGACAACACTCAGTTGAGACTCACCACCTTCCTCGGCCAAACCGCCCTCAATCTCAATGCAAACGCCACGGGCGCCTCCGCAGAGACTTATGATGATCAAAGGTTCGAAGCGAATTTTGCCCAAGATCTTATCAACCAACTTACCGGTTTGAACTTGCCGGTCGAACCTCTCAACGAATGGTTACTTGGTCGTCCTACCGATGCCGATGAGTACAGTCTCAATGATACCAATACTCTGGCCTGGCTAAGCAAAAACGTGGCAGGTCAAAACTGGCGTTTAGAGTATCTTTCTTACCAAGATGTCCAACATCAAGGTAGCGCGCTGCCTGTGCCGAAAAGAATCAAACTGACCCAAGGCGATATCACCATCAATATCATGATTACTAAGTGGACGTTAAACCCATGATCACAGAAACAACGCATTGGCCCTCTCCCGCTAAACTCAATCTGTTTCTTTACATTACCGGACGTCGTGACAACGGATACCATGAGCTGCAAACCCTGTTTCAGTTTCTCGATCACGGCGATGAGTTAACCATCACCGCCAATCAGAGTGGCGTCATTACTCTTTCCCCTGAGATTGCTGGGGTGGCTGTGCATGACAACCTTATTTGGAAAGCCGCACGGGCACTGCAACAAGCGACCAACACTTCCTTTGGCGCTGATATTGAACTGAAAAAAGTCTTGCCGATGGGCGGCGGGATTGGCGGTGGTTCTTCGAATGCCGCTACAACTTTGGTCGCGCTGAATCATCTGTGGCAGACCGGATTAAACGAGCAGCAATTGGCCGATATCGGCTTGACGCTTGGCGCCGATGTACCTGTGTTTACCCGCGGCTTTGCGGCCTTCGCCGAGGGCGTCGGAGAAAAACTGACCAAAGCGAACCCTGAAGAAAAATGGTACTTAGTGGTTAGGCCAAATGTTTCTATTGCGACTGTGGATATTTTCACCCACCCGCAACTGACGAGAAACAGTCCAAAACGTGACCTGGCAACACTTCTTGACAGCGCATACGGAAACGATTGCGAAAAAATTGTCCGAATGCTGTACCCAGAGGTTGATAAGCAACTTTCATGGCTGCTACAATACGCGCCGTCGCGGTTGACCGGGACAGGATCGTGTGTTTTTGCTGAATTTTTGAGCCAAAATGACGCTGAATCTACCCTCGGGAAACTGCCAGACACTGTCTCCGCTTTTGTGGCAAAAGGCAAAAATGTCTCTCCTTTGTACGAGACATTGGCTAACTATCGATTAGCCCACTCACAATCTATTTAAAAACTGGACGCAACCCTGAGGTTTCCACCGTGCCTGATATGAAGCTATTTGCTGGTAACGCTACACCTGAACTAGCCCAACGTATTGCTGATCGTCTATACATCTCTCTTGGTGATGCTACTGTTTCTCGTTTTTCTGATGGCGAAGTCGCTGTTCAAATCAACGAAAACGTACGTGGTAGTGATGTTTTCATCATCCAATCTACTTGTGCACCAACTAACGACAACCTAATGGAACTAGTAGTGATGATTGACGCAATGCGCCGCGCTTCAGCGGGCCGTATTACAGCAGTTATCCCTTACTTTGGCTACGCACGCCAAGACCGCCGTGTTCGTTCTGCTCGTGTGCCAATCACTGCTAAAGTTGTTGCTGACTTCCTTTCTAACGTTGGTGTTGACCGCGTTCTTACTATCGACCTGCACGCAGAGCAAATCCAAGGCTTCTTCGACGTACCTGTTGACAACATCTTTGGTACGCCAGTCCTACTTGAAGATATGCATGCACGTGGTTTAGAAAACCCAGTCGTTGTTTCACCAGACCTAGGCGGTGTTGTCCGCGCTCGCGCAACCGCAAAAGCACTCGGTGACATCGACATTGCCATCGTTGACAAGCGTCGTCCACGCGCCAACGTTTCTGAAGTGATGAACCTTATCGGTGATGTTGAAGGCCGTGACTGTGTGATCGTCGACGACATGATCGATACCGGTGGTACACTTTGTAAAGCCGCTGAGGCGCTTAAAGAGCGCGGTGCTAAGCGCGTGTTCGCTTACGCAACTCACGCTGTGTTCTCTGGTAACGCCGCACAAAACATCGGTAACTCAGTCCTAGACCAAGTCATCGTGACTGACTCCATCACGCTTCCTAAAGAGATGGAAGCGACGGGCAAGGTCACCTGCCTAAGCCTATCTCGTATGCTAGCGGAAGCGATTCGCCGCATCAGCAACGAAGAGTCAATCTCAGCAATGTTCAACTAATCGAACAGCGCGAACCGACTGACAAAACACCCCTTTCTTGGGGTGTTTTTTTATTTTCGCCGCTCAGCCCTGCTCTCACCTCGCCCGACAGCAGGTTTGTGTGCTATCATACTGCGCTTTTTGAGATTCCAAGAGAGATCCGAACCTTGAGTCAGCCAATAAAACTTCTTGTCGGCCTTGCTAACCCTGGGCCTGAATATGCCAAAACTCGGCACAATGCAGGTGCTTGGGTAGTAGAAGAACTCGCGCGTATCCATAATGTCACGCTAAAAAACGAGGCCAAATTCTTTGGCTTAACTGGGCGTATTGTGGTCAATGGTCAGGATCTCCGCTTACTCATTCCAACGACCTTTATGAACCTTTCAGGTAAAGCGATTGCTGCGATGGCAAAGTTCTATCAAATCAAGCCTGAGGAAATCATGGTCGCTCATGATGAGTTGGACTTACCCCCAGGCGTCGCTAAGTTTAAGAAAGGCGGTGGGCATGGAGGCCACAACGGACTGCGTGACACCATAAGCAAACTTGGTAATTGCAAAGATTTCTATCGTCTACGGATTGGTATCGGCCATCCGGGACACAAAGATAAAGTCGCCGGTTTTGTGTTAGGCAAAGCGCCGGCAAAAGAGCAAGAGCTTCTTGATGCAGCAGCCGACGAATCTGTTCGCTGCTTAGACATTCTGTTAAAGGATGGCTTATCAAAGGCACAAAACCGTTTACACACGTTCAAAGCTGAATAAGGTTACTATCATGGGTTTTAAATGTGGCATCGTTGGTCTGCCAAACGTCGGTAAATCAACTCTGTTTAACGCACTCACTAAAGCTGGCATCGAGGCGGCTAACTTCCCGTTCTGTACTATCGAGCCAAACACAGGCGTTGTTCCTGTGCCGGATCTACGACTAGATGCTCTAGCCAAGATCGTTAACCCGCAAAAGATCCTCCCAACAACAATGGAGTTTGTGGATATCGCGGGCCTAGTTGCGGGTGCATCACGTGGTGAGGGCTTAGGTAACAAATTCCTAGCCAACATCCGCGAAACAGACGCTATCGGTCATGTGGTTCGCTGTTTTGAGAACGAAAACATCGTTCACGTTGCAGGTAAAGTATCACCAATCGAAGATATCGAGGTGATCAACCTAGAGCTTGCAATGGCTGACCTAGATTCTTGTGAGCGCGCGATTCAGCGTAATGCTAAGAAAGCCAAAGGTGGCGACAAAGACGCTAAGTTCGAACTGACCGTCCTTGAAAAGCTACTCCCTGTGCTTACAGAAGGTGGCATGGCTCGCACTGTCGAGCTATCGAAAGAAGAGCTAGCGGCAATCGGATACCTCAACTTCCTTACGCTTAAGCCAACCATGTACATCGCGAACGTTAACGAAGATGGCTTCGAAAACAACCCATATCTTGACGCGGTACGTGAGTACGCTGAGAAAGAGAACAACGTAGTGGTTGCTGTGTGCGCGGCGATTGAATCAGAGCTGTCAGAACTCGACGACGAAGATCGTGAAGAGTTCCTTGCCGACATGGGTATTGAAGAGCCTGGTCTTAATCGCGTCATCCGCTCTGGATACGAGCTACTGACTCTGCATACTTACTTCACGGCAGGCGTTAAAGAAGTACGTGCATGGACAATCCCGGTTGGGGCAACTGCGCCACAAGCTGCGGGTAAGATCCATACCGACTTCGAGAAAGGCTTCATTCGTGCTGAAGTGGTTGGCTATGACGACTTTATTCAGTTCAACGGTGAAAGTGGGGCGAAAGACGCCGGTAAATGGCGTTTAGAAGGTAAAGATTACATTGTAAAAGATGGTGATGTTGTTCACTTCCGTTTCAACGTGTAATTTATCGCCAAGTTATTGACTTTAAAAGCCAGCAGTTTTGCTGGCTTTTTTATTTCCAGCCAACAAACTTAACGATTAACTCTCGAAAAACGTGCCACTTTGTTATCAGTTTTCGATCATTAACACACCTCTTTGTTTAAAAAGAAACCGAACAGTTGATTTCTGAGGATTTATTCAAAAAAACTGTTGACGGCTCTGCCTCAACTTCGCATAATGCGCGCCGTTCCCGACGATAAGGCATGCCTTCTCTGGGAACAAAAATAAGGTTTGGCTACGTAGCTCAGCTGGTTAGAGCACATCACTCATAATGATGGGGTCACAGGTTCGAATCCCGTCGTAGCCACCATTCCTAAACGTTTTTACTTGAGAACGATTAGGAATAGATGCGGAAGTGGCGGAATTGGTAGACGCACCAGATTTAGGTTCTGGCGCCGCAAGGTGTGAGAGTTCAAGTCTCTCCTTCCGCACCATTATTTAGGAACACTCGTTGTTCTCTGCAGGGCTATCGCCAAGCGGTAAGGCAGCGGCTTTTGATGCCGCCATTCCCTGGTTCGAATCCAGGTAGCCCTGCCATATTCTAAAAAGGTTCAATGATATAGAGCATCTGATGCCCCATTCATTGTCTCAGGTTAGGCTCTCGTAGCCTACCCTTTTAAAAGTGTTAAGCCTTTCACAAAAAGGGCTTGTCACTAAGAGCGCGAAGGTTTATATTGTCTCGCTCACGAGTGGCTACGTAGCTCAGCTGGTTAGAGCACATCACTCATAATGATGGGGTCACAGGTTCGAATCCCGTCGTAGCCACCATTAATACAATCTAAATAAGATTCTCCAATTATCTTGTTTAGTACAGAATAAGTTGCGGAAGTGGCGGAATTGGTAGACGCACCAGATTTAGGTTCTGGCGCCGCAAGGTGTGAGAGTTCAAGTCTCTCCTTCCGCACCATTATTTAAGAACACTCGTTGTTCTCTGCAGGGCTATCGCCAAGCGGTAAGGCAGCGGCTTTTGATGCCGCCATTCCCTGGTTCGAATCCAGGTAGCCCTGCCATTTTTTATGATTCTAGTGGCTAAATACCAGTCGTTAGGATCCCTAGACTAAACCTCTAGGAACTAGGAACTACCTCCTAGGCACTGATTATGCGGAAGTGGCGGAATTGGTAGACGCACCAGATTTAGGTTCTGGCGCCGCAAGGTGTGAGAGTTCAAGTCTCTCCTTCCGCACCATTATTTAGGAACACTCGTTGTTCTCTGCAGGGCTATCGCCAAGCGGTAAGGCAGCGGCTTTTGATGCCGCCATTCCCTGGTTCGAATCCAGGTAGCCCTGCCATTTTTTATGATTCTAGTGGCTAAATACCAGTCGTTAGGATCCCTAGACTAAACCTCTAGGAACTAGGAACTACCTCCTAGGCACTGATTATGCGGAAGTGGCGGAATTGGTAGACGCACCAGATTTAGGTTCTGGCGCCGCAAGGTGTGAGAGTTCAAGTCTCTCCTTCCGCACCATTATTCAAGAACACTCGTTGTTCTCTGCAGGGCTATCGCCAAGCGGTAAGGCAGCGGCTTTTGATGCCGCCATTCCCTGGTTCGAATCCAGGTAGCCCTGCCATTCTTTTGAATGGTTGATCATCTAACTGGTCAGGCATACAACGTTAAGTGAGTTATACCAATGACTCTCTTAGCCATAAATTAAGACGCGGAAGTGGCGGAATTGGTAGACGCACCAGATTTAGGTTCTGGCGCCGCAAGGTGTGAGAGTTCAAGTCTCTCCTTCCGCACCATCTTAATTTAGCTTTTGATGGCTACGTAGCTCAGCTGGTTAGAGCACATCACTCATAATGATGGGGTCACAGGTTCGAATCCCGTCGTAGCCACCATTAATACAATCTAAATAAGATTCTCCAATTATCTTGTTTAGTACAGAATAAGTTGCGGAAGTGGCGGAATTGGTAGACGCACCAGATTTAGGTTCTGGCGCCGCAAGGTGTGAGAGTTCAAGTCTCTCCTTCCGCACCATTATTTAGGAACACTCGTTGTTCTCTGCAGGGCTATCGCCAAGCGGTAAGGCAGCGGCTTTTGATGCCGCCATTCCCTGGTTCGAATCCAGGTAGCCCTGCCATTCTTTGAATGGTTGATCATCTAGCTGGTCAGGCATACAACGTTAAGTGAGTTATACCAATGACTCTCTTAACCACAAATTAAGACGCGGAAGTGGCGGAATTGGTAGACGCACCAGATTTAGGTTCTGGCGCCGCAAGGTGTGAGAGTTCAAGTCTCTCCTTCCGCACCATTATTTAAGAGCACTCGTTGTTCTCTGCAGGGCTATCGCCAAGCGGTAAGGCAGCGGCTTTTGATGCCGCCATTCCCTGGTTCGAATCCAGGTAGCCCTGCCATTCTTTGAATGGTTGATCATCTAGCTGGTCAGGCATACAACGTTAAGTGAGTTATACCAATGACTCTCTTAACCACAAATTAAGACGCGGAAGTGGCGGAATTGGTAGACGCACCAGATTTAGGTTCTGGCGCCGCAAGGTGTGAGAGTTCAAGTCTCTCCTTCCGCACCATCTTAATTTAGCTTTTGATGGCTACGTAGCTCAGCTGGTTAGAGCACATCACTCATAATGATGGGGTCACAGGTTCGAATCCCGTCGTAGCCACCATTAATACAATCTAAATAAGATTCTCCAATTATCTTGTTTAGTACAGAATAAGTTGCGGAAGTGGCGGAATTGGTAGACGCACCAGATTTAGGTTCTGGCGCCGCAAGGTGTGAGAGTTCAAGTCTCTCCTTCCGCACCATTATTAACAAACCCAGCCAATGGCTGGGTTTTGTTTTATCTGCTATCAGTGTTTTTAACCAGACACATCAACCACCTATTTATTGTGCGACTGGTATGATCGCTAAACGAAAAAAAATCCAGCCGAAGCTGGATTTTTGCTTTAAGTCATGACTTTATAGTGTGCTAAAAATCAACTTTTTAGCCTAAAAGCCCCAACGCTGAGTTGGGCGCTTGCTTTGCTTGGGCAAGAACAGAACTCGACGCTTGAGTCAGGATCTGAGACTTAGTCAATGCCGTGGTTTCTTTGGCAAAGTCTGTGTCTTTGATTCGGCTCTTCGACGCATTCACGTTTTCGTTGATGTTATCTAAGTTGTTAATCGCATGGTTGAAGCGGTTTTGGAAAGCACCAAGCTCAGCTCGGTGGCTGTCTACAAATTTCAGAGCGGCATCGACAATCGCCACCGACTCTTGAGCCCCACCCACTGACGTAACATCAATGGTATCAACAGTGACAGCTTTAGCTTCACCAATGCTTAGCTCTCCAGCCAAGCTACCACCAAATGTCGCGACGCCATCGACATTATTATTGTCAGTAAACAGTTGCAATTGACCATCTTCGTCAACCGATGCTTTAACAAGATCAGTTTGACCATTGATATAGGTCGCAAGCTCTTCGATATCGTCGCCTACTTTGGCATTGATCGTGACATTCTGCTCTTGGCCAAATTTGTCAGTCAGCGCAATAGTTAAGTCGTTGGCGCCCTCTTGCACTGCCCAGTCTTTACCTTGACCATTAGCCGCAACGTAGCTGTTACCACCCATCATCGTATTATCGCTGCGCATGTTGTTCATAGTGAGCATCACAGCTTCACCATTATCTGCACCGATTTGGAACGACTTAGTAGCAAAAGTTCCGTTAAGAAGCTTGTTGCCACCAAATGACGTGGTTTCAGCGATACGATTAAGCTCATCATTCAAAGCCGTGATTTCTTCTTGAATCGCCACTCGCTCTGATTTCGAGTTGGAACCGTTCGCCGATTGCAATGATAGATCACGCATACGTTGTAAGATGTTGGTGGTTTCATTCATGGCACCCTCTGCGGTTTGTGCCATCGAAATACCATCATTTGCGTTGCGTACCGCGACATCTAGACCACGACTTTGGACATTCAAACGGTTTGATATTTGTAGACCCGCAGCATCATCTTTGGCGCTGTTGATCTTAAAACCGGAAGAAAGTCTCTCCATCGACGCTTGTTGAGCGGATGACGCGCTATTGAGATAGCGTTGGGCCGTCATTGCTGCAACGTTTGTATTTACATTAACCGCCATAGTGGTTTCTCCTATTGATTTCCGTAGACCGGAGTTGAGGTTTCCGACGTCTCGGCAAACCAGTAGTTCTCTCAAAGTAACCTTATTAACGACTAAAAACTGATTAACTTTAGAGCTATTTGGTCATAAAAGGAGAAAATTAGCGGGGATTAAATGCAACTTGATGAACTTAGCAACTATGAAACAAATTGCTAAAGAATTGATGAAATCTGTCGATATAGCGCGCTTACTTACACGGACAGGAACCGTCCATGATAGCAGATGGTTTTTGTACATGAAAAAGAAAAGCCCCTTTTCCTTTGAGAGAACCGGGGCTATTTTGGTAGCCAAACCAATTGGAGATCGAGAGAAATGATCTTGGCTTGGCCGCCTGCTACATAGATGACTCCAGCAATGGAGCAGGTGAGAGAGAGAACTCCATAACCTTATCACCTATGTTTGCCGTCACACCTCCACTAACCCTACGTCTAGGTTAACGTTAGTGAAGCCGTTGACCACTACTGCAATAGCGACATTGCAGAGTTTGGCAACTGTTTTGCTTGAGCAAGTATCGACGTACCCGCTTGTTGCAGAATTTGCGCTTTCGTCATCGCTGTGGTCTCTTTCGCGAAGTCAGTATCGCGGATTCGACTGTTCGATGCTTCTACGTTTTCTTGGATGTTCGCCAAGTTGTTAATGCTGTGGCTGAGACGGTTTTGTTTCGCACCTAAATCTGCACGCTGAGAGTCAACGTATTGCAGTGCTGCATCAACAATACCTACCGCATTCTGAGCGCCACCCACTGAGCGAACATCAATATTTTGTACTGTGGTTTTCACGCCTGGGCCGCCTTCTAGGCCGAGTTCACTGGCTAGTCCACCCGAAATATTAAGGTTACCCTCTAGGTTCGGCTCAGCGGCAAAGATTTGCAGTCTACCATCTTGATCAACCGACGCTTTCAGTTTGTCAGTCTGACCATTAATGTAGGTAGCCACTTCCTCGATGTCATCACCCTCTTTTGCGATGATATCAAGAGTAATCGCTTCACCATCTTTGGTGGTAAATTCGAACTTAAGATCTTTTGCGGTCGCAGGTACGCCCCAGTCTTTATCTTTTGCCTTTTCAGGGTCAGAGATAAAGGTCTGTCCACCCATGCGCGGCTCATCAGCACGAACACTGGTTAAACCCATGATGATCGCTTCACCCGAGCTAGCACCAATCTGGAATGATGCTTCACCAAACGAGCCGTTGAGTAGCTTACGGCCACCGAATGAGGTCGTTTCTGCGATACGGTTCAATTCGTCTTGCAGGGCCGATACCTCTTCATGCAGCGCTTGGCGCTCAGAAGCTGAGTTGGTACCGTTGGCCGATTGCAACGACAAGTCACGGATACGCTGTAGAATCGAGGTCGATTCGTTCATTGCACCCTCTGCGGTCTGTGCGATCGAAATACCGTCATTGGCGTTACGCATCGCGACGTCCAAGCCACGAGACTGCGCGGTTAAGCGGTTCGAAATCTGTAGACCTGCAGCATCATCTTTGGCGCTATTGATCTTTTGACCTGAAGACAAACGTTCCATCGAGGTATTAAGATCACCGGTCGCTTTGTTCAGGTAACGTTGAGCGGTCATCGCTGACACGTTCGTGTTTACATTAATGGTCATAGTTTGCTCTCCTATTGAGTTCGCAAGTGCTTGCGAAGCGGCCAGCTATGTCTCATTTGGAAGCACTGACCGTGAATGCCTTGCTAAGCAGGCTCAAGACCTGCTTAAAACTTGTTTGTTCAACTCTGCACTAACTAATTCAAGTTGTGTGCCAATTTTAAGAAACCAATCGGAAAAATTAAAATTTCCACATATATTAGTCACTTATGTAACATGTTCAGGCTTTATTCGGATTGAATATTTTCTGTTCAAATCCGGCGGCAACCTGATTGCCGCTTAATTGCCACTCTTTTGCCACCCGGTGGCATATCTTCTATCTCGCACATATGGCATTAGCACATAAGGCATTGAGCTTAGATGTAATTAAATAGAGTGAGATCTTTTGTTTTACCAAACGCTTGCTGCGATGCCTGCAACGCGCGCGAGTTTTCATTAAATTCGATAATCGCTTCGGCATAGTCCAAATCTTCAAAATTACTCTTCGACTTTGCCAACGTCATCTTGAAGTCTGCATGTTGCTCTTCTTGAATATCGAGCGTATTTAAACGAGCACCAACATCGGTGCGCGCTTTGGTTAAGTGAATAAACGCAGAATGAAACTCTTGAGTGATCTGATGCAACTGCGCGGTGTTAGATGCGTCTGATACTGAGCCCTCAGATAGCCTCATTGCATCTTTGAACGTTTCAAAAATACTGTAGCTACGACGAGGCTCTAATGTGATCTCATCACCTCTGGTGATTTGCCCTTTCACTTGAATCGACACATCTTCGTATTTGATCCCTTTGGTCGGGTCAAACGTGTCAGCCTGGACTACAGAACCATCACGCTCCAACTGATACCCGTACTGACCGTTTGGCATATCGACAAACGTTACCTTATAAGTCGAGTTGTCATCTGGGTTCAAATTAATGGCGCGCTCAAGCAGCAGTTCAGACGCTTCTTGCAAATTGTATTGAGGGGAAAAATCGCCAAACGGATTATCGATTTCCATAAACAGCTTACTGCCAGGATCGTTGATTGGCATTTCAAGGCTGTTGGAGATCTTCATCTTGCGCTGGTAATCGTCGCCCGCATAAACCACATCGCCGTTTCTATCTCTAAAGAAAGGCTGATTCTTCGGTTTGGTGCCGGCAAAAATATAGTTACCCGATTCGTCTTGTACATTAACCAAGTTAAGGAAATTCGCGGCAAGCTCTTGAATCTCGCGACGCTTGGCCAAGCGATCTTCTGGAGATAACGCACCGTTGATCATTTCCATCACGGTTCGCTTAGCCTCATCAGTAAACTGTTCGGCGTTAGAAATGATCACTTCATGATGCTCAAGACGGTTTCGAGTCAGAACAATCGCATCGGTATATTGGCGCAACTGCTCTTTCTGTTGACCGATATTCTGGATGTAATGTGTCGCCAATGGATCATCACTGGCTTTCATCAGTTTCTTACCCGAAGCCAACTGCGCTTGGTTATGATGGACTTTCGCTTCTTGGCGACGAAGATCGTTTTGTACCGACTGATAGTTGTGGAAGCTGGAAATACGGTTCATGATTTACGCCTCCTATCTCAATGCCAAAATCGTATTGAAGGTATCATTGGCGGCTTGCATGATCCGCGACGACGCCATATACGCTTGCTGAAATTTCATCATATTGGCCGCCTCTTCATCGAGGTTAACCCCGGCAATTGACGCAACGCGTTCTTGCGCGGCCTCTTTCTCCAAACGAGACACATCGGTCAGACGCGATGCGGTCGACATTTGCAGCCCCACATCGGTATTGAGGTTGTGATAAATGTCCAAGATGGTCGATTCACCATCATTGAGTTTCTTATCGGTCTGAATGTTCTGCATCTTTCTCAAGTTGCCGTTATCGCCTTCTGATGGGACAAGGTTTGCCGTAAACTTATCGTTCGGCAAAGCGCCATCCGTTAGCTCGAAACTTGTGCCTTGGACCGTCACCACACCTGATGGTGGATAGGCCTGCGGTTGCAACAGTATGTTGCCTTTGGTATCGGTTACGGCAAATTGAGTGCCATCTGGAGAAATCACCACTTCAAACTCACGCAACGCCCCCGCTGCTTCGATGCGGAACTTAGCCTTACCTTGAGCAAAGGTGGTCGACGCTTCATAGCTCTGTGCGGCGATATCACTAGGGTCATTGGTCTCGAGCTTCATCTGCGCTGCGCCACTGCGGGTAGGACGCAGAAGTACCCGTTCACCGGATTGTAAACCTTCGCGAATTTCAATGCGTAGACCATCGATGCTGATTGCATCATCCACGACCGGCACCACGAACTGCTCTCCAGACGGACGAGTAATATAGTAATCGCCATCGTTGTATTGCAAGGAGTACTCACCACCAACGAGATCAGCGGTGTTTTCTATATATACCGCGAGATCGGCAGTAGAATTAGAAGCCGTGACGACACGAGATTTAGCCACAATGTCAGAGTTGACGTCGGTAAACATCAATCCGCCAATGTTGCCACGCAAATCCAGGCCTTGTGACTGTAGCTTGTTGACTTCATAAGAAAAAGAGGTAGCCAACTTACCCAACTCATCCATTAACTGCGGGATTTTTTCATCACGCATTGAGAGCATGGCACCAATTTTTCCGTCAATGTCTTTGGTGGTAATGGCTTTGATCCCTTTCCCCTCAATCATCGCAAGGCGACGTTGATGAACATCGGGATAACCATCAATCATTTTAAGTTCACTGGCTTCGGTCCCAGACACGAGTGTATGGCCATTGCCGATATGAATATTAAAGCCTTCAGCATTTTTACGCGGCGTCACTGTTACCTTAGTGTACTCAGATAGCTCTGCCACCAGCTTTTCATGGGTGTCCATCAAGTCGTTATGCGGGCCAGGTGTACGCATCATCAAGCGATGCAAATCTCGAATCTCTAGCGCCAGTTGGTTAACGCGCTCGATACCCAAATCCAGTTTTTTATTGGTGACATCAGACTGACGACGGATGGTCTCATGGAAATCGTTGAGGTTTTGCGTGATCAGTTCAGCCTTTTCTAGCACCACTTTACGCGCGCCGACATCATTAGGACTATCCGCCAATGACTTCACGCCATCAAACCATTCGTTGAGGTTTTCTGGGATCTTTTTCGATGCAACCGACGAGAGCATATTGGATAGCATCTCCAAATTCTCTTCGTTATCGACTTTGTTGGCATAATTGGTGGTGGAAAGATTCAACTCATTAACGGCAAATTGATCCCAAGAGCGGCGAACTTTTTCCACGTGGACACCCATACCGTAGGTTTCCCCACCGTATTGGCGCGGCATATTTGTGCCTTGTATCACCGACTGACGGCTATAACCCTCTGTATTCACATTAGAGATGTTATGACCTGTGGTGTTCAGTTGTCTCTGAGCCGTCAGCACACTTTGTGCACCAAGATTCAGAAGATCAGACGCCATATTGCCCCCAAGAAACCTTTAAAAATCAGTAAAAACTGAGTATCTGTATGAGAAATTGCAATATGTGTGCCAAATCGAGAAGCGAGAAGCGAGAAGCGAGAAGCGAGAAGCGAGAAGCGAGAAGCGAGAAGCGAGAAGCGAGAAGCGAGAAGCGAGAAGCGAGAAGCGAGAAGCGAGAAGCGAGAAGCGAGAAGCGAGAAGCGAGAAGCGAGAAGCGAGAAGCGAGAAGCGAGAAGCGAGAAGCGAGAAGCGAGAAGCGAGAAGCGAGAAGCGAGAAGCGAGAAGCGAGAAGCGAGAAAATCTTGGAAGGTTGACCATGCATGTCAACCCTTTTCCTTTAAATTCAGACGATTAAGCTTAAGTTCCGTCCAGCTTAGCCTGCCACTTTCGACTCGCTCATTAAAAGCCCTACTCGAAGGGCGCAGCCCGTTCTAAATTCTCGCAGGACGAAGTCCGATCTCGACTCTCGGAGCAAAGCGAACTCGACTCTGGTAGCGCTACGCTCAGACTACATCTGATCAATACGCTGCTTCACGCGCAGCACTTTATCGGCATAGGCAGGGTCGGTCGCATAACCGGCTTGATGGATGCCGCGAATAAAGGCTTCATCATTGCCACCATGACGCAGTGCCATGGTATAACGTGGGTTCTGATTGAGGAAACGAACGTAATCGTTGAAGCTCTCTTCGTAACTTGAGTATGAACGGAACGCTGCTTGCTCTTTGACCGGAACACCCTGGTGGTACTCTAGGGTTTGCGTCGCAACTTTGTCGCCATCCCAACTTCTGTCAGCTTTGATATTGAACAAGTTGTTACTGCTAACACGAGCATTATTGACTACCTTTTGCCCCCAGCCTGTTTCGAGCGCCGCTTGAGCAAGCAGTAACGATGAGTCGACACCTAAAGCGCGCGCTGCTTTTTCGGCATAAGGCTTCATCGAGGTAACAAAAGACTCGGGTGAGTCAAAGCGAGAACGTGATACTGGCTCTGCGTGCTCAACCGTGGTCGCCTGCGCGCGTTCGTTACGCACCGCATCTACTTTAGTCATTATTGCTTCAAAATCGGTGCTACGGTTGTTGGCGTTCTGATTTTCAATACTGCCTGATGAAAGCTGCGCAACGATCATATCTGCCAACCCTAATGAGCCTGAAGCGCTCAATTCTGATGACATCTGCTCGTCCATCATTTGGCGGTAGAATTGCTGATTTTGGCTGTCCATTAAACCCGATTCGAACGTAGAGTTCGCATCGCGCATGGATTTAAACAGCATTGACGTAAAGATAGCTTCAAACTGTTTCGCGGCTGCGGTCAATGCGGCTTGTTCACTGCCTTCTTCACCATTGACCGCCTGCTTACGTAGCTTATCTAAGCTCGAAATGTCGTGAATAAAACCAATATCGTTGCCATTGTTTATCATCTTCGCATTCCTTAGATAACGATCAGTTGTCCTTCAATCGCACCTGCCTGCTTCAGCGCTTGCAAGATGGCCATTAAATCCGATGGAGCTGCGCCCACTTCGTTCACTGCGCGGACAAGATCATCCAGCGTTAAGCCAGGTTCAAACTTAAACATTTTGCCTTGCTCTTCAGTAACCTCAATATCCGAGTCGGGCACCACAACCGTTTCGCCACCACCAAACGCATTTGGCTGACTAACATTCAGATTCTCTTTGATAGCGACTGTCATGCCACCGTGCGTAACCGCCGCCGGTTTTAAGCGCACATGTTTGCCGACCACTATGGTACCCGTACGCGAATTAACGATGATTTTGGCGGAACCATCAGCAGGGTCAAACTCTATATTTTCTATCGCAGACAGAAACGCAACTCGTTGCGTCACATCACGAGGAGCGCGCACCTTGACCGATGTAGCATCAACCGCTGAGGCCATTTGTGGACCGAGGAAATTGTTGACCGCGTCCGCCATGCGCTGAGCGGTAGTAAAATCTGACTCAAGTAGGTTGAAGGTAATGTAATCACCGCGACCAAATGGCGATGGGATTTCTCGCTCGACAATGGCGCCGTTGGAGATCATCCCTGCAGTTGGGTTGTTCCCCACAATTTTTGAACCATCGGCACCGGTAGCACTGAAGCCGCTTACCACAAGGTTACCTTGCGCTACGGCATAGATTTGCCCATCGAGACCTTTCAACATGGTTTGCATCAAGGTGCCACCACGTAAACTCTTGGCCGCACCAACAGAAGAGACCGTTACGTCTATGGTTTGCCCCTGCTTGGAAAACGCTGGCATTTCAGCGGTCACAATCACAGCGGCAACGTTTTTAGTCTTAGGCTTAGTGCCGGGTGGCAATTGAATGCCAAACTTTTGCAACATGGCATTAAAGCTTTGATCGGTAAAGGGTGTTTTCTCACCCGTGCCCGGCAATCCGGTCACTAAGCCGTAACCGACTAATTGGTTACTACGTACGCCTGCCACTTGCGCGACATCCTTAATTCGCGCGGCATGCGCGGTTGTTGCGATTAACAACCAGCTTGTTATTAGGATCAAACACTTTTTCATAATCGTACCCATTCTCTTACCTGAGCCACCGATAATGCACGCCAAAAAAGCGGCATCAGATGGTATTAGAGAGAGACATTAAAGAATCGTGCCAAGAACCCAGGTTCTTGCATATCTTGTTGTGTTCCAGTGCCTGAATATTGGATTCTTGCATTCGAAATACGGTTTGAGGCAATGGTATTTTCGTAGTCAATGTCGTCTGGCCGAATCGTCCCGCTGAGGCGGATGTACTCGTCACCAGTATTGAGTGTTAACCATTTCTCGCCACGGATCACTAGATTGCCATTGGCCAATACTTCAATCACTTCCACCGTGATCGACCCCGAAATGCTGTTACTCTGATTGGCCGCCGCACTGCCACTAAATTTGTTGTCGTTACTTAAATTGTATGAAAAATTGTAGTCGCCGAGGTTAAGCTGTTGTCCACCGACTTCCAGTGGGTCCATCGACGCATCGTTGTTTTTTGACAAGTCGGCGTCTGAACTCTTAGCCGCTTTGGTCTGCTCGTTTAGTCGCACCGTAATGATGTCACCAATGCCTCGCGGTTTGTAATCATCGTATAAGCTGTTGCTCATTGCCGCGTTAAACAGAGAGCCCGTTTCTGCCGCATAGTGCTCCGGCTTATGCTTAGGGTGAATCGGTGCCCAAGCTGGGTCCCCAGCAACCGGGTCGGCTCTGCCGCGAAGCGTATCTATGATACCGCCACCTTCTTGCTCAGATTTGTCTCCCTCCACCGCATCAACATTAGTGGTACCCTGAACGACATCCGGAGTTTCGATAGGCGTCTCTAACATAGAACAGCCAGACATTACTGCCATTATCAATAACGCAAGTAATCGATTCATTATATTATCCTCGCCCGTTTAGAGTTGCTGATTGACAAAACTCATCATTTTGTCGACCGCAGAGATCACTTTTGAGTTCATCTCATACACACGTTGAGCTTCGATCATGTTGACTAACTCTTCGGTCACATTGACATTGGAGGTTTCAAGCATCGACTGTCTTACTTCACCAAAGCCATCTAAACCGGGGACCCCCTCTTGAGGATCACCACTAGCACCTGTCGGCAAGTAAAGGTTTTGACCTATCGGCTCTAGGCCGCCTGGATTGATAAAATCGACCGTGGCAATTTGACCAACAACTTGGTTATCTTGCTGGCCTCGAACCCGCACTGAAACTTCGCCATCGTTGCCAACCGTAATGCTAATCGCATCAGCTGGGATAGCAATTTCAGGCTCTAGCGCGTAACCGGCGCCTGAGGTGACAATGACTCCCTCATCATTGACCGTAAACTGACCATTACGGGTATAACCTATGTTGCCATCAGGCATTAGAATTTGGAAAAAACCATCACCTTCAATCATCATATCTAGGCTGTTATTGGTCGTCTGGGTATTACCTTGAGTGTGAACTTTCTGTGTTGCCACCACCTTGGCACCCGCACCGAGCATAAGGCCACTAGGCAACTCGGTATTTTGCGAAGACTGACCGCCAGGTTGGTTAATGTTTTGATAAAACAAGTCTTCAAACACCGCACGGCTTTTTTTATAACCAACGGTGGAAGCGTTTGCCAAGTTGTTTGAAATGGTGGAAATATTGGTTTGTTGGGCATCTAAGCCCGTTTTACTTACCCACAATGCCGGATGCATAACCTTCTCCTAACTATTATTAGCTCATACGAAGCAGAGAGTCGGACGCTTTGTCCATCTCTTCTGCGGTGCTCATCATTTTCACTTGCATCTCAAATTGGCGTTGCAAGTCGATAAGGCTGGTCATCTCGCCAATCGCATTGACGTTACTCCCTTCAATCGCCCCAGTGAGCAGTTTGACACCGGCATCCGCTTCGTATGCCGCATTAGGATCTTTTGCACGGAACAAGCCGTTAACATCTTTGAATAGTGATTGATTATTGGTGCGCGTCAGTTTAATTCGGTCTACGACTTCAATCGCATCCGCGGGCGCCCCTTGAGGAACGACGGAGATGGTACCGTCATTGCCGATTTCGACTTTACTGATCGGTATCGGCAAAGTTATCGGCGCGCCGGTCTCGCCTAACACCAGATTGCCATTGCCGTTGGTTAGTAGGCCGTTGGCATCGATATTTAGGTTACCGTTACGCGTTAGACCTTCCTTGCCGGTTTTATCTAATACTGCAATCCAGCCATCACCTTGGATAGTGACGTCAAGATCTCGGCCAGTGGTGATCACGCTACCTTGTTGGAAATCATGTCCCGGACGCTCTGTCATGCTAAATACCCGGCTTGGTAAACCCTCGCCATAAGCCTGCATTGAGCGAGCTTGCGCCAAATCAGCACGGAATCCCGTAGTGCTGACGTTGGCTAAGTTGTTCGCTCTAAGCTGCAATGCCTGCATATTTTGCTTGGCGCCGCTCATAGCGAGAAACAGTGCACGATCCATAATTTGCTCCAAAAATCACAATTCACAGTGATATAAGCAATAGATATGCCAAAAATAAAAAAGTCTATTTTTCAATAATTTGAAAAGGATGCGGCAAAGAAAGAGAGGAAAGAATAGATGAGGGAATTTGCCACAGAGGCAAAGGAGTAAGCGGATGTTTGCCACCCACTTACTCCCGTTATCGCTATCGTTAATGGATTAACGAATCTGCAAGATGTTTTGCTGAGTTTGATTGTGAACTTCAAGAGAACGAGAGTTCGCTTGGAAGTTGCGTTGTGCTGAAATCAAATCGACCAGCTCTTGCGTCATATCGATGTTAGATTGTTCAAGAACACCACTGTTAATAGTACCAAATGAACCTTTGTTCGACTCACCCCAGACTTTCGCGCCCGACATTTGAGTAGAATCCCACTGGGTGCCACCTTTCTTATCTAAGCCCTGCTCATTGGCAACACGCACCAAGGCAACACGGCCCAGAGTGTTCGCTTCACCATTTGAATAGGTACCAAGAACGCTACCGTTTTCATCGATGTCAACTTTGGTCAAGAAGCCTGTTGTCGCACCGTCTTCATCAAACTTAGTTAACTCGAATGGTGCGGCAAACTGAGTGGCACTATCAAGCCCGAACGACAGAGTTTGATTGACGTCTGCGCCGTTGAGGTCGACAGGGTTTGCTCCCGCGCCCAGTGGCTCAGATACAATGTTTTGTCCATTGTTCAAGCTTGCTAGTGTGCCGTCATTGTTAAAACGCATAGTATGACCGATGTGCCCAGTAGGACTTGTCGCATCACCACCCACAATATTGATCGGTTTCTCACCCGCACTGTCGGTAACAGTGTAGTAAGTTTGCCACGTATTCGGCTGATTTTGATCTTTGAGGTAGTAAGTGGTCAGCTTGTACGATTGACCCATAGAGTCATAAATCGTTGATGACGTAGAACGGTTGTACGTTTCTGGATCGGTATAATCAAACAGTGCCGGATCTTTGAGATCGCCATTGGCAGGTAGGTTAACACCAACCTCTATATTCGACGTTTGCTTAGGCTTACCGAACTCTTTTGGAATGTTGATCGGAGACGGCTCGTAGGAGAGCACATCACCGGTGTCCGGGTTCACTTGGTAGCCAAGTAAGAACTCATCATTGGCCGTTACCATGTAGTTATCTTTATTGAGGTGGAATGCCCCATTTCGAGTTAACTCATTGGAGGTCGGTGTGAGTCTGTCTTTAGCGACAGCAAAGAACCCTGTGCCAGACACTCGCAAGTCCATTGGGTTGTTGGTATAAATACTTGAACCTTCGTGGAACTGTTGAGCAACCTGCGCCGCTTGAACACCTTGCCCAGGCGTAGTTTTCGCATGAGTAAAGAGTGAATTTGAGTAAACATCGCCAAACTCTGCACGTGACTCTTTAAAGCCGAACGTGTTTGCGTTCGCGATGTTGTTACTGGTGGTATTCAGATCTAACTGAGCTGCGGATAAACCGCTTAGTGCAACATATGACATTCCAAAATCTCCTATCTAGCTAGCATATCTACTTAAGAGTTACGCTTTGCCAACTTCTAGTACTTCAGCAAGTCGAACTGGCGACTCAAAGCCAGCCAGATTGAGTAGTACGTTACCATCACCTTTACCTAACAGGACGCTATTGACGTTTGCATAGGTCGAAACCTCAAACTCTTTCGCTGTCCCATCTAGCAAGCCCGAGGCTTTCACCTTGTATTTGCCAGCCGGCAATGGATTACCGTTCTGATCTTTGCCGTCCCATTCAACGCGACTGTCACCCGAAGGTTTAGCGCCGACGTCGAAGGTGCGAACTAGCTGCCCCATTTGGTCTTCGACTCTCACCATCAAGTTGTCTACTGATTGTGGAAGCTTAACCATAGCAGCCATACTGCCGTCATCTTGTTTAACGCCCGCCGCACCTGGAACCAGTACATCACGCCCTACCAATGAAGACGCTTGCAAAGCCTGGTTTGAGGTCATTGATGCATTAAGCGTTTCGAACTGATTGTTCATTTTGCCAATACCATCAACGGTTGCGAAAGACGCCATTTGCGCAATCATCTGGTCATTACTGACCGGCTTAAACGGGTCTTGCTGAGCGAGCTGCTTAGTGAGTAAGGATAGGAAGTCTTCTTGTTTAAGATCTTGCTTACCCGTGGTCTCATTGGGCTTATTCTTCTCTTGAAGTTGTTTAAGCTGGTCAATATAGGACAAGCCGTTTTGACCAACATTATTAATGTCTCCGGCCATACTCTATCTCCTATTGACCCATCTGCAGCGTACGCAGCAGCATTTGTTTACTAGCATCTGCTACTTGAACGTTAGTTTGATACGAACGAGAAGCAGAAATCATATTGGCCATTTCTTCCATCACGTTGACGTTAGGTTTGTAGATATACCCTTCGTCATTCGCGAGCGGGTGCTCAGGGTTGTACTCCGCGCTCAGCGGTTTATCACTTTCGATGATGCCCATCACCTTCACTGGCACCGTATGGTCGCGGCCATACTTTGCCTTACTTAACTCAGCACCGAATACCGCGTGGCGAGCTTTGTAGGTGTCTTTAGCGGAGCTAGAAACACTGTCTGCGTTTGCCAGGTTACTCGAGGTCGTATTTAGACGAACAGATTCAGCGCTCATGGCAGAACCAGTTACATTGAAAACGTTAAATAAGCTCATCTAGTTACTCCCCTTTATCGCTTTCGTTAAGTTCTTGAATTTACTTCCTAAGAAGTCAAGTGAGGCTTGATGACGGATTTGGTTTTGCATAAACAAGTTACGTTCTAAATCCACATCCACCGTGTTGCCATCACCCGTGTCAGGCTGTGTCGGAAGACGATACATGACTTCACCTGTCACCCGAGTAGAGGCAGGAATATGCCGACTGTCAGTGCGGCTAAGTCCAATACTTGCCCCTGATGTTGCCGCCTGCAATGCCTTTTGAAAGTCCATCCCTTTAGACTTATAGCCAGGCGTGTTCGCTTGAGCAATGTTGGTGGAAATCACCTCAGCATTGCGCTCACGTACGCCCACCGTGTGCTGGTGGATACCTAATGCGTTGTCAAAAGAAATAGCCATGTTGACCTCTACTAAAAGAACTGACCGTTACTCTAAAAGTAAAAGCAATTTGCGTACCAACTATAAAAATCTTCTTCAATTTGCTTTCGAGATTGATTGAGCAATAACTAAGCCAACTTGATTGACTTGACTATTAACTGCGAGTTTGGAATGACTCATCGCTAGTATAGTTGCAAAGCAGAGAGGGATACAAAAACGCCCAGCAGGATTGCTGGGCGTAAACAGAGTCTAGAACGAGTTACTTGAGTTTGTAGATGATACCTGGGTTACAGCGCACCATCTCGAACCTGTCGGTCAATCCGGTCAAGGATTCTGATGCCCCCAGCAGTAAGTAGCCACCGGGGTTTAAACTATTGGCCATCTGATTTAAAACCTGAGATTTCATATCAGGCGAGAAATAGATCAGCACGTTGCGGCAGAAGATAATGTCAAACTTACCTAGCAACGCATAGCTATCCATCAAGTTCTGAGGGCGGAAGTTAACCAAACGCTTCACGTTGTCTTTCACCTTCATTCTACCGTCACCAGCGTCTTCAAAGAAGCTGCGTCGACGCTCGGGAGACAAGCCGCGCCCTAGGGCCAGGTTATCGTAGACACCAGCGCGACACATATCCAACATACTAGTAGAGATGTCAGTGGCCGTGATCGATACGCTAGGTAGCATCCCAGGTTTACGTTGCTGAGTTTCTAAAATTGTCATCGCCATCGAATATGGCTCTTGACCAGAAGAACTTGCCGCTGACCAGATTTTGATCGGGCGTTTATTTGCCGCCACTTCCGGCAGCAATTTATTGGCTAAAACTTCAAACGGGTAAGTATCACGAAACCAGAGCGTTTCATTGGTTGTCATTGCATCCACGGCAGCAACGCGCAACTCTCGGTTACGCCCAGTAACAACATCTCTGAGCAAGTCTGACAATGAGCCCAACTTAAACTTAGTAACCAGTGGGCTCAAGCGACTTCTTACCAAGTATTGCTTACTGTCTCCCAGTACAATACCGCACTGTGACTCCAAAAAGCGGCTGAAATCACGATACTCTTGATCGCTTATAGTTATCGCTGTCATTAACGTCTCTTTTATTTTGTAAGTGCAGCTTTTACCGCATTACCAAGCTCATCTGGATTGAATTTGGCGATAAACGAATTCGCGCCAACTCGCTCCACCATTGCTTGGTTAAACACCCCACTCAGTGAAGAGTGAAGAATAACATAAAGGTCTTTCAGATCCGGATTACGTCTGATCTCTGCAGTTAATGTATAGCCGTCCATCTCCGGCATTTCAATATCGGAGATAACAAGTGAGATTTGATCATAGATACTGCCCTCGGCGGCCATTTCCATCAACTTTTCGTAGGCTTTTTTGCCATCAATGACTGACACGGCTTCAAAACCTAGCGAAGTAATGGCTCGCTCAACCTGTTTACGCGCTACCGTCGAGTCATCGGCAATCAATATACGACGAACAATTTCTTTCTCGGTTTCGGCCTGCGCTATCTCTTCACCGATCGACGCATCCATAGTTTCATCAACTGGTGCGATTTCTGCAAGGATCTTCTCGACATCGAGGATTTCGACCAACTCGTTATCGATATTGGTGACCGCGGTGAGGTAGTTCGACTTACCCGCGCCTTCTGGCGGCGGCAAAATCGCCTCCCAGTGCATATTGATAATACGCTCTACCGACGTCACCAAGAAAGCTTGAATGGTACGGTTGAACTCGGCAATCACCACAAAGGCCTTATCGACATCAGTAGTCGGTCTGCCGCCGACAGCCAAGCTTAAATCGATCACCGAAACGGTATGGCCACGAATGTGCGCAACCCCTTTAACTAGGCGGTGTAGATTTGGCATTGAGGTGAGCTTAGGGCACTGAAGAACCTCTTTTACTTTAAATACGTTAATCCCGTAACGTTGACGCCCCATCAGGCGAAACGTTAAGAGTTCTAATCGGTTTTGACCGACGAGTTGCGTACGCTGATTCACCGAATCAAGAATACCCGTCATAAGCTCATCTCCATCTCAAACTTGGTGCAAAAAAATGGTAGTCTACCCTACGTGATGAAAACAGATGAGAAACAGAATGCAATATCCTAAATCACCCTTCTGCTCGTTTTCCATAACTAATTGTAGAGCTTTCTATAAAAAGTTTTATAAGTCTATCGGCTTTTTCTTGTTTTTCTTTAGTTTTTCAGCGACATCTGCAACAGAAAGCCAAATCGAAAATATTCAACTCGCTGCAGAGGAGTACATACTTTCGACAATTGAGTGGCCACCTGGTGGTACGCTAGAAGCCACAGCGGCGAACATCGACACTCGGATTTTTACCACTGATTGCCCCACAGGACTATCAACCTCTTCTTCATCTGTTAATCCTAGTGCAAGTAACATCACTGTGCTCGTGGAATGTCCAGACGACGATTGGCGTATTTATGTTCCGGTACGTTTGACTCGAACTGGTCCACAAGTGGTGCTAACGACAGCACTATCACGCGGACAGCTTATCTCAGCGCAAGACGTCACTGTTAGTATGGTAGACCTGCAACGCTTTAGGCGGCAAGGGTTTTCCTCAATAGACGCGGTTGTGGGCGCAAAAACCAAGAAAAACTTACGCGTGGGAGAAGTCATCGAGCAACGCGATATCTGCGTGGTGTGTCGCAATGAAACCGTGACTATTAAGGCGACAAACTTGGGCATGACTATCACCACAAAAGGGGTAGCACTGACAGATGGTTCACATGGTGAACAGATAAGAGTGAAAAATAGTAAATCCAACCGTATAATTGAAGGACGCGTGACTGGAATTTCTGAAGTAACTGTGGTGTTTTAACTGATTGCAAAAAAAGTTAAAGTTTCCGCTAGTATGGTCGATATTGACAGTACAAGTATCTATCTAATTAAAAGGCTCAACTATGGCAGGTATCGATAACATACGCTCGGGACAACCGCTCTCGACTTCGACACGAAGTTCCGTGCGCAATGAAAGCAGTGCGACCAGCGGCTCTGACTCAGCAAAAAAGTCGAGTGTCGCTCAGGATGCAGTGTCACTTAGCTCACAGGGTAAGGCGATGGGAGAAATGCATACTCAGATGGCAGCTAAGCCAAGCTTTGACCAAGCAAAAGTGGCAGCGATTAAAGAAGCTATCGCCAATGGTTCTTATACCGTCAATCCAGAGAAGCTCGCTGATAACATGATGAAGTTCGAAAAAGAACTCGGCGGACTGTAAGCACGAGATTTAGTTTATGGCAGCACTACTAGGATTAGTTCAGTTTCAGCACAAAAACGCCCAACAGTTGAGTGACGTCCTTGATCAAGAAAAGCATGCCATAGCGAGCCGAGTCTCGAAAGATATCGAGCAATGTGCCAAACAAAAAATCACTTTGATCGAACAATTGCAAACCACAGACGAACGAATTCGTCGTCATCCTGACGTTGAAGATTTAAATTCCGATCCAGAGTTGAGCCCTCTGGTTGACGAAATCCGACAACTAGTTAGTGAGTGTCAGCAAAAGAACGATATCAATGGTCAAGCCTTGCAACGTGCGCAGTTGAGTTTCAATAAGCTCAACAACCTGATGCAGCAATCTCAAGGCAAACTCGGCATGACCTATACCGCCGAGGGGCAAACCAAAAATGTGACTACCTTGGGCACCAATATCAAGGCGTAATCGGTCAAACATGAATAGAAAAAGCGGCAATCATACGATTGCCGCTTTTTGTTTGCAGTCGGAGTAGAGTGAAACTATTAGAACAGAGTTTGCTGCCTTTTCTCTGGCACCTGTTGTACCTCACCGTAGTCACGCAGCTTGTTCATTTTTTGGATATCAAGGCGCAGTTCAGTAACATAACTGTCACCAACTTTGTAGCTCCTGACTACTTCCGCACCACGAATCACACCATCTACAGCCCCTGAGGTGCGTTCAGTGCCGAGTCGTTGATCTTTGAGATCAGCGCGGCCACTGACACGCATACCGTAAACTTGCTCGGCTAACTCGCGGTACGCATCGATTTTTGAGGCACGCATGGCTCGTACTTGTTTCTCTTCTTCATTGCGGCCGATTTGTTCGCTAATGCTGGCGTAACCTACCGCCGTGAGCCAGTCATCAGGACGCATAGTATTGAGCGGCTGACATCCAACCATCACCAACGCCACCGCTAGGAGTAATAGCTTTTTCATGTGTTCTCCCTATGGACGCAAAATAACCGTGTATGGTTGGGTCATCGTCGGGTCTGAACGAATCAGCACACCGTCTTGAGTTCGAATACTGTTAAGGGTATCGAGATCTCGGCCGATACGATCTGCTGGTAAGAAACCTTGAGCGGTTGCTACAACCACACGCGATTGCATTCCAACCACTCGAGCATTGACCAATACCCCACCCTCTTGGCGCAACATAGTGCCCGTCAGGACATACTGGATATCTTGCTCTTGCGCCAAATCTTTCCAATCTCGGCTAAAGGCAAAATCACCTTGATGCGTCACTTGAATCGAACCCGTGGTTTTAAAGTCGACCACTTTAAATCCGCGGCGCTGAAACTGATGAATAAACCCTTCGGATACTGAGTTGCCCAGCCAGTTGGTTGCATCCATATTTTGCAGATCAACAAAGGAGGTCACCGCTATCGGCGTACGTGCGGAGACACTGGTATTTGAAATCATTAAATCCTCTGTCATGCTCTCGACAAAGAAGTCAAGAGTATGACGCGGGCTTTCCATCAACATAAACTGCGAACCTGAGTAAGGTTCTTTACCGTTATAAATTGGCGCATAGGCACAGGCAGTGAGAAACACCACGGGCACTAGCGATAGCCATCTTTTCATTCTCTAATCTCCGATACATTAAGGCGTAAAATGTCGAATCTTTTAGCTCTCTTCTAAAAGTGGAACATTCTTTGCTTTTCATCCTGTGCAATCATTTTAAAAAGCAACACCCGAATCCGCTAAGAATTATTAAGCAAAAAATGAACCAACTTGGTAAATAAACATGAAAAAGTCTCTACTTGTGTTGTTATCTACACTCTGCATCAGTTTGTGGAGTCATGCTGTCTCTGCGGGCTGGTATGAAGTCACAGGTTCTGCCACGGTTGTCTCTTCCGAGGAGGTCGCGCGCATTCATGCTTTAGAAGATGCACTCTATAAAGCAGTCAGTTTTGCCGGCGCCGACATCGGCAGCATCGCCAATCTGAGGCCACTACTAGAAAGCAACCGTAAAGAGTATCAATTTACCAATAGCGAAATTCGCTACATCGTCGTTGATGAACAGGAAGTAAGCCAGGGGGTTATGCTGGTGAAAGCCAGAGTCGACATCTACCCATCGGCAACAGGTTGCCATGTTAACCAATATAAAAAGACATTTTTGGTCGGCAATGTCGATATTGCCTCTCCCCAACAGGCTGTCATGGGCCAGATATACGACGTTGGTGACGATTTTGCCGGCATCATCAACCGTCAGTTAGATCAAGAGTCGGTGAACTTTGTCTCCGTCGGTACCACAGATTTCGAGATTAATAAGCGCTACCCTGAGCGACTAAAAATGATCGCCGAAGACACTGGTGCCCAATACATCATCGGCGGCGTTATTACCGACTTAACCGCAACAATAGAGAGCAAGTTGTTGTCTGATGACATTATCAATCGTCAGTTCGCCTTAGAAATGACGGTATTTGACGGCAAAACCGGCAACGAAGTATACAATCGCAATTACCGCGAAGTTGCCCGCTGGCCGTTTGCCAAAACCAGCCAAGTAGACACTCGTAGCGCACGTTTTTGGTCGTCGACCTATGGCACTATGATGTTGCGCGTAAGCCGTAACATTATGCTCGACCTTGAGTCTGAACTGTCATGTAAGATTACGCTGCCAGAAGTGGTGGCAAAATGGGGCAATACCATTACGATCGACTTAGGTCGCATCCATGGGGTCCAACAAGGTGACAAACTGCAGTTGTGGCACACGGGATCATTTATCGACCAACGGGGTCTCCCTCGTAACAAGGTCACCGAAACCGATATCACCCTGACTGTATCACGTGTGTATGAAAACGAAGCTGAGCTGACTGTCGATCAAGCAGAGCTTGCCGGCAGCATCCAAATTGGCGATGTTATGCACAAACAGCTGTGATCACTGATACCAAACGGGATAAATAGGTGATCAGATAATTGTGCAGGAAAAATCGCTGAGAGCAAGGCATAGATTGCAGCTAGCTAGTTGACCTACCTACACCATTCCTTGCAAACATAGCTATAACGACGCTATAAGCGATTTTAACCAGCAAGAATGACCAGATATTTATGCTGTTTGGTATGAATTTGATACTTAACTTCTCGCTAAGTATCAGTATCATATAGGTATGCTCCCGTGGCACAGCTGGATAGCGCGGCCCCCTCCTAAGGGGCAGGTCACAGGTTCGAATCCTGTCGGGAGCGCCAGATATTAGAGCTATAGCCGTTCATCGGTTGTAGCTCTTTATTTTTTGTTGTCTTCACGATTCGGCTAGTTTCATCTAAAATATCTATTAACAAAGTTATAGATAACCCGGTTATGAAGAAGAGTAATCTAGAAACCAATACTGGCCATCGCTTTATTTCTAAGGCCAAGACCGCATTCAAAATCCATATCCACACCCCAGATGATAAGGTGCTGCATCGTTCGGTGGGTTACATCCGTATCGGTGAAAAAAAAGGATTAAAAAAGGCCATTAAGCTGCGCAACGAGCTAGGCAGTGAAATGTGGGGCAAGTTTTGGCGCAGACTACTCAAAGATCCTTATCTGATGACTCGCCTTCCGCACTCTTTAGAGCCTAAAATCATTTTTAAACCCAGACCAACCAAAGAAAACCCAGACGCAAAAGATGAATGCTACATTGCCGCGTGGCGTAACTATGATGAGAATGGCAAGCTTATATACCGCAGTGTGGTTTGCTCAATCAAAAAACATGGTCGGTTAGCGGCCTACTCTAAAACCAAGAAAGCATTATTAGCGGCCAATAAAGAGAACTTAGAGATTCTTGAGTTTATGGGCCGCTTAAACAGTATCGATCTAAAGTAGCCGAAGCATTAAGTAGAAAGCCCTGGATGTTCACCAGGGCTTTACGGTTTTTATCAAAGAAAAGAGTCGTTACTCTTGGTACTCAAAGCTCGGTACCACGATCTCTACTCGACGGTTTTTCGCTCGGCCCTGCGGACTATCGTTGGTTGCGATAGGGTTGTTTTCCCCTTGGCCTGTTGCGGTAATGCGCTCTGGAGCAATACCTTGTTCAATCAACGCAGCAGCTACCGATTGAGCTCGTTTCTCAGAGAGCTTTTGGTTGTAAGCGGCTGGACCAGACGAATCCGTGTAGCCCGTCACCTCAACTTTAGACTGTGGGAATTGCTTCATAAAGCTCGCAAGTTCGGTGATCGCTGGCTGGCTTTCGGATTTGAGCGTCGTGCTATCATGGGCGAATGCGCCAGAATCGATAACTTTAGCTTGGAAAGTTTTGACCACTGGTGCTGGTGCGACCTCAGGCTTCACCTCTTCTACCATTGGTTGAACCACTTTTTCTTCCATGACGACCGGTTCAGATACCGACTGCGGACTAGCACCAAATTTATACACAAAACCTAGTGTAGCGCTATTCACTGCTGCCTTGGCCCAAGGGTTACTTACGTCGGTGAGGCGTTGATACTCTAGCCGTACGGTAACATTTTTATGGGAATCCAGTTCAAGACCTACCGCACCAAGAAAAGAGCTATCGTTATAGCTTCCATACTCAACACGGGCACCACCAAACTTACCGTATAGAGACCAATCTTCGTTTAATGCCAAATTGAGCTTGGGTGCTAGGGTGTAAGCTTTGACTTTTTCATCATTTAAACCGGCTGCGCTAAACTCTCCTAAATAGTCATAACCAGCCTCAAGCGACAGAAAATCAAAAAATTCGTAGCCTGCAAGCAGACCAGCGGCAATCGACTCATCATCGCAAGTTGCCGTTACCGCTGTGCAAGCATCATCCAACCACGATGTCCCGACTTTACCACCAAGATAAAATTGCGCATTGGCGCCGGCTGATGCGAGCACTAGTGCACTAGAAACCATCACTGCTAACTTATTCATCTCACTTCCTACCTTATTTGTTGTTTTATCAAGCCATACTGAGCTAATGGATTGTTACCAATTGGTAATCATCGATAAGCACCACCATCAGGCTGCCACGCAAATATACACAAAAACACCAGCAATGCGATGCAGTTAACAAAATATTGACTCAAAGCCCAAATTAAATAACCTCGTCTCATTTTTAAAACATTAACAGGCAAAAAAAAAACCGCAGCGTTTAAGCTGCGGTCTTGTTTCAGAAAGGTCTGTTAGGCGTTGGCTTCGCGCTCGGCGATGAAAGCCAGTGCCATTTTGATTCGAGCAATACAGCGCTCTTTGCCGACTAGCTCCATCACTGCATCCACTGACGGCGATTGACCGCCACCCGTCACGGCAACACGAAGCGGCATACCAATTTTACCCATGCCAATTTCTAGCTCTTCACACACAGCGGCAATTACGCCCTGTTTGATGCTATCTGTTGACCAATCAGCCAGTGCTTCCGCTTTGGCCAGCGCCAGCTCAAGCGGCTCTTTCGCCACACCTCGTAGGTGTTTCTTCGCTGCGCCCGCCTCAAACTCAGCAAAGTCTTCGTAGAAATAGCGAATTTGCTGCGCAAGTTCAACTAAGGTATTGCAGCGCTCACCCACCAGCTTGATCACTTGGGTAATCGCAGGACCATTTGTGGTATCCAGCTTCTGGTTGTCTAGGTGCCACTGAAGATGCTCAGCCACGTACTCAGGCTGTGATGTCTTGATGTAGTGGTTGTTTAACCACAACAGCTTTTCTGTGTTGAACGCAGAGGCCGATTTAGAAATGGCATTCAAGCTGAATAGGTCAATCATCTCTTGTTGCGAGAAGATCTCTTGATCACCGTGAGACCAACCTAAACGCACTAGGTAGTTGTTCAATGCATTCGGCAAGTAACCTTCATCACGGTATTGCATCACTGAAACCGCGCCATGACGCTTAGACAGCTTGGCACCATCATCGCCTAGGATCATCGCACAGTGTGCAAAAGTCGGTACAGGTGCGCCTAGCGCTTTGTAGATATTGATCTGACGTGGGGTGTTGTTGATGTGGTCTTCACCACGGACAACGTGGGTAATGCCCATATCCCAGTCATCAACCACGACAACAAAGTTGTAAGTTGGTGAGCCATCAGTACGACGAATGATCAAATCGTCGAGTTGATCGTTACCAATTTCAATGCGACCACGAATTTGGTCATCAAAGACAACACTACCCTGTTTCGGGTTACGGAAACGGATCACACAAGGGTCACCCTCTTTGGCTGCCGCATTGGCTGCAACAATCTTAGGATGTTGCGCATCATAACGTGGCATCTCTTTGTTCGCTTCTTGCTCTGCGCGAATCTCATCAAGCAGCTCTTTAGACGCATAACATTTGTACGCTTTATCTTCCGCCAGCAGCTTATCAACCATCTCGTTGTATCGGTCAAAACGCTTCGACTGGAAATACGGGCCCTCGTCCCACTCTAGCCCCATCCATTGCATACCTTCAAGAATGGCATCAACCGCTTCCTGAGAGTTACGTTCTAGGTCTGTATCTTCAATACGTAGAACAAATTCACCACCTTGGTTCTTGGCAAACAGCCATGAGTAAAGTGCAGTGCGCGCACCACCAACGTGTAGGTAGCCTGTTGGGCTTGGAGCAAAACGAGTTTTAACCGTCATGTAAAATACCTTGATTGTCTAAATGACCGCACCTGACTCATTTATCGAGCGGTGCCAAAATTGCGCGTTATTTTAGCACCGATATGCAAATCTACAATCCATGAGATGGATGTTTTATTAGTTATTCAGGTGTTGAACAGCCCAAGCGACAAACGCTTGCCGCTCCTCTAGTGGCAGAAAGAGAAAATCTTGCTCTAACGCGGCGCGAGTTGTGACCGAGCCAGTTGGCTGCTGTGCCTCGGAATGATGCAGGGGAACGCTTTGTTGTGCTGTTACTGCGGCAATGCCTCCTTGCTGGTTATACTCCGCCATCGCCGCTTCGAGGTCGTTGAACGGTGAAATGCCTTTGACATGCAATAAATCAACTTGGTAATCCACAGGGTTGCCGTGAGAATCTAGCAATGAGAAATCCAATGCGTTGCGGAATTTTTTCGCTTGCTCGGCGTTGCGGAGGACTGGGTAACTGAGAGTGACTGGATCTGACGCTAGGTCAAATCTGATGATGACTGTCGGAAAAACCAATTTGTTACGACGCCCATCCTCAACAACCAATTGATCAAGGGCGAATACGAGCTGGTTTTGACCCTCTTTCAAGTTTATCACTTGAGCACTTTTATAATCATTACCAGTCAGCTCTTTACCGTTGAGCACTAACGGCTCGATTTCATTAATAAACGAAAGTTCAGTAGCGTACACTGGTAATGCCATCGCACCGATAATAAAGGCGGATATGAGTTTTTTCATAGATTCCTCGACGTCACAGAGAAGAGTAAACGACTAAGGGCGGCAAGTCGCCGCCCAGACAATGTTCACCAGTATTAGAACCAGTATTCGATACCGACAGACGCTTCATTAAAGCTGTCCGACTTCCAACGACCTTGATAGCCTTCGCCAGTTTTACCGGTATTTTCTAAATCATTCATTGCGTAACGAGCGTAAACAACCGCATTGGTATCAACGGAATACATTAGCTGCATAGAGGTTACTTTGTCTTTGGTACCGTCAATGTCTTTGCCATCGACTTCTAGACCAAGGTTTTCAGCGTGTGCGACCTTCGCTTGCCACTTGTTACCTTCACCAAAATTGTATGTCACACCGACAGAGTAAGAGTGTTCTGCTTCATCACTGCCTTTCGTATCTTGCGCTTCAGCAATCCGGTAGTATGCAAAGTAGCCTAAGCCATTTGAGAAACCACCCTGAGAGCCGACGAGGTAAGTCTGATTATCCCAGTACTTTTCGTTATCGCCTTCCACTGTGTCGTAGTTCATTTCATAGGCTAGGTCAAACTGGATCCACCCCCAATCACCGCTGAACTGCTGATGTGCTGCCATACCGTGCCAGTAGTTGCTACCGGCTTTAGTGCTGTCTGTAGCACCGGCACGGTCTTGACCCGCACCGGCGGCGATATCCATGGTGAAGCCTTTCCACAGTTCATTGGTATCCCAACGAATGGTGTCGGATTGACGATCATTAAAATTGTTGCCGCCAATATTACCGCCCCAGTCCCAAACGTTCCCCATTCCCGGGTTGGTTGCAGGCCAATCTATCAGTTCATAAATGGGCGTTAACACACGACCTACACGAACTTTACCAATAGTGTCATGCTCAAAACCGACGAAGGTATCACGACGACCTAAATAGCCGTTGCCGCCATTTTCACCGGCAAATGACTCATCGACATAACCTGACTCAATTTGCCACAAAAAAGTCCAGTTATCCCAGCTATCGAACTTCGCCGTACCACGCCAACCGAGACGAGACTCGTTGTTGAACTGAACACCATCGTTTTGTGGTGAGTTGTCGTAATCACGATTTGCCACCTGCATAGCAATCAAACCATAGATACCTTGCTCATATTTTACTTCTGCTGGATTCAGGTTCGTATCTGCGACGGCCAAGCCAGACAAAGCGAGTACAACAGTCGAAACCGCTGCGCCAACAAGAGTTTTTTTAAAGTGAGACATAAGAATTACCCTATACATTTATTTGAATTTCATTCCCTATCCAGCAGGGCTAACTCGCTGTTTCAAGGGAGTTATTTATGGACAGGGGCATAGTGGCAAACTTTTTTTCTTTCAAAAACTAACTCAAATAATTCTCTGATCAAGCTCAAATCAAAAATAACCAAAATATTTATAATCATTACAAATCAATAACTTAATTGAAAACAAAAAGATTCAAAAACGTCAAAAATCATCTCCGGAGCGTTATCTGCGCGAAATTAGCCATCAATATGTAACTCAAATCACTTTCACTTGATACAGATTGAGAGTTCTTGATTATTTCTGGCTAGGAAGTTTGAAATGACTCGCAAGCTCGACTCCGGTCTCGGCATCGAAAAGCCAGTTTTTAACGTTTGTCATTTGTCACTTGACCTTACCCTTGCGGTAAGGTTTACGCTTAGCAACACTAGCAATGCGAGGTGTCGACTATGGCAAGGTATGAAATTCCCCTTTCAGGATTAAACTGCATGGGATGTGCGCGCAAAGTAGAAAACGCGTTGAATCAGCAACATCAAGTCACCATACTTGAGTTATCTCCGACTCTGGTTACGTTGGAAAGCGACAGCTCGTTGCCTGCCTTGGCTCAAACTATCGAATCTCTGGGCTACCAAGCAGGAAATCGCTTTCACTTCCACTTAAGCGGACTTAACTGCGGCAAGTGTGTTACCAAACTCAATCAAGCGCTAGAACAAGACCAAAGCAACATCCGCTTTGAAGCGTCCAAGTCAGAGTTGACGATTATTACCCTACACTCTGCACAGACAATTAAACGTCAGGTCGCCGAGTTAGGCTACCAAGCTAGCGACGAGCGCCCGGAAGATACGCTCAACATGGCGCAACCTGACAGTGAAACAGAGGCGCAAACACCGACATCATCGGATCAGCCCCTCGCGACAGTGCACCTGCTCATTTCAGGAATGACCTGCGCAAGCTGCGTCTCTTCGGTTGAAAAAGCGCTCGCTTCTGTTCGTGGCGTCGAGCGCGTGCAAGTCAATCTCGCCGAACAAAGTGCTATGGTTTTTGTTTCTACACAACCGAATCAAATCGTCGAGAAAATTGTCGAGGCAAGCACGCAAGCAGGTTATCAAGCGAGTATCGTGGACGATCCCGCCACTCAACAGCAGCAGCAACTTAAACAGCAGCAAACGATTCAACGTCATCATAAAAATAGCGCCATTAGTGGTATGCTGGTTGGTGGCCCACTTATGCTGTGGGGCGTATTTGGCGGTAACATGATGATTCGCAACAGCCAAGAACAGTGGGCATGGGGACTGGTTGGGGCTGTCTGTTTTTGGTTACTGGCCACAGCGGGTCGTTCGTTCTTTACTAACGCATGGCAAGCTCTCACACACAAGCGAGCGACTATGGATACTCTGGTGGCGCTTGGTACCGGCGCTGCGTGGCTATTCTCTATGTTAGTGGTCGCATTTCCACAGTGGTTTCCCGCAGCTTCACGACACGTCTATTTTGAAGCCAGTGCGATGATTATCGGCTTGATTTCACTCGGCCACTACATTGAAGCCAAAGCCAAGGCGAAAACCACTCGCTCTCTACAAGCATTAATCAATTTACAGCCACAAACCGCGACGCTGGTTGGCGAAAATGGTGACAGTGAAATCGCGATCGATGCCATTACTGTCGGTATGACGTTACGAGTGAGACCGGGAGAAAAGATCCCAGTTGATGGTCAAGTGATCTCCGGTGAATCTTACCTTGATGAGTCAATGCTCACCGGTGAACCCTTACCTGTGGCGAAAGCGGCTGGTGACACTGTCTCTGCAGGCACGATTAACCAAGATGGTTCGTTGTTGTTTAAAGCGACAGGAGTAGGCAGCGACACTATGTTGTCGCGCATTATTACTATGGTCCGCGAAGCGCAAAGCAGTAAACCCGCCATCGCTAAATTGGCCGACCAGATATCTTCGGTATTTGTGCCTGTTGTGGTCGCCATTGCCTGCCTATCTGCCGCGGTTTGGTTCGCTGTTGGCCCTGAACCCAAAGCCAGCTACATGTTGGTTGTGGCCACCACTGTGCTGATTATTGCCTGCCCTTGTGCTTTGGGTTTAGCAACCCCGCTATCGGTCACTGTCGGCGTAGGGAAAGCCGCTGAAATGGGGATTTTAATTAAGGATGCCGATGTTTTGCAGTCTGCAAGTCGCATCGATACTGTGGTATTTGATAAAACCGGCACTTTGACGCAAGGCAAACCCGCGGTTGAAGACCTGTTCGCCATCGACGGTGATAGTGAGCGATTACTCGCTGTTGCTGCTTCGGTAGAGAAGCACTCCGAACACCCATTGGCAAAAGCCATCGTCGAAAAAGCTAACCAGCAGCAACTGACTCTTCTCGAAGTTAATCTGTTCGATAACCGCCGCGGCCAAGGGGTAATGGGTACCATTGATGGCCAGCAAATCGCGATTGTTTCGCTCAACTATGCCAAGCAACAAGCATGGGATTTGTCAGGCATAGAATCAGTGATTGAGCGTTATCTAGACTCAGCATGGACCCCTGTCGTAGTGAGCAGTGACGGAAATGTCTCTGGGGTAATTGCTATCGCCGACCCGATTAAACAGGATGCCAAACTGGCGGTCCAGCGCCTAAAAGCCAGCAATATAACTCCGATTATGCTCACGGGTGACAATCAAACCGTGGCCAAAGCGATTGCCACGCAGTTAGGTATTGAACAAGTGATTGCACAGGTACTGCCCGATGAAAAAGCAGGCCATATAACGGAGCTACAGCAACAGGGACGTCGTGTAGCAATGATTGGTGACGGAGTGAACGATGCACCTGCCCTAGCACTGGCCGATATTGGTATTGCTATGGGGAGCGGAAGTGACGTAGCGATTGAAAGCGCGCAGATGACGCTGCTCAACTCTTCTCCGTTAGCTGTGGTCAACGCCATTGAGCTGTCCAAAGCCACTGTGCGTAATATGAAACAGAACTTATTTGGTGCCTTTGTCTATAACTCATTGGGAATTCCGATTGCGGCTGGGGTTCTTTTCCCCAGTTTCGGCTTTTTGCTTAGCCCAGTTGTCGCAGGCGCAGCAATGGCACTATCATCCATAACAGTCGTTAGCAATGCTAATCGCCTGAGACTCTTCAAAACTTCGTAGAGGTTACTATGAAAATACAAACCCTGGCACTGACTGCTTCTCTATTTATCTCCGGGACCGCATTGGCGACCGACGTACTCAACCATAAGTCTCCGTACTGTGGCTGCTGCACTGAGTGGACTAAACACATGCAAGAAGCAGGCTTTACTGTCGAAGAGAAACTGCATGAGAACATGAACCCGATCAAACAACAATTAGGCATCACTCCTGAGCTTGCCTCGTGCCACACGGCTGAAATTGATGGTTATGTGTTTGAGGGGCACATCCCCGCTGAAGACATCAAAACCTTTTTAGCTAACCCGCCTCGCAACGCCAAAGGCCTAGCGGTTCCGGGTATGCCAATGGGCTCGCCGGGAATGGAATATGGCGACAAGCAAGATGAGTACTCGGTGTTTGCCTTTAACGAAAAAGGCCAAGTATTTGAATACCGCCACTACGAAGCGAAGTAACAACAATTAAGCCCAAGCAAATTGCTTGGGCTTTTTCATAACCGACAGGATTAAGAGTGGCTTAGAAGCCGTAAGATGCACCAAATACGAATGCTGTGTTTTCTTTCTTATCACTGCCATCTGTATTTTTGGCGCCATGACCTTGGCTACGTAGCTCAAAGTATGGTTGAACGCCTTCGCGAGTCCAAGTGGCACGAAACTCGTGGTCCATCGTATTGGCTGATTTGTCGTTACGTACGTAAACGTTGTTGTAAGCTAGAGATAGAGGCATATCAGCGACTGCGTAACCGATGCGGTTATCGAAACGTAGTTGGTCATTGTCACCATTTTTCATATCGTGGTAACGAGTACGATTGCTGAGCGCTAAACCATTGTCGAAGTTGTAGCCGATTTTCACCAGTGGGCGATGTTGCACGGTTTTACCATCATTTAATAGGTGGTGATAACCAACAGCAACCCATAAGTTATCATTGATAGCGTAACTCTGCTCAATACCTAACGTAATGAATGGCGTCGCCTTAGCACCGGTGTAATTATCTTCGTAGCTACCTAGTGAAATGCCATCAAACTCTGTCAATAATGTCGTGCCGGTATCGAACGTATGACCAGCTTCTAGCGTTGACGTTACGTCCGGATTTTTGTTTTCAGAGTGGAATTGAACGTTACCAGTAACGTATGAAGAAGCCGCGAAAGCGGAAGAAGTTACAGCAAGAGAAAGTGCGCTAAAAGTAATTAATTTTTTCATGTTCATCTGCCTATTTTAAAGTGAGCTGTATTGACTTGGAGCCATTGCTCTCTCAACACAGCGGCCGTCCTTCCTAAAAGTGTTGCTATCAACGAGGACTTAATTCTCATTGAAAAATAAATTACAGAATAGTGCAACTTGGCTCGTTGTAAAAAAACATAACCTTAATTATTTCTTTTAAAACAAGGCAATAAAAGAAAAGAACGATTACAGGGTTACGCATTTCGTGACCCAGAGCAATAAACTAAAGTCCAGCGACATACAAAACGAGAGTCGGCTCACCACTATTTGAGTTCTTTTTAGGAAGGCACTCACACAAACTGCGACAGGTATCACTTACACAGCCACTTTGAATGAGGTGGCGTCGTGTTTAAGAAGGGATTAACGAATGAACAAGACCAGAAGATCTGGCCTTGTATTAGTAGGTTGGGTTGCTGAGGAACTAAGCTTTGGTCAATGCCGCCATCATTTCGATATGAGTGTCATCGTCATTGAGACATGGGATGTAGGTAAATGACTCGCCACCATGTTCAAGGAAAATCTCTTGGCACTGCTCAGAAATCTCTTCCAATGTTTCCAAGCAATCGACAGAAAACGCTGGAGCAATGATATCGAGTTTCTTAATGCCCTTACCTGGCAGAGTCTCTAAGGTTTTATCTGTGTATGGCTTGAGCCACTCCTCACGACCGAAACGAGACTGATACGTCATACCGATTTGCTCTGGCGTTAAATCAAGTTCACGCGCCAGAAGCTCGGTAGTCTGCTCACAGTGCTGAGGGTAAACATCGCCATTGTCAGCGAAACGCTTCGGAATTCCGTGGTATGAGCAGAGCAAGTAGTCCCCTTTGCCTTTTTCCTGCCACGATCTCTTGACACTGGCCGCCAACGCTTTGATGTAAAGAGGATGCTGATAGTAATCGCGGATAAAGTGGAAACCGGGCATCACTGGCAACTGTTTGAACGCCTTAGTCAGGCCATCAGACACCGCCGCTGTTGTGGTACCAGAATATTGAGGGTATAGCGGCAGCACGATCACATCTTCGACACCTTGATCAAGCAAGGCTTGCAAACCCGTTTGCAAACTTGGATTACCATAGGTCATGCCCAATTCAACGGGCATCTCTAACTTCGCCTGTAGCTTATCTGCTTGTTGTTTTGAGTAGACCATCAATGGCGAGCCACCTTCCATCCATACACTTTGGTACAGTTTGGCGACTTTGGGCGCACGAATTGGCAAAATTACCCCATGAAGAAGAGGACACCAAAGCCAACGTGTCATATCAACAACGCGGTGATCGTGGAGAAATTGACTCAAAAATCGTTTGACCGCAGGGGCTGTGGCTGCGTCCGGCGTCCCTAAATTGACCAACAACACACCCTGTTTTTTATTATTTTGCATAGCTACCCATAGACACTGAAATAGAGATTTACGTAGCGTTTGATCAGAATGATCAACACCTTGCAATAAAAAAAGCGACCTAGTCAGGTCGCTTTTCACTATAACAAATTTTCAAATTTCACGGTAAGCGAATTATGCTAGTGCTTTCTCGATATCGGCACTGACTTCAGCCACTTGCTTAGTACCATCAAACTTGAGGTACTTAGTGTTGCCCGCTTCCGCTTCTTTACCGTAGTACTCAATGAGCGGAGCAGTTTGATCATGGTATACACCTAGACGCGCACGAACGGTCTCTTCTTTGTCATCATCACGAACAACAAGATCTTCGCCAGTCACGTCATCTTTGCCTTCCACTTTTGGCGGGTTGTATACAACGTGATAAGTGCGACCAGAAGCAAGGTGAGCACGACGGCCTGCCATACGCTCAACGATCACATCATCTGCAACGTCGAATTCGATAACATAATCGACATCAACACCCATCTCTTTTAGGCCATCTGCCTGAGGGATAGTGCGAGGGAAGCCATCGAGTAGGAAACCTTTTTCGCAGTCATCTTGAGCAATACGCTCTTTGATTAGGCCAAGGATGATTTCATCAGAAACTAGCTGACCAGCGTCAATCACAGCTTTCGCTTGTTTACCAAGCTCTGTACCAGCTTTGATAGCAGCACGTAGCATGTCACCAGTAGAGATTTGTGGAATACCGTACTTCTCCATGATAAATTGAGCCTGTGTGCCTTTACCTGCACCTGGAGCACCTAGAAGAATGATGCGCATGTTGAATCCTCTTAAGATAATGATGATTTATACCGAAGCTCACTATATTTCACATATAGCCTAAAGGTCTCACACAGAGCTTAATGCGACCAATGCGCACGGTAAGTTTCGGTATAACTGTTTACTGTTAGCAATAAAAGAGGCGTGCACATTACACGCCTACTCATTCGGTTTCAAGGTTGCATTCTACCACACAAATCATCGGGCGAGAGTGAATTACGACTAAAGAATGCTGAACGACTCATTATTCGCTGCAACATCTCGACATTTCATTGCTGATTAATGCAAATAAACCAAAAAGCCCGCAAGATGCGAGCTTTTTGGTTCTTTTTAACTATTAGCCCTTAGTCAAAAGCGTGTTAATGGCGCCCAAGAACTGCGAAGGATCTTCCATCGAACCTCGCTCTGCCAACATCGCTTGGCCTAGAAGCACTTCGACCCAGCGGCCAAACGCTTGTTCATCGGCTTCATCTGCCATACGTTTAACCAACTCATGCTCAGGGTTGATTTCAAAAATGTACTTCACTTCTGGTGCAGCCTGACCCGCAGCTTCAAGCAGCTTGGCCATTTGCGTGCCCATTTCAAAGTCATCAGTGACCACAACCGCTGGCGTTGTCGCTAACTTGAAGGTGGTACGCACATCTTTCACTCGGTCACCCAAGTACTCTTTAGTGCGCTCAACCACTGACTTGAACTCTTCTTCGGTCTCTTTGCGTTTTTCTTTCTCTTGCTCGTCTTCAAACTTGCTCAGATCCAGACCCGCTTTCGTGATCGACTGGAATTGTTTACCATCAAATTCAGTCAGGTAATTCATCAACCACTCATCGATGCGATCGTACATCAAGATAACTTCAATGCCTTTTGCCTTGAATTGCTCAAGGTGCGGGCTGTTCTTCGCTGCCGCGTAGCTATCCGCCGTGAGGAAGTAGATCTTATCTTGACCTTCTTTCATTCTCTCAACGTAAGATGCCAAGCTAATGGTTTGTTCCGCAGAGTCGACTTCGGTAGACGCAAAGCGCAATAGACCCGCCACTTTCTCTTTGTTTGAGAAGTCTTCAGCCGGCCCTTCTTTCATGACGAGACCAAACTCTTTCCAAAACGCTTGGTACTTCTCTTCGTCGTTTTTCGCCATACGCTCTAGCATAGTTAACACACGCTTAGTACACGCATTGCGCAGAGATTGAGTGACCTTGTTGTCTTGCAGGATTTCGCGTGACACATTCAATGGCAGATCGTTGGAATCTATCAAACCACGTACAAAGCGCAGGTATGAGGGCATGAACTGCTCAGCATCATCCATAATGAATACGCGCTGTACGTACAATTTCAGACCTGATTTATGGTCGCGATTCATCATATCCCATGGCGCTTTTGATGGGATGTACAGCAAGCTTGTGTAGTCGTTCTTACCTTCTACTCGGTTATGGCTCCAAACCAAAGGATCAGCAAAGTCATGAGAAACATGCTTGTAGAATTCTTGATACTCTTCTTCTGTAATATCGGATTTATTGCGGGTCCACAACGCTTGCGCCTTGTTGATCTGTTCCCACTTCTTCTCGCCGGTTTCTTTGCCTTCGTCATCGCGCTCTGCCGTCTGGATCGACACAGGAATACCGATGTGATCTGAATACTTGCTGATCACTTCGCGTAGACGCCATTCGTTGAGGAACTCTTTGCCCTCTTCGCGCATATGCAAGATGATGTCCGTACCGCGCGACTCTTTGTTGATGGTCTCGATGGTGTATTCACCCTCTCCTGCCGAGTGCCATTGTACCGCCTGATCTGACGCTAGGCCTGCTGCGCGAGTACGCACAGTGACCGCATCGGCAACAATAAACGCAGAATAGAAGCCAACACCAAACTGGCCGATAAGCTGTGAATCTTTAGACTGCTCTTCAGACAGTTTTGAGAAGAACTCAGCCGTACCTGACTTAGCAATCGTGCCGAGATGCTCAATCACATCGTCACGGCTCATACCGATACCGTTATCGGAAATAGTCAGAGTGTTGGCGTTTTCATCAAACGATAACTTGACCCCTAGGTCTGCATCGCCTTGATACAAATCAGGATTTGAAAGCGCTTGGAAACGCAGTTTGTCAGAAGCGTCAGAGGCATTAGAAATCAGCTCGCGCAAGAAAATCTCTTTGTTTGAGTAAAGAGAGTGAATCATCAAATGAAGTAGTTGTTTGACTTCAGATTGAAAGCCGCGAGTTTCTTTATTTTGGGTAACTGTTTCGCTCATGATAACTCCATAAGTTCTATACTTATCAAGCCAATAGATTCATACTGTCAATGCTATTTGGCTGTAATCTGCCAAATAAGATGAGGGTGACAAATGTAAATTCAAGGTCAACAAACATAAAAACAGTGTTTTTTTGCTTTTATTTTGACTATTCTTGACACCCTTAAAAATCAAAAACTATAAACTGGCATCTGCTTGGTTTATCAGCAATGCTCGGTAAGTGCTTGCTCCCCCGAAACTTTTAATAAAATGGCTACCGATTGATGAGTAACATAGGTACTAAGTTTAATCTTGCAAATAGATTTACCTTTGACCCAAACACTAACTCTCTTACGGACAGAGAGAGTGACAACGAGCTTATCCGTCTAGGAAGTAACGAAAGCCGTATCCTGCTTTTATTATGTGAAAAACCGAGTGAAATCGTGTCGCGCAATGAGCTACACGACTTTGTTTGGCGCCGCCAAGGCTTCGAGGTTGATGACTCAAGCTTAACTCAAGCGATTTCAACGCTAAGAAAGCTTCTCAATGACTCGACTAAATCACCAATGTATGTCAAAACTGTGCCTAAACGCGGTTATCAGCTGATTTGTAGCGTCGAGCGTGTCACGCCACTTTTGAGTGGCAACGAAGAACCGCAAGAAGAACCAACCGAAGCGTCGCTAGAGACAGAAACGCCAGCTCAAGAGCCCGCCAATGTCGACGCACCAACAGTGCAGACTGAACCGGCTCCCATCACCCGCTCTTCACCTGTCAAAGTTTCGACCAGTTGGGGCACGAAACTGCTGCTATTAGCGGCATTACTACTGCCTATCTGTGTGCTTCAATTTACTAACCCTGCTGAGTCTGAATTCAGACAACTGGGCGTATACGACAAGGTTGCAGTCAAAACTCCGCTCAATCACCCAGATCTAACTGAGTGGTACCCTTCAATTGAGCAGTGTGTGAAAAGTTACAACGAAACTCACACTGGCGATAAGGCCCCAATTGAAGTCATAGCAACCGGCGGACAAAACAGCCAATTGGTACTCAACTACATTCACTCGCTTGCAAATTCAGGGGAAAGCGTCACGCTCAGAATCGTGACGGAGCAAACTGATCTCGGCACCGTCTGCAACTAGGAACCTACGATGAACCAAAAGTACGCGATTATTTTGTTGATTGCTTCCGCTCTATTTAGTAGCTGGCTCTACTGGGGTAGCGATCTGAAAGTTGAACAGACACTCACATCTAAAGAGTGGCAGTCAAAGATGGTTACTGTCATTACCGAACAATTACAGGAAGAAACCGAAGAGGCCGTAGGACCACTTCGCCGCGTCGATGTTGTCTCTAATGTGAAGTACCTACCCAACAACACATACATTCGTGTTTCCAACATGCGCCTCTACCCTCTCAATGGCTCCACTGAAAGCGTGATTAATATTTCCGAAACGGGAGAATGGGATATCAGCGACAACTACTTGTTGATTTCGCCGACAGAGTTCAAAGATGTCTCATCACCACAGAGTAAAGACTTTACTCCGCAACAACTGCATATCATCACTCAGTTCTTTAAACTGGATGCTCAACAGAGCCGCCGTATTGATATCGTTAACGAGAAGACCCTACTCCTGACTAGCTTAAGTCACGGCTCTACGGTACTGTTTAGTAACTGATATCACTAGAAGGGGCATGATGCCCCTTTTCTATACTATGGACTGGATAAATTCTTTAGGCCTACTATTAGGCTCTCTCATCGCTAACACCTTGGCATCCCTGTCTGGCGGCGGAGCTGGCTTGTTGCAATTTCCCCTGCTGATCTTTTTTGGTCTGCCGTTTTCAGTCGCGCTCGCTACTCATAAAATCGCCAGCGTTGCCCTTGGGCTTGGCGCCGCCTATACCCATATCAAACAGCGCAGCTTTAGTGTTAAGGTGGCGCTTTACTTAGTCGCTACAGGTAGCTTAGGCGTTGTTGTTGGCGCCAATATGGTGCTACTGATCCCGGCAGATATCGCCGAGAAACTGCTCGGCGCTATGATACTCGCCCTCGGCGTCTATTCGCACTTCAAAAAGCAACTTGGCCACAGCGAGGTGGCACTAAATAGAGACACTAAAGGTTGGCTGCTTGGCGGCATCATTATTGCCCTGATTGGGGTGATTAATGGCTCATTAACTGCGGGTTCTGGGTTGTTGGTGACCCTATTCCTAGTACGCTGGTTTGGTTACAGCTACAAACAAGCGGTCGCACTGACGATGCTGTGTGTGGGACTGTTCTGGAACGGTCTTGGCGGGGTAGCCATTGTGCAAGCAGGCGCGACCGTTTACTGGCCTTGGCTTCCCATTTTGTTGCTCGGTTCCTTTGCTGGAGGAAGTTTAGGCGCTTACCTGTCGACTCGCTACAGTAACCGGGTGATTAAACTCTGTTTTGAAATTCTGACCTTTGCGGTCGGATTAAAATTGCTGTTATGAAGGTTTGCTATGAACAAAGCCAAAATCGATATTTATTACTGTCGCCAATGCAACTGGATGTTGAGATCAACATGGCTATGCCAAGAGTTGCTGCACACGTTTAGTGAAGAGATAGACACCGTCTCGCTTCATCCTGATACCGGTGGTCGTTTTGAAATCTGGTGTAATGACAGACAAATTTGGGAACGCAAACAAGATGGCGGCTTCCCTGAAGCCAAAGTGTTAAAACAGCGCGTACGCGACCTGATAGATCCAGAGCGCGATCTCGGCCACTCGGATAGCAAATAGAAGAGCAAGCAGAGGTCACCCTCTGCTGCTTTAAAGCTCAGTTTGGGCCAACACCTCGCCTTCAAAAGTGATGACTTGCAAACGCCCTTGCTCAAGTAAGCCGTAGCTGGCGGTAAAGCCATCGCGCGGGAAGGTCACCGAACCTGGATTAAAAATGATCTGCTGTTGTTGCCACTGCGCCACTGGAATATGAGTGTGGCCATGAGCGATCACGTCTCCCGAGCGCAGTGGAGGTCTGTTGTTGCTATTGTAGATATGACCATGAGTGAGAAAAAGGCGTCGGCCGCCTTCTAGAAGCACCCAAGCGTAGTCCATCATCATAGGAAAGCTGAGTAGCATCTGGTCGACTTCACTGTCGCAGTTACCTCTAACAGCAATAATATCCTGAGCATATTGATTCAATCGCTCACTCACAGCTTGAGGGTTATACCCTTCCGGGACGGGGTTACGTGGCCCGTGATTGAGTATATCCCCTAGCAAAATCAAATGCTCAGCGCCTGATTGGCGATATTGGCTGAGCATAGCTTCAGTGGCAGGCAAACAGCCATGTAGGTCGGAGGCAAAAAACAATTTCACGACATCATCTCCCAGTAAATAGAGAGCGATTTTAGCAAAATTGACAGACTATTCATCTCGAATCATACCGTTGATCACGATATTGTTGTAGCTCACCATGCCGACAATCTTGCCATCATCAATCACTGGCGCTCGGCTGATACCAAAGCGCTCAAATAGGCGCGCACAATACTTCACATTCATTTCAGGTGACACCGATAGCGCAGGTTTGGTCATGATCTCGTAGATATTGGTTCGCTCTGGAGAGCGATTTTTTGCCAGCACTTTTTTAGCAATATCATTCATTAACACCAAGCCGTATTCATCATCGTTGTTACGCTTATCGACCACCAGAGCTTTAACTTGGTGGCTCTTGGCGAGCTGGATACCCTCTTTTACTGTGGTCAACCCATCAATCACAACGTAGTTGCTAGTCATTACATCGCGCACTCGCACTTTAATGTGTTCACTCATAACTCGTCCTCTACGACTTTGGTTAGCTTCTCGACTTGATGAGCCACCCCCACGGCATCTTCAATATCGATCTGAATGGCAATGCCTTGGCCTGACTCTTGGTCAAACTCGCCGACATCATTGATAGTTTCTAAAATATGCCGAGATAAGTGCTCTTCAACCACAAACAGCAGCACATCTTTTTGCACATCGAGTGTCAGTCCAAAAAAGGTCCGCTTTTGGTTTAAACCTTCACCGCGAGCATTGTTAATCACTGTGGCTCCAGTAGCCCCTGCTTTTCGAGCGGCATCTAGCACCACGTCAGTTTTACTATCTTCGACAAAAGCCAATAGTAATTTAAAGCGCATTTTCTTCATCCTCCCGCTCAGTCTCTTTATTGAGCCACTGAGTTATTTGTGCATAGCCCATGACCGATATCATCGGAAACAGACTGGCAAATGCGATCAAGCCGAAGCCATCGATCATTGGATTTCTTCCCGGCACTGTCGATGCCAGGCCCAACCCTAAAGCCGCCACCAGCGGTACTGTTACCGTGGATGTCGTCACCCCGCCAGAGTCGTAAGCCAACGGAATAATCAGTTTCGGTGCGTAAAAGGTTTGCACCACCACAATGATGTAACCCACGATAATGTAATAGTGAATTGGGTCGCCGACTACAATCCGATAGCTACCCAATGAGATGCCTATCGCCACGCCAAGAGCCACGGCAATTCGTAAGCCGTTGACGCTGATACTGCCCCCGGAGACTTGATTGGCTTTAATCGCCACTGCAATAAGCGAAGGCTCTGCAATCGTGGTGCTAAACCCAATAAAGAAGGCAAACAGATACACCCAGTAATAATCCATCCAAGTGAATGCACCACTGAGTGACAGGCGAAATTCGGTGATAAAATCAGGCGCGGTGAGTTGAGTGGCCATCGTTTCCCCTAAAGGAAACAGCGCCAAATCGAGACCGATAAGAAACAGAGATAAGCCAAGAATGACATAGAAGAAGCCCAAAATGACTTTGGGTAGATTCGTCACTGGACGGCGAAGCACGGCAAACTGAAAGCCAAAGATGATCGTCGCAATCGGCAACACATCGGTAATGGTGCCAATAAAGGTATCGACAAAATGGGCCCAATCGATCATGCCACCACCATGCCATAAACCATCACAAACATCATAGGCAACAAAGAAGCAAAGGCGATAAGTCCGAACCCGTCAATCATAGGGTTTCGCCCTTTAATCGCCGACGCCAACCCAACGCCTAACGCCGTGACTAGAGGTACTGTAATGGTTGACGTTGTTACGCCTCCAGAGTCATACGCCACACCGATAATGCTCTGCGGCGCAAACATAGTGAGCACCACTACCCCAACATAACCGCCAATGATCATATATTGAATCGGCCAACCTTTGAGTATGCGTAATACCCCAAGCAAAATCGCCATGCCAACAGACAAAGCGACGGTATAACGTAGTCCATCAGCGTAACCCTCCATAGATTCTGAGGTGTTGGCGATCATCCCCCCTTCCGCCGCGACTTCAGCGGCCTCTGAGGCAACGGCCGTCAGAGCAGGCTCTGCCACTGTGGTACCAAAACCCAAACAGAATGCGAACACTAAAAGCCAAAACACGCTACCTTTGCGAGCAAAGGCTTGGGCCATACTTTCTCCGATGGGAAACAGCCCCATTTCTAGGCCAAAAATGAAGAAAGTTAAGCCAAAAATGACTAACACTAACCCGAGCAGAATTGAAACTAGGTTGGGCAGTGGCTCTTGCAAAACCACTAACTGGAAAAAGGCGATCACCACAATAATAGGAACTAGATCTCTTAAGCTTCCCAATAGCGCTTTCATCAGCGCGATAACTGCTCCCACTCCGCCTCCTAGCATGTTGCACACGGTTTGCACCCAACTAAAGCATGACAAACAAAATGGCTCGCTGATGTGATTCCTACGACGTCGCTGCGGATAAAAGTAACAAAATATGAATTTTGTGATATTGCCACATGTGATCACTTTTAACGCTAAGTCGCTATAATTAGTAACAATAGTTGACTATCGTTAGTGGCTAGCTCCTCAAAAAATATAAGGATGGAAAATGAAAGTACTGCTGACCGGAGGTTCGGGGTTCATCGGGCGCGAACTGCTCAAGCACTTGACCACCCATGATATCGTGCTCCTTACTCGTAACCCCGAGGCCGCAAAGCAGGCACTAAATCATACCGATATGGGAAATGTGACGTACATCACCGACCTCGAATCATTCCATCACCTCAATGACTTCGACGCTGTCATTAACCTTGCTGGAGAGCCAATCGCTGATAAGCGCTGGACCAACACGCAAAAAAAGGTGATTTGCGATAGCCGCTGGCTGCTTACCGAAAAACTGGTGGAGCTTATCCATGCCAGTACCAATCCACCTAATGTGTTTATCAGTGGCTCAGCGGTCGGCTACTACGGCGATCAACAACATCACCCTTTCGATGAAACACTCAACGTGACCGATCATGGTTTCCCCCACCACGTCTGCGCCACTTGGGAGCAAATCGCCAACCGTGCGCGCTCTGAAATGACGCGAGTGTGTTTACTCAGAACAGGCGTGGTACTGGGAATCGATGGGGGCGCATTGCAAAAAATGTTGCCGCCGTATCGATTGGGGTTAGGTGGGCTATTAGGAAGTGGTCGTCAGTATATGCCTTGGATCCACATGCTCGATATGGTGCGCGCTATCGTTTATCTGCTTGAGACACCGCATGCTCATGGCGAGTTTAATCTCTGCGCTCCTCATCCAGTCACGAACAAAGAGTTCAGCCAAAGCCTCGCTAAAGTGCTTAAGCGCCCCCATGTACTCCGCACCCCAAAATGGGTGATGCGATTAATGATGGGAGAGAGTTCGGTACTGCTGTTTGATAGCATTAGAGCGAAACCCAAGAAACTGACTGAGCTTGGATTTCACTTTAGTTATTCACGAATCGAACCCGCATTAAAAAATTTACTGCAGCATCGTGACTAAACCGTTGACGATGCATTTGGAACAATAATGATAAAGACCATTCTCATTACCGGTTGCTCTACCGGCATCGGGTACACCTGTGCCCACGCTCTGCAACAAAGAGGCTACCAAGTGATCGCTTCTTGTCGTCACCAAGACGATGTCGAGCGACTGCGCGCCGAAGGGCTCACTACAATTCAATTGGATCTCAACAACTCGGAGAGCATAGACCAAGCCGTTGAAGAAACTCTCAAGCTCACTGATGGCCGACTCGACGCGCTGTTTAACAATGGCGCTTACGGTCAGCCCGGTGCTCTAGAAGACTTACCCACACAGGCACTGCGTGAGCAATTTGAAAGTAACTTTTTTGGCTGGCATCAACTCACCAAACGCGTCCTGCCCATAATGCGTCAACAAGGCTACGGCCGCATCATTCAGAACAGTTCGGTGCTGGGGTTTGCAGCGATGAAATATCGCGGCGCATACAACGCATCAAAGTTTGCAATTGAAGGTTGGAGCGACACCCTGCGTCTTGAGCTAATGGGTAGCGGCATCCATATTTCACTGTTGGAGCCCGGCCCTATCGAAACGCAATTCCGGGCCAATGCCCTGCTCGCTTTCAAAAAGTGGATTACTATCGAGGGAAGTGTTCATCAAACACAATATCAGCAACAGATGGCAAGACTCGACAGTGATACCTCGAGTAAAGCGTTTGTCCTACCTACCGAAGCATGCATCGCGCCAGTGATACATGCGCTCGAGTCCCCCAAGCCTAAAGCGCGTTATAGAGTGACCACACCAACAAAAGTGTTTGCGGTGTTGAAGCGGGTACTGCCGACTCGATTACTTGATCGCATTTTGAATCAAGCCGCATAAAAAGTGTAACGGTGTAATTTTTTCGTAACAATAATACGCTAATTTGATACTCGGGGTTTAGCCCTAACAATTTCAAGCGCTACATTCGGAATAATAATATGACCCTAAACCAGTTGAACTGGCTGAGTGTGGGTGTTGCGCTAACTCTGTTTATCGTTTTATAAACACCTTCGCTTCGCAGTAACGAACGCCCTCATTGGTTAAAACCAGTGGGGGCGTTTTGATTTTCAGCGTCAAGATATCAATCTCAGCCCCTAGTTATCCCGCTTGCTAAGACTTGAAATTCCGACTTCTCGCCCACACTTGATAAACAAAGACAACCAAACAAGGAAAGGCTAAATGCAATCGCCATACATTGTTGAGCTTAACGAACAAAACTTCCGTCAAGTCCTAGAAGGCTCGATGCAAACCCCGGTACTCATTCACTTTTGGGCGCCGATGAGTGAAGAAAGCGCTCAAATTATCCCTGAGCTGCAAATGCTCACTCAGCAGTATAATGGTGCCTTTACCCTCGCGCTGCTTAACTGTGAGCAGGAGCAGATGATTGCCAGCCAGTTTGGTGTCCAAGCTTTACCGACGATTGCCTTGTTTGTAAACGGTCAAGCTGTCGACGGATTGGGCGGGCCACAAGCCATCGGCGCGGTGCAAGATATGCTCAACAAACACTTGCCAAGTCAAGATGAGCGGCAAGCCAAACAAGCGCTAGAGATGCTGCAGTCAGGGCAACACACTCAAGCTTTGGCGCTCCTCCAAGCTCTTAGTGCAGATTGGCAGCAAAAAGCCGAAATTAAACTCGCACTGGCAGATTGCCACCTTGAGCTGCAAGACTTTGCTCAAGCTAAGGCACTGTTGGCACATATCCCGCTTGAGTACCAAGACAACTATTACAAAGGTTTAGTCGCTAAGTTAGAGCTGCATGAACAAGCTGCAGATAGCCCCGAGATCCAAGCACTTGAACAAGCGCTAGCGAGCACACCGACCGATCTAAAAATCGTCAACGAACTGGCGCTGAGCTATCATAAAGTAAAACGTGATGAAGAGGCACTAGAGGTATTGTGGAACACGCTTCGCACTGATCTCAACGCTCTTGATGGCGAAATCAAAAAGTCTTTTATGGATATTCTCGCGGCACTAGGTCAAGGAAATGCCATCGCTGCGAAGTACCGCCGACAACTTTACTCCGTCCTGTACTAGCCAATCATAGTCCCCAATGAGAGCCGGTCACATCCGGCTCTTTTTCTATTAAAAACAGAGTCAAAGTCTCATTTCTACCATTGTTAAGCTGATTTAATGGAGCAACAATAAAGCAACTACTCTCATAAGGAATCCCCAGATGGCTATTGACTCATTGGTGACTATCGGCGTTTTTATTTTTGCTATCATAGCGGTCATCGTTGCTGCGGTAAAAACTGTCCCACAAGGCAACAACTGGACCGTTGAACGTTTTGGTCGCTACACACACACGCTCAAGCCAGGCTTGAACATCATCATTCCCTTCATCGACAGAATTGGCCATAAGATTAATATGATGGAGCGTGTATTAGACATACCTGCTCAAGAGGTCATTTCCAAAGACAACGCCAATGTCACCATAGACGCAGTCTGTTTCGTTCAGGTGATCGATGCAGCTCAAGCAGCTTATGAAGTGAGCAATCTTGAACACGCTATCCGCAATCTTACTCTGACTAACATTCGTACTGTACTAGGCTCAATGGAGCTTGACGAAATGCTCAGCCAGCGCGATATGATCAACACCAAGCTGCTCTCTATCGTTGATGAAGCAACCAACCCATGGGGTGTTAAAGTCACCCGAATTGAGATTAAAGATGTTCAGCCCCCAGCTGATCTTACCGCTGCGATGAATGCGCAAATGAAAGCCGAGCGAAATAAACGTGCTGAGATTCTTGAGGCTGAGGGGATTCGTCAGGCTGAAATATTGCGAGCAGAGGGTCAGAAACAGGCTGAAATATTAAAAGCCGAAGGCGATAAGCAAGCGGCGATACTACAAGCAGAAGCGCGCGAACGTGCGGCAGAAGCAGAAGCGCGCGCAACCACTATGGTATCGGAAGCGATAGCGCAAGGTGATATGCAAGCCGTAAATTACTTTATCGCGCAAGGCTATACCGACGCACTGAAAACCATTGGTCAGGCTGAAAACGGTAAAATCATCATGCTGCCGCTCGAAGCGTCTGGATTAATGGGCTCGGTGGCCGGTATTGCTGAAATGTTCCAACACTCGAAACCGAGTAAGTAGAGGTCGCTATGATTGAGTTGTTGCAGAGTGTCAATTATTGGCATTGGCTAGCGTTTGGGTTGGTATTGTTAGCCAGTGAGCTGCTCGGCACGGCCGGTTACCTACTTTGGCTTGGGCTTTCGGCCATAGTGGTCGGAGTGCTAATGACTTTTCTGCCACTTAGTTGGCAACTGCAATGGGTCGCGTTTGGTGTCTTTTCTCTCGCCACCACCTGGCTATGGTGGCGCCGACAATATCAATCAGACACCGAGAGTGACAGTAATCGTCAACTGAATCAAAAACACAAGCAGTTAATCGGCACTGTTATCGTCCTTGAAGAAGACTTACAGCCAGGTCGTAATCGTATCAAGCTGGGCGATACCACATGGGCGGCAGAGACTCCGATTGAGATGAAGAAAGGGGAGCGTGTGGTCGTCGAGTCAGTAGAAGGGATTCTTCTGCATCTCACACGACATATCGAGACCGGATCGTAATCAAACGCTTATCGCCACCACTGTTGCAGATTGTTACAAAATCAACGCAACTCTTTGTCGTAAAACTTAGTCTAAAATTAGGTGTAATTCACTGGAAATCGTGGAGGTGTTATGAAGCGCATACTATTCGCGGCTGTCACGCTACTACTTGCTTTTGGTGCGTTGGCTAACGCAGGCAATAGCTCTCAGCTAGGTCCTTTTGTCGACTGTCAACTGCCTAATGGTCAGACAGATTATTTACCGAGTATGATATGCAAAAGCAAGGGCGGTAGCCCTAAGTAGCCCAATTAAATACCGAGAGCAACGTCGTTGCTCTCGGCTCGGGTATTTGGTTACTGGCTTACAAGCCAAGCAAAGATAGCTTTGCGCTCGCCCGCATCTGCCTCGGTGTACCAGTAGCTCATCATTTCAAGTGGTTTTGAGTCACTGTCTAGCGCTTCTAGTTGCTGCTGCTTACGATTGGCAAACGCCCACTCAACAAACTGCTCCTTATCTACTGGTTGTGCTTTTTCATACCAATACTGAACCATAGATTGAGCCGACGAGGGTTGTGCAGACTGAATGGCCGACTGAGATTCAACGGCCGTTGCTGCTACCATGCCGGGTACAACAATGCCGTTGGCCTTATTAAACTTGGCCAGTTCTTTTTCATAGTCACGTGTCACCCCCATAGAAGCGGGAAGGATCGCCTGCTGGTAGTCGAGTTTTTGCCCAGTTGAACTGGTAATTTTTAAACTTGGGTTAGCGTCAAACGCCGTTGCGTGTTCTTTACGCGTGATAGTCATTCCAGGTTCAATCAGAACTTGTTCATTACTTGCATCAAAACTAACCACAAGTACTTCTGAATTGAACTTCTCTTTTTCACCTTGCTTGTCTACTAATTTCGACACTCTCAGAACGATTTGCGACTGACCATCTTCGAGTTGGTAGGCGCTTTTATTAAACAAAGAAAAACCGACTTCTTCGCCCTGAATAATTAAAGGTGAAATATCTCTGTGAAACGTTAAGTCTACTTTTGCCATAGGGGCAAATGAAGTAATCACAGCACCAACAATACCAACAGTTTTTATCATCTTCATTCATGTTCCCTTATGTACAACGAGCACCCAACTAGGGTGCTCGTAGTTAATGACTTACTCAATTTTGGTTGATACCAAATTAGAAGTAGTACTCAGCACCAACTAAGATTTGGTGAGTCCAATCTTTGTTGTTCCACTTGTTGTCTTTGTGGCTAACTTTTGAGTTACGAGAGTCGATGTACAGGTAAGCGCTTGGTAGTAGGTAACCTAGACGAGCTGTAACAGCTTTGTCTGCAGAGTTTTCCATTTTCGAACCGTCTTTCGCTGTTGCATCGTCTGTAGCCGCGTAGCCTGCTTTCAGAACCCAAGTGCCATCAATCACGTGCTGCGCAGTTGCTGAGAAAGCGTTTTGTTTAGCTGCACCAAACTTCATCATCTTGTAGCCAGCGGTTAAAGTAGTGTTACCTAAGAAGAAACTACCACCGACAATAGTATAGCTTTGCTTATCTACCGTTTCGAACTTAGCAGATCCGCCATTAGACCAAGCAGTCCAATCTGGGTTGATAGCGACAGTACCGGTATTTTGGTCTACGATCCACTTAGTCGGCTCATCTACACCTTTGCTATGTGCTTTCTGTTGGTAGTAACCAGCATGTAGACTAAACATATCGGTAGTATATGAAGTACCTAAACTTGCAACCATACGCTCAGTTTCTTGCTCCATACCACTTAGTGTTGCTTGGAAGTTGAAGCCATTGAAGCTAGCAGAATCAAAACGGAATACATTGTCAGCACGATCTTGGTAAGACGCACCAATATCGTTGTGCCAGTCAAATACACCGCCCAAGCCAGGGTTAGTGTGTGGCCAGTCAACGTAGTTGTATGCTGCAACTAACTGACGACCAAATTTAAATGTGTTGCCATTTGCAAACGACAAACCTAGGTAAGTATCGCGAGCACCAAGCTGGCCAGATTTAGCTGAGTTGTCAGCGTTGCCACCTTCAATTTGCCACACCAAATCAGGGCCGAAATCTTCAAATTCTACTGTGCCACGGAAACCAATGCGAGACTCGATTACACCACCAGCACTGGTAGTCTCATCAACATTGTTATCTGCAACGATCATGAAGCCTGCTGCTTGACCGTAAAATTGTACTGCATCGCCTGCTAGTTCAACTGCTGCATTTGCAGAACCAGACATAGCAGCGGTCGCCACTGCTGCACCTAAAAGTGTACGTTTAAACATTTTGTCCATGGAAAAACTCCTAAAAATGGATATAGCTGTTTTTTGTTTTTTCTCACCTTAAGTTGGCCGCCGAAGGGAGAAATCATTTCCTATGTCGAAAATCATCAATTAATCATTAACCGTAGATTTTCTATTTCCTGCATACACACCGTGTATCCATGGCTCTAAGACTAACTTCGCAACGAAAAACATCAACAGGAACTTAATTTCCGAATAAAAAAATATGAGCTGCCACAAATTTTTATCAAGTTAGTGATCAAGATCTTGTTTAGCAATGGAACTTACGCCTTCCTAATTTAAATGCATACAAAACAGTAACTTATACTTTTTAGGATTAACAATTTATTGAAGTGCGTCGCATTGATCGCGACGATATTCGAGCGTTATTGAGATAGGAGATCGTTATCACGGAAATTAACAAACGACATTTTGAGCAAATTAGACAGGGTTATTTTAAGAAAAAAATAAAACCTCAAAATAGTCATTTTGAGGTTTTATTAGCTTTGATATTGGTCAGAATGAACTTAGGATTGAATCAGTGCGATGATATCAGCTTCCGTTTTGACCTCGATACCTAACTCTTGTGCTTTAGCCAGTTTAGAGCCCGCATTATCGCCAGCAAACAATAGGTCCGTTTTCTTCGATACACTGCCGGTTACTTTAGCACCAAGACGTTCTAGAGCGGCTTTGGCGTCTGAACGAGTCAATTGAGAAAGTGAGCCAGTAAGCACGACAGTTTTACCTGCAAGCGGCTGTGGAACACTCTCATCGACCTGTTCGATCTCAGGCCAATGTATCCCCTGCTCCAGCAAATCCGCGATCACCGACTTATTTTTATCCTCTGCAAAAAAAGCAGTTACATGGCTGGCTACAATCGCGCCGATATCCTGAACTTCAATCAGCTGTTCGTGGGTCGCCGCCATCACCGCCTCTAGGTTTTGGAAGTGTTGTGCCAAATTGGCAGCAGTCGCCTCGCCAACCTCGCGAATGCCCAGTGAATAGAGAAAACGCGCTAACGTGGTCTGCTTAGATTTGTTCAAAGCTTCCACCACATTTTGTGCCGACTTAGGTCCCATTCGCTCCAGCACGGTCAACACCCCAGCGGAGAGCTTGAACAGGTCCGCTGGCGTTTCAACCATTTCACGGTCAACAAGCTGCTCAATCACTTTATCGCCCAAGCCGTCTACGTCGAGCGCTTTGCGCGACACAAAGTGCTTCAAAGCTTGTTTGCGCTGAGCCTGACAAACTAGTCCTCCGGTGCAGCGAGCAACCGCTTCACCTTCGACACGCTCAACCTCTGAGTGACAAACCGGACACTGGGTGGGAAATACAATCTCACGCGCGCTCTCTGGGCGGCGATCTTTGACTACTGAGACCACTTGAGGGATCACATCACCCGCTCGGCGAATCACTACGCAGTCACCAATCATGACACCCAGTCGTTCAATCTCGTCGGCATTGTGCAGCGTGGCGTTACTCACCGTCACGCCTCCAACAAACACAGGTTCAAGCTTTGCCACTGGGGTGATTGCGCCAGTTCGCCCGACTTGAAACTCAACATCATTGAGCAGCGTCATCTCTTCTTGTGCAGGAAACTTATAAGCAATGGCCCAGCGAGGCGCTCGAGCGACAAAGCCTAACTGCTGCTGTTGCTCTATCGCATCGACTTTAATGACCACGCCATCAATCTCATACGGTAATTGATCGCGCCTAGCAAGAATATCCTGGTAATAGGCTTTCACTTGTTGCATCCCTTCGACCAGTTTGGTTTCTGGACACATAGGTAAGCCCCAGCTTTTTAGCTGTAAAAAGCGTTGGTAATGACTGTCGGAAAGCGTAGCTCCCTCAACCACCCCAACGCTATAAGCATAAAAGTTTAGTGGCCTAGTGGCAGTGATGCGTGAGTCTAGCTGACGTAAACTGCCCGCTGCAGCATTTCTCGGATTGACAAAAACTTTCTCGCCTTTCTTGAGCGCGGTTTGGTTCAGCTTCTCAAAGCCGGCTTTTGGCATAAAGACTTCGCCGCGGACTTCCAATCGGGTTGGCCAGCCGCTGCCATAAAGCTTGAGCGGAATAGACTTGATGGTGCGCACATTTTCTGTGATGTTTTCACCGGTCGCGCCGTCGCCACGAGTGGCAGCTTGAACCAACACACCATCTTGATAAAGCAGGCTCACCGCCAATCCATCAAGCTTAGGCTCACAACAAAAATGGCTAACGGTTTGACCATCTAAACGGTCACACATACGCTTGTAGAAACTGTCAATTTCACTGTCATCAAACGCATTATCAAGCGACAACATGGGAATTTGATGCTGGACCGATTCGAAACCACTTAAAGGCATACCACCGACTCGCTGACTGGGTGAGTCAGGTGTGACCAAATCTGGATACTGAGCCTCAAGCTCGATCAGCTCGCGCATTAAACGGTCGTATTCTGCATCCGGAATTTCCGGGTTATCTTCAACGTAGTACTTAACACCATGATGGTGAAGCGTCTCTCTTAACTGATTAAGTTGTTGTTGGATATCTTGCGACATAAGGCACTCTGTTACTGATTAGGCGGAATCTCCGCTCAAATTGCATCTAGCAAATGAGGGAAGTATGGCGCTCCATGGACTTGGGCGCAATACGGCGGTAATCATCCCGACCATAAAATAAAAAAGGCCCCGAACGGAGCCCTCTGTAATGGGGAAAAGCTAGGCTTGTTGCGACAATTTAAACTGCTTAACTTGTTCTTTATAGGCGTCAATGCGATTCGGCGTGATCAGGTTACGCGCATCATCAAGCACGTTAGCGCCTAAGTCATCGGCAATTTGTTGAGCGGTTTTCAGCATCAACTTAAAGTTGTGCTCCGGATCGCCAAAGCACGGCATGGTCATGAAGAACGAGATACCTTTAGTGGTGAACTCAGCAGGATCATCATGTTTGAGTGTGCCTGGGTTCATCATATTGGCGACACTAAACAACACCTTGCCGGTGCCGGAGAGATCGGCATGACGATGGAAAATATCCATCTCGCCATAGATCAATCCATTTTGCTGCATGCTTTCAAATAATTTAGTGCCAATAAACGGCTCGTTACCAGAACAATGAACATTAATGACAATCACTTCGAGCGGTTGTTCTGATTCGGGTTCAGGCTGCGAGTCTGATTCAGCCGGCTTGGCAACATCAATTGGCTCATCAATAACTTGTGGCTCAATGTCTGTTTCTTCAACCGCACGGGTAGAAATTGAGGGAACGTCGACTTCGTCGTCCTCCACTAGTGGAGACTCTGCTTCAGTCTGAGATGGGTAGTTGTCTATAAGAGGATCGGCGACAATCTCATCTTCACCAACAAACCCGGGCTCTTTGCGCTCTTTTTTAATGATTTCAAAATCATCCTCTGGAGCAAAAGCTCGCTCAAGCGTAGCGTCTGTCTCATCCGCGTCATTTTCAAGCTTACCGATGGGTTTATTCCCAAACTTCGCTTTGCCTTCTTTTTTACTTGTCCATAAACCGTGAAACAGCAAAGCCGCTATCGCTATTGCTCCAACTATTATGAGTACAAATCGCAGTTCCTGCATTTTTAGCTCTCGTTGTGTTCGTTACAGCACGCTGATCAGCAGGCCGCAAAGATACGTTAAAACCTTAACTGTGAGTTACTCTACCAAAACTCTGCCCTGTTTTAGAACAACTTAATGTGAGAAGTTCCCCTAATGTTGTGATTTTGAACACGCTTTTTTCTTGTTAAGATACATAGCGTTCGTTTTTACAACAATTGACTTGATATGAATAGACAAACACAACAGCGTTCCGGATTTGGTTATTTCTTCCACGGCATCGAGCTGGCGTTGACTCCCGGCATACGCCGCTTCGTAATTTTTCCACTCCTGGCGAATATTGTCTTGGTGGGTGGGGCGCTATTTTACTTATTTTCAAATCTGGATAGCTGGATCACTCAGTTAATGGGTCAGCTACCCGACTTTCTCTCATGGTTAAGCTATCTGCTATGGCCACTTCTAGTGCTAACGATTCTCGCCACCTTTTCCTATTTTTTTAGCACCTTAGCCAACTTTGTCGCGGCGCCATTTAACGGTCTGCTGGCCGAAAAGGTGGAAGCACATCTGACCGGGCAAAGTGTCAACGATGACGGTCCACTTGCGGTGATAAAAGATACGCCCCGAGTTTTGGCACGCGAATGGCGCAAACTTATATACGTGCTACCTAAGACCATCGGGCTATTTTTGCTGTTGCTGATCCCTGCTTTGGGACAAACCGTCGGCCCTTTCCTATGGTTCATTTTCACCGCTTGGATTCTGGCGATTCAATACTGTGACTATCCGTTCGATAACCACAAAGTTTCGTTCAACGACATGCGTTACAATTTGAAACAAAAACAATCTAAGGCTTACGGCTTTGGCGCACTTATCTCTATCTTCACCACCATTCCGATTATCAATTTAATCGTCATGCCGGTTGCCGTGTGTGGCGCAACATCGATGTGGGTAGCGGAGTTTAAGAAGTAGCGAGAGGCGAGAGGCGAGAGGCGAGAGGCGAGAGGCGAGAGGCGAGAGGCGAGAGGCGAGAATACTATCTCTGCGCAGGCACAAGTCCTGTCAATGCCTTTGCACTAAAGGTTCCATCAACTCACTCCCCAACCCCACCTCTCGCAGGGCAGAGCCCGAGCTAAATTCTCGCAGGACGAAGTCCGGTCTCGGAGCGAAGCGTTCTTTAGGGCGTAGCCCGCTCCTTCCTCTCACCCTTTCATATCATATAACTATTTAATCCTTTTCTCGTTTTTGAAGCTGGCCTAATCTTCTACTCATCAATTATTTCCAACTCTGTTGTGTGTGCTACCGTTGAGCGCATACAAGTGAAACGAAGATGAAGGATCACACCATGAGCAAAATCTACGAAGACAACTCTCAAACGATTGGTAACACCCCGCTAGTACGCCTAAACAAAGTCAGTAACGGTAAGGTACTGGCTAAAATTGAAGCTCGTAACCCAAGCTTCAGCGTTAAATGTCGTATCGGTGCCAACATGATTTGGGAAGCAGAAAAAGCAGGTACGCTAAAACCTGGTGTTGAACTTGTCGAGCCGACAAGTGGTAACACTGGTGTGGCACTGGCTTTCGTTGCTGCTGCTCGTGGTTACAAGTTAACTCTAACAATGCCTGAGTCAATGAGTCTTGAGCGCCGCAAATTGCTTAAAGCACTGGGTGCAAACCTAGAGCTAACTGAAGCGGCGAAAGGCATGAAGGGCGCTATCGCTAAAGCAGAAGAAATCGTCGCGAGCAATCCAGACAAATACCTTCTTCTACAGCAGTTCAACAACCCTGCCAACCCACAGATTCACGAGAAGACCACTGGTCCTGAAATTTGGGAAGCAACGGATGGTGAAGTTGATGTGTTCGTAGCAGGTGTTGGTACTGGCGGTACACTAACCGGTACAAGCCGCTTTATTAAAGGCGAAAAAGGCAAGAACATTGTTTCTGTAGCGGTAGAGCCTGCTGAGTCACCAGTGATTGCTCAAGCGCTAGCAGGCGAAGAAATTCAACCAGCTCCGCACAAAATCCAAGGTATTGGCGCAGGTTTCATCCCTGGCAACCTAGATCTTGAGCTGATTGACCGCGTTGAACCAGTTACTTCAGACGAAGCAATCGCGATGGCTCGCCGTCTAATGGAAGAGGAAGGAATTCTGGCGGGCATTTCATCAGGCGCTGCCGTTGTTGCTGCGAACAGAATTGCAGAACTGCCTGAATTTGCTGGTAAAACTATCGTTACGGTTCTACCAAGCTCTGGCGAACGTTACCTCAGCACGGCACTTTTTGCTGGCATCTTTACCGAGAAAGAGAACCAACAGTAAACTGTGTCAAATCAATTTTTCGTTTAAAAAAGCCCCGTTCAGGGGCTTTTTTGTTGATCCCTGCCCCACCTTTGGTAATATCAGAACTGTTTTATTTCTAGCTGTAAAATAAAACAACATAAGAATTACTATCATTGGCGACAGTCAGCACAGACTGACATCGCGATTGAGATTTTTACAACCGGCTTCAGTTCTGACACGTAATCCACGTCTCGAGACTAGCAGAAACGTTTTTTTATGGTTAAGCTAAAACTGGTTAAGAAACTATCAAAATATAAATCAATTGGGGTATATAACATGTACGAGAAGCAAGTAGAAATCACTGCAGAAAACGGTCTTCACACTCGTCCAGCTGCACAGTTCGTTAAAGAAGCTAAAGCATTCGACGCGGACATCACTGTGACTTCTAACGGCAAAAGCGCTAGCGCGAAGAGCCTTTTCAAGCTACAAACTCTTGGCCTAGTTAAAGGTACAGTAGTTTCTATCTCAGCTGAGGGCCCGCAAGCTCAACAAGCTGTAGACCACCTAGTAGCTCTAATGGACAAGCTACACTAATCCGGTCTCCTATTTTCAAAGCCATTTTGTCAACGCAAAATGGCTTTGTTGGAAATAGGCCAATATATAAGCTACAACTATTCGTTAGCGCACTCATAATTCTCCCGTTTTAAAGTTGACCAATTTAAGGTAAGGCTATGATTTCAGGCATCCTAGCATCTCCTGGTATTGCTATCGGTAAAGCACTACTACTTCAAGAAGATGAAATTGTCCTAAACACAAACACTATTTCTGATGATCAAGTAGAAGCTGAAGTTGCACGTTTCTTCGACGCACGTAACAAGTCAGCGGCTCAACTCGAAACTATCAAGCAGAAAGCACTTGAAACCTTCGGTGAAGAAAAAGAAGCGATCTTTGAAGGTCACATTATGCTTCTTGAAGACGAAGAGCTAGAGGAAGAAATCCTAGCACTGATCAAAAATGACAAGATGCACGCCGATAACGCGATTTACACCGTTATCGAAGAGCAAGCATCAGCTCTAGAATCTCTAGACGACGAATATTTGAAAGAACGTGCGACCGACATCCGCGACATCGGCTCACGTTTTGTGAAAAACGCACTAGGCATCAACATCGTTTCTCTAAGCGATATTGACCAAGAAGTTATCCTAGTTGCTTACGACCTGACTCCATCTGAAACTGCCCAGATCAACCTTGATTACGTGCTAGGTTTTGCTTGTGACATCGGCGGTCGTACTTCTCACACTTCTATCATGGCTCGTTCTCTTGAGCTTCCAGCTATCGTTGGTACTAACGACATCACTAAACAAGTTAAGAACGGCGACATGCTGATTCTTGATGCGATGAACAACAAGATCGTTATCAATCCATCTGAAGCTGAACTCGAAGAAGCAAAAGCTGTTAAAGCGGCGTTCCTTGCTGAAAAAGAAGAGCTTGCCAAGCTGAAAGATCTGCACGCTGAGACGCTAGACGGTCACCGCGTAGAAGTTTGCGGTAACATCGGTACAGTGAAAGACTGTGACGGTATCCTGCGTAACGGCGGTGAAGGCGTTGGCCTATACCGTACTGAGTTCCTATTCATGGATCGTGACGCGCTGCCAACTGAAGAAGAACAGTACCAAGCGTACAAAGAAGTTGCTGAAGCAATGAACGGGGAATCAGTGATCATCCGAACTATGGATATCGGTGGTGACAAAGATCTTCCATACATGGACTTGCCACAAGAGATGAACCCGTTCCTGGGCTGGCGTGCTGTACGTATCAGCTTGGACCGTCGTGAAATCCTCCGTGACCAGTTGCGTGGTATTCTGCGTGCGTCTGCACACGGTAAGCTACGTATCATGTTCCCAATGATCATCTCTGTCGAAGAAATTCGCGAGCTAAAACAAGCGATCGAAGAGTACAAAGCAGAACTACGTGCTGAAGGCCATGCATTCGACGAAGAGATCGAAATCGGTGTAATGGTTGAGACACCAGCAGCCGCTGCTATCGCACCGCACCTTGCAAAAGAAGTGGCCTTCTTCTCTATCGGCACTAACGACCTGACTCAGTACACACTCGCAGTAGACCGTGGTAACGAGATGATTTCTCACCTATACAACCCACTATCTCCAGCAGTACTTACAGTGATCAAGCAAGTTATCGACGCTTCGCACGCTGAAGGTAAATGGACGGGTATGTGTGGTGAGCTTGCAGGTGATGAGCGTGCAACACTACTTCTGCTAGGTATGGGCCTAGATGAGTTCTCTATGAGCGGTATTTCTATCCCTAAAGTGAAGAAAGTGATTCGCAACTCTAACTTCGCAGAAGTGAAAGCGATGGCAGAACACGCGCTATCTCTACCAACAGCAGCAGAAATTGAAGCTGTAGTAGAAAAATTCATCGCAGAGAAAACTCAATAATCAGTTAATTCCAATAAGATAGGCGGCGAAATTTGTCGTCTATCTCGAGAGATTGGTATACTATAATTCGACAGAATTAAATTAAAACGTTAGGAGCATGACACAATGGGTCTGTTTGACAAACTTAAGAAGCTAGTATCTGACGACAGCGCTGACGCGGGTGCAATCGAAATCATCGCACCTCTTTCTGGTGAAATCGTAAACATCGAAGATGTGCCAGATGTTGTTTTCGCTGAGAAAATCGTTGGTGATGGTATCGCTATCAAGCCTGCTGGCAACAAGATGGTAGCTCCTGTTAACGGTACAATTGGTAAGATTTTCGAAACCAACCACGCGTTTTCTATCGAATCTGACGATGGCGTTGAACTGTTTGTTCACTTCGGTATCGATACTGTTGAGCTAAAAGGCGAAGGCTTCACGCGCATCGCTGAAGAAGGTCAATCAGTTAAAGCGGGTGACACTATCATCGAATTCGATCTAGCACTTCTAGAAGAAAAAGCGAAGTCGACTTTGACTCCTGTTGTTATCTCAAACATGGACGAAATCAAAGAGCTGAACAAGCTTTCTGGTTCTGTTGTTGTTGGTGAAACGCCAGTACTACGCGTCACTAAGTAAACTCACTTAGTACCGCATAAGAAAACGCAGCCTATGGCTGCGTTTTTTTGTTGTATAGCAATCAGCACAAATCGACTGGTGTAATTGATTTTATAAACCTAAAGCGTACTTAAGGACTTGAGTCTTAAGCGGGCTGTGTTCCGCGAACTTAAGCGCTGCATTGCGCACCAACTTCACTGGTGCAATATCATTGCTAAACCCTTTATAGAACAGATCCATTCCTGACTGCATTAACAAGTTATCTGGACGTCTGCGTTTTTCATAGTTCGCCAGCGTCTGTTGATTAAGCTCATTTTCCCCGTCACACACATCAAGTAAGGCCTCGACATCCTTGAAGCCGAGATTCACCCCTTGGCCTGCAAGCGGGTTAATGGTGTGCGCGGCATCGCCAACCAGCACGCAGTTATGACGCCAATAGCGCTGAGCGTGGCGCCTAGTTAAAGGGAACGAGCCATGCTGCAACACTTTGATATCACCCAGCTCTTGAGGGAACCCCGCTAGAATCTCTTGGCGTAATTGCGCTAAAGACATCGCAGAGAGCTGACGAATACGCTTCGGGGAATCGTACCAGACCAAAGAACCTTGCCCGACCCATTGCCCCTCTTTTTGCAATGAGCTCAGTGGTAAAAACGAACGTGGTCCGGATGGAGTAAACTGCTGCCAGGTAATGTCCTGTTGTTCGCGCTCTGTTTCCACATTAATTAGCATACAGTGCTGACGGTAGTCCCAAGCAGTGATGCCGATCCGTGCTAATTGACGCACTTTAGAATTAGCCCCGTCTGCGCCAACCACTAACTTGGCAGTCAACGACCCTCCCGAGGCTAAAGTGACGCGATTCACCTCTGCAAACTCAATCGATTCAAGCCTGTCGGGGCAATGAAGCGTGATGTTGTCAAACGAATGTAATTGTTGCCATAGCCCGAGCTGAATCAAACGGTTTTCCACAATAAACCCCAGCTGTTGCATATTGAGGCTATCGGAATGAAAACGAGTACGACACTCAGGGTGTTCCCAAGTTTCCAAGCGGCGGTAAGGACAAACGCGCATGTTGGCGATCGCCTGCCAAGCGCCAAGAGACTCTAAAATGGCCACCGAGTGCTGAGAAATAGCCGACACTCTGATATCTAGCGGTTGTTCCATGGCAAACGGCATAGGTTCCACACCTTCAACCACAACCACACGTCGCCCTTGCTGGGCAAAGCCAATTGCAGTTGCCGCTCCAACCATCCCGCCACCGATGACGGCAACATCAAAATCGCTCATAATTCGTACTTCATCATATTGATTCTTTAGCTATTTTTTATTGTACGTTTTCATCACTAAAATGTAACCAAAAACCTCAAGTCAAATATGGTCAAATCCCTTATGCAATAACGGTTATCACTGATTTCTCCCCAGTACTAGTCAGTCGGTTTTTAAAGCAGTACAATACGCCGCTCGCGAATAAGCGAGATATCAACACCATCAAAAACCTATTCAAGATGGTCCATTGTCACACTGGGCAATTTGCTCCCTTAATTTAAACTAACGATCGAGCGAAACAATGAGTAAGAAACTGCTAATTAAAACCTGGGGCTGCCAGATGAACGAATACGATTCATCTAAAATGGCGGATCTACTGAACGCGGCTAACGGCTACGAGCTAACCGAAGAGCCAGAAGAGGCAGATGTACTACTTCTCAACACCTGTTCTATTCGTGAAAAAGCGCAAGAGAAGGTGTTCCACCAGCTAGGTCGTTGGAAAACGCTTAAAGACAAAAAAGAGGGTGTGGTGATTGGTGTTGGCGGTTGTGTCGCGACCCAAGAAGGCGACCACATTCGTGAGCGCGCACCGTTTGTTGACGTCATTTTTGGCCCACAAACCCTGCACCGCTTGCCAGAGATGATCAAGCAATCTCAATCAGATGACGCGCCGGTTATGGATATCTCGTTCCCAGAGATCGAGAAGTTTGACCGCTTGCCAGAACCACGCGCAGAAGGTGCGACTGCGTTTGTATCGATTATGGAAGGCTGCTCAAAATACTGTACTTACTGCGTTGTGCCATATACTCGCGGTGAAGAAGTGAGCCGTCCTATGGATGACGTTCTATTCGAAATTGCCCAGCTTGCAGAGCAAGGCGTGCGCGAAGTAAACCTGCTAGGGCAAAATGTGAACGCTTATCGTGGTCCAACCCATGACGGCGAAATCTGTACTTTCGCTGAGCTGCTGCGTTTAGTGGCGTCTATTGATGGTATCGACCGTATTCGCTTTACGACCAGCCATCCGCTTGAGTTTACTGACGACATTATCGCGGTTTACGAAGATACGCCTGAGCTTGTGAGCTTCCTGCACCTACCAGTGCAAAGTGGCAGCGATCGCATTCTCACTATGATGAAGCGTCCACACACAGCCATTGAGTACAAATCGATTATTCGTAAGCTGCGTAAAGCGCGTCCAGACATTCAGATCAGTTCTGACTTCATCGTCGGTTTCCCTGGAGAGACAGATAAAGACTTCCAAGACACGATGAAACTGATCAAAGATGTCGACTTCGACATGAGCTTTAGCTTTATTTTCTCACCTCGCCCGGGCACACCTGCAGCAGACTACCCTTGCGACGTATCAGAAGAAGAGAAAAAACAGCGCTTGTACGAATTGCAGCAAACCGTCAACAGCCAAGCGATGCGTTATTCGCGCCTAATGTTAGGCACTGAGCAACGCGTGCTGGTCGAAGGACCATCGAAAAAGAATCTAATGGAGCTTCGCGCACGTACAGAGAATAACCGAGTGGTGAACTTCGAAGGCAGCGCAGACCTGATTGGTCAGTTCGTTGATGTGAAGATCACCGACGTATTTGCCAACTCGTTGCGCGGTGAGCTTGTTCGCACCGAGAAAGACATGGATCTACGTACCATTATTTCACCAACTCAAATGATGGCTCGTACCAAACGTGAAGATGAGCTAGGTGTAGCGACTTTTACACCTTAAGCTTGAAAATGCCTTTCTGAGTGACCATCTTAGATAAGGTATACAGGATCATTGGCCGTCCGGTCTCAATCGGACGGCCATAAATGAGAGGCAACTTTGAGCAATAAAATTGTAACGCTAGAGATCAATCTAGAACCTTCTGATAACCGCCGCTTAGCCAGCTTGTGCGGTCCTTTCGATGACAATATCAAACACTTAGAACGCCGTTTAGGTGTTGAAATCAGCTACCGTGGTAACTTTTTCACTATCGTGGGTAAACCGCATACCAGTGCCGCAGCGTTGGAAATCATCAAAACTCTGTATGTGAACACCGCTCCGGTGCGCGGCAATATCCCCGATATCGAGCCCGATGAAATCCACTTGGCCATCAAAGAGACGGGCGTGTTGGAGCAAGACTTAGGGTCAAGTATTGAGCATGGCAAAGAAGTCTTTATCAAGACCAAAAAAGGCGTAATCAAACCGCGTACACCGAACCAAGGTCAATACTTGATGAACATGGTCACCCATGACATCTCTTTCGGTATTGGTCCTGCCGGTACGGGGAAAACCTATCTCGCGGTCGCAGCCGCTGTTGATGCATTAGAGCGTCAAGAGATCCGCCGCATTCTACTCACTCGTCCAGCGGTCGAAGCGGGTGAAAAGCTCGGTTTTTTGCCTGGCGACTTAAGCCAAAAAGTCGACCCTTACTTGCGCCCACTGTACGATGCGCTATTTGAGATGCTCGGTTTTGAAAAAGTAGAAAAACTGATTGAGCGTAACGTCATTGAAGTCGCGCCACTGGCCTATATGCGTGGTCGTACTCTCAACGATGCGTTTATTATCTTGGACGAAAGCCAAAACACCACGGTGGAACAAATGAAAATGTTCTTAACCCGAATTGGCTTCAACTCGCGCGCGGTTATCACTGGAGATATTACCCAGATCGATTTACCTCGCGGCGCTAAATCTGGTTTACGCCACGCCATCGAAGTGTTGAGTGAAGTGGATGACATTAGCTTCAACTTCTTCCAATCTGACGACGTAGTGCGCCACCCCGTGGTTGCCCGCATTGTCAACGCTTACGAGAAGTGGGAAGCGCAAGACCAAAAAGAGCGCAAAGAGTACGAAAAGAAACGTCGCGAAGAGCGCGAGGCTAAATTGCTTGAAACGGCGAAAGCCGAGCTGTCGAAACAAGTTCAAGCAGAAACCACTGAAGGTAAATAATGACAATCGAACTCGACCTACAACTTGCTGTCGAAGAGCAAAGCGGATTACCAAGCGAGAGCGACATCCTAAACTGGTTGAGCACCACCATCAGCCAGTTTCAGCCCCAAGCTGAGGTGACAGTACGCATCGTGGACGAAGCGGAGAGCCAGCAGCTTAATCGGGATTACCGTGGAAAAGACAAGCCAACTAACGTGCTCTCTTTTCCGTTCGAAGCACCGCCAGGCGTGGAGCTGGACTTATTGGGTGACCTGATTATCTGTCGCCAAGTGGTTGAACGTGAAGCGGATGAGCAAAACAAGCCGCTGATGGCGCACTGGGCGCATATGGTTGTACATGGCAGCCTGCATCTGCTAGGTTATGATCATATCGAAGATGACGAAGCCGAAGAGATGGAGTCACTCGAAACAGAAATCATGCAATCTATGGGCTTTCAAGACCCTTATATTGCAGAGAAACAGTAGCCAACCGAAATCAATAGTGGAAAGCGCGCTTACCACTTTTGGTCTTTTTATTCGGGAGCTACGACGTGTGCTATCACACATCTGATAGCGTTACTAGTTTGAGAAACAATGAACGAAGACAATTCGCCCTCTTCTCTAGAAGGTAAGAAAGAAAAATCTGAAGGTCCGAGTAGAAAGTCCTTCTTCGGACGCCTAGGTCAGTTATTCCAAGGTGAACCTAAAGATCGCCAAGAGCTCGTGGATGTGATTCGCGACTCGGAAGAAAACGACCTGATCGACCATGACACTCGAGATATGCTCGAAGGGGTGATGGAGATCTCCGAAATGCGAGTGCGCGACATCATGTTGCCGCGTTCACAAATGGTCACCGTCGATCGCAGTGACGATCTCGACAACTTAATCAACCTCATCACTGATGCTCAGCACTCTCGCTACCCAGTGATCAGCGAAGATAAAGACCACGTGGAAGGTATTCTGCTTGCGAAGGACTTACTTAAATACTTAGGCTCAGACAGTGAACCTTTTGATATTGAGCAGGTCATACGCCCTGCTGTTGTGGTCCCTGAAAGTAAGCGTGTTGATCGCCTACTCAAAGAGTTCCGTCAAGAGCGCTACCACATGGCTATTGTGGTCGACGAATTTGGCGGGGTCTCAGGCCTGGTCACCATTGAAGATATTTTGGAAGAAATTGTCGGCGAAATCGAAGACGAGTTCGATGACGAGGAAGAGTTGGATATTCGTAAGTTGAGCAAACACACTTTCGCAGTGAAAGCGCTCACCACAATTGAAGAGTTCAATGAAACCTTTGGCACATCTTTCAGCGATGAAGAGGTGGACACCGTAGGTGGCATGGTCATGACCGCATTTGGTCACCTGCCTTCGCGCGGTGAAGTGGTCGGCATTGACGGCTACAACTTCAAAGTCACCGCCGCCGATAACCGCCGTGTGGTTCAGCTTCAAGTCACGATACCAGACGAAGAGTCGGTGCTAGATACCACCGACGAGTAACGCTCATCTCCTAATGGAGAATTCGATGATAAGTACACTGTTTCATCGCCTAAAACGGCCGCTCGCGGCCGTTTTTGTTGGCGCCTCAACCACCCTAGCCTTTGCACCATTCTCTTTATGGCCGCTCGCTATTATTTCCCCCCTGCTACTGCTGTTGCTTATCCACAAGCAGACGCCTAAATATGCGTTTGCCATCGGCTACGCATGGGGCCTAGGACAATTTGCGACGGGGATCAGTTGGGTACATGTCAGCATAGACAACTTTGGCGGCATGCCCAAACCCGCCAGTTTGTTTCTTATGGCACTGCTGGTCGGATACTTAGCGCTGTACAGTGCGTTGTTCTGCTGGAGCCTCAATCGCTGGTTCGCGACTTCAACTCGTACCCGCTGGCTACTTGGCGCCCCGGCCTTGTGGCTAATCTTCGACTGGCTGCGCGGCTGGGTAATGACCGGTTTTCCTTGGTTATGGCTCGGCTACAGTCAGATTGACAGCCCCCTTGGTCATTTCGCGCCAGTAGGCGGTGTCGAACTGATTACTCTGTTGGTGATAATCAGTGCAGCGGGTTTAGGTTATGCACTGCTGCATAAACGTTGGTCTACGCTGATTGTTCCTGCGGTGATTATTGCCACCGGTTTTGGCTTGACCTCCGCTCAATGGGTCACACCTGATACCAACCAGGTCACCAAGGTTGCCCTGATTCAAGGGAATATACCGCAAGCATTGAAATGGAAACCCAGCCAACGCTGGCCGACCATAATGAAATACACCGACCTGACCCGAGAGAACTGGGATGCTGACATCATCATCTGGCCAGAAGCCGCAATTCCCGCGTTTGAGTTCGAGATCTCCTCATTTTTAAGCAATCTCGACTCTGCCGCTGCGATGAATGACAGTGCAGTCATCACAGGGATTGTTAATCAAAGTGAAGATAAAAAGTTCTATAACAGCATCTTAACCTTAGGCAACAAAGCACAACCGGGGTATCGCTATGATATGAATGAGCGCTACCACAAGCATCACCTGCTGCCGTTCGGCGAGTTTGTCCCATTTGAAAGCATTCTACGCCCACTGGCCCCGTTCTTTAACTTACCTATGTCCTCGTTCAGTCGCGGTGAGTTCATTCAGCCAAATATTGAAGCGAATGGAAAACAGATGGCACCAGCACTTTGCTATGAGATTATCTTCAACGAACAAGTGCGGCAAAACATCGACGACGAGACAGACTTTATTCTTACTCTGTCGAACGATGCTTGGTTCGGCCGCTCTATCGGCCCTCTCCAACATATGGAGATTGCACGCATGCGCGCGCTAGAATTTGGCAAACCGGTTATCCGCTCCACCAATAACGGCGTCACGGCTATCACCGACCACATGGGCCGTGTTATCGCTGACATTCCACAATTTGAAACTGGGGTACTGCGCGCCGAAGTTACCTCGACTGAGGGGCAAACGCCATTCCACTTGTGGGGCAGCTGGCCGCTGTATCTATGGGTTATGTTGAGTCTGGTGATAGGTTGGAGATTGCGAGACTAAAGCGAGTGACGAGTGACGAGTGACGAGTGACGAGTGACGAGTGACGAGTGACGAGTGACGAGTGACGAGTGACGAGTGACGAGTGACGAGTGACGAGTGACAGTTTGGAAGGGTTGGCACATTGCGTCAACCCTTTCCTTTTAAGTTCAGATAATTCGTAGCCACACTACCTGCAACTTTTGACTCGCTCACCACAAGCGCCTCTCATAGGGCGCATTCCGAATTCGAAGCGCAGTGTACTCGCATCTCGCAGGGTGGAGCCCCTCTCTCAGCGTCCCTACGGTTTTAATGGCTGGCGACTAAAGCCTTTGCAGCCGCATTTGATGCACGGAATAATAACTGTTGGATGGTTGTACTGAGTCTTGTGGCCGCAGTCGTCACACACTAGGGTGCCTAAGCCGATCACTTCTCCGGCTTGATACAGCCCTTGATGCTCTAGATCTTGAAACAGCTCCACCCACTCAACTTTGGTTCTATCGGTGATTTCCAATAAACCTTGCCAAATCGAATCGGCAATCATCAAGTAAAAGGGGCCTTTTTTTGAATCTTCGTAGTTTTCCGCAAACTCTTTTAAATCAGATTTGACGTAGGCAGAAACCAAAGCCAGTTCGTCTTTGGTTAAGTCATTGGCCGCTTTCGCGACTTGGCCAGACTTCTCCAATACATGATTGACCTCTTCAGGACTGTGCTTCAAGGTTTCAACCACATCCTCAAGCATCTCTTCATACCCTGCTTTTCTTTTCGGCATAAACAACCTCCATAAATCCTTCGCACTGACCTGAACCAATTTGCCTCGTGAGCTAGAAACAACCTTGGGGAAAGGGACGAGACTTGGGATTGGCTATTGTTGTGTACCTTTCCTTTAGGTATTCTATGACGATCTATTAATGTCTGTTCTAACCGAACTCACAAATTCCAAGATAACCGGATATCATCGATGCAAGAGCAATACAACCCGCAAGATATTGAGCAAAAAGTTCAACAGCACTGGGACGACAACAAGACTTTTGTTGTAAGTGAAGACCCAAACAAAGAAAAATTCTACTGTCTATCCATGTTCCCATACCCAAGTGGCCGACTGCACATGGGTCACGTGCGTAACTATACCATCGGTGATGTGGTTTCTCGTTTCCAACGCCTGCAAGGGAAAAACGTGATGCAACCTATTGGTTGGGATGCGTTTGGCCTACCTGCGGAAAACGCAGCAGTGAAGAACAAAACTGCACCTGCACCTTGGACTTACGAAAACATCGAGTACATGAAAAACCAGCTTAAGTTGCTTGGCTTTGGTTACGACTGGAATCGTGAGTTCGCGACCTGTACACCTGAGTACTACCGCTGGGAACAAGAGTTCTTCACTAAACTTTATGAAAAAGGCCTAGTGTACAAGAAGACCTCTTCTGTTAACTGGTGTCCTAACGACCAAACGGTTCTGGCTAACGAGCAGGTGGAAGATGGCTGCTGCTGGCGTTGTGATACTCCAGTAGAGCAAAAAGAAATTCCTCAATGGTTTATTAAGATCACTGAATACGCTCAAGAACTTCTAGACGACTTAGACAACCTAGACGGTTGGCCTGAAATGGTTAAGACCATGCAGCGCAACTGGATTGGTCGCTCTGAAGGGGTAGAGCTTAAGTTTGAAGTCAAAGGTCAACAAGACCTAGAAGTTTATACAACACGCCCTGACACACTAATGGGTGTGACTTACGTCGGTATCGCAGCCGGTCACCCTCTAGCGGCAATCGCAGCAGAGAACAACCCAGAGCTTGCAGCCTTTATCGACGAATGTAAGAACAACAAAGTGGCGGAAGCGGAACTGGCGACAATGGAGAAGAAAGGTATGGCGACCGGCCTTACTGCGATTCACCCATTGAACGGCCGTGAAGTGCCAGTTTACGTGGCTAACTTCGTGCTAATGGACTACGGTACAGGCGCGGTGATGGCAGTACCTGCACACGACCAGCGCGACTTTGAGTTTGCAACTAAGTACGGCCTAGATATCATCCCTGTGATCAAGCCAACTGACGGCAGCGAGCTAAACATTGCTCAAGAAGCGTACACAGAGAAAGGGGTTCTGTTCGACTCTGGTGAGTTTGATGGGCTTGAGTTCCAAGCGGCGTTCGATGCCATCGCAGCGAAACTAGAAGCGGAAGGCAAAGGCACGAAGACTGTCAATTTCCGTCTACGTGACTGGGGGGTCTCTCGTCAGCGTTACTGGGGCGCGCCAATCCCAATGGTGACCACTGAAGACGGTCAGGTTCACCCAGTACCGGCAGACCAACTGCCAGTCATTCTTCCAGAAGACGTGGTTATGGATGGCGTAACTAGCCCAATCAAAGCAGATAAAGAATGGGCGAAGACAACCTTCAACGGCGAACCTGCTCTACGTGAGACAGATACCTTCGATACGTTCATGGAATCTTCTTGGTACTACGCGCGTTACTGTTCACCACAAGCGGACGACATTCTGGATCCTGAAAAAGCGAACTACTGGCTACCAGTAGACCAGTACATCGGTGGTATCGAGCATGCTTGTATGCACCTACTTTACTCTCGCTTCTTCCACAAACTGCTACGTGATGCGGGCTACGTAACCTCTGATGAACCGTTCAAGCAGCTACTATGTCAAGGCATGGTACTAGCGGATGCGTTCTACTTCGAGAACGAGAAAGGCGGTAAAGAGTGGGTGGCACCAACTGACGTAACAGTTGAGCGTGACGGCAAAGGTCGCATAACTTCAGCAAAAGACAACCAAGGTCGTGACGTTGAGCACTCAGGCATGATCAAAATGTCTAAGTCGAAGAACAACGGCATTGACCCACAAGAGATGGTCGACAAATACGGCGCGGACACAGTACGTCTATTTATGATGTTTGCCTCACCTGCGGACATGACGCTTGAATGGCAAGAGTCTGGCGTTGAAGGCGCTAACCGCTTCCTGAAACGTGTATGGAAACTCGTCAACGAACACGCAGCGAAGGGCGCAGCGGAAGCTGTCGATCCAGCAGCGCTTTCTGGTGACCAAAAAGCGCTTCGTCGTGACGTTCACAAGACGATTGCCAAAGTGACGGACGATATTGCACGTCGTCAAACCTTCAACACCGCCATCGCTGCCATCATGGAGCTGATGAACAAGCTAGCCAAAGCGCCACAAGACTCTGCGCAAGACCGCGCTATTCTTGATGAAGCCTTGAAAGCCGTGGTTGCGATGCTTTACCCAATCACTCCGCATATCTCATTTGAAATGTGGGGCGCGCTGGGTGAGTCTGACATCGACAACGCAGCTTGGCCTAGCTACGACGAGCAAGCTCTGGTTGAAGATGAGAAAACCATCGTTGTTCAGGTAAACGGTAAGCTGCGCGCGAAACTAACCGTACCAGCAGACATCTCGAAAGACGACATTGAACAGCTTGGTCTAAACGACGAGAATGTTACTAAGTTCACAAAAGGCAAAACCGTACGTAAAGTTATCTACGTACCGGGCAAACTTCTTAACATAGTGGCGAACTAACTGCTATTCAGTCACTCTAAAAGCAGGGCGTACGGCCCTGCTTTACTTATCTTAAGGTTTTCGCTTAAAGCCTCGCCCTGAGTTAGAATTTTAAGATAAGTATTCCAATAATCATCGAGAGCTACCAGACTATGTTTCCTCAACGAGTACGATCACTATTGAGTTCCCCTTCGCTGAAGATGACCGCGGTCATCCTGAGCGCTTCTTTACTCTCTGCTTGTGGATTTCACCTGCGCGGGGATTACTCTATTCCAGAAGAACTCGAGACCATGTCGCTAACCAGTTACGACCAGTACAGTAGCTTTACTCGTATGATGAAAGGTCAACTGCGTATGAGTGAGATTGACGTCGTCGCTCCTGCTGAGAACATTCCTAACCTACACCTGATTGGTGAAGGGGTTGGCGAGCGCACTCTATCACTTTATCAGAACACCCGCGCTGCGGAGAAAGAGCTCACTTTCCGCGCTTCTTATCGCGTCACTATCCCAGAGTTAGGGGCAAAAACCTTCTCCACCAGCGTAACCAGAAGTTACCTAGACAACCCGCTTACAGCACTGGCGAAATCGGTTGAACGTGACATGATTGAAGACGAAATGCGTAAGTTAGCGGCTTCGCAAATCATTCGCCAGATGGCTCGCCTAAAAGCCGATATTGAAGCGAACGAACTCCTTGAACAAGAGCAAGAAATTCAACTTGGTACGGACGAAGAGCAGTACCGAGTTAAAACGCTCTTCACTGACGAAGCACAAAACAGCGCGCCAACGAACACTCAGCAATAAGCACCATGCGCATTTTCGCCGACCGATTAGCGGAGCAACTGGTCAAACAGCTCCACCCGATCTATCTGATTTTTGGCAATGAACCCCTATTGCTACAAGAGTCACGTGAGGCCATTCAGCAGACGGCGTTTGCCCATGGCTTTGAAGAGCGACACCGCTTTGCTGTCAGTAGTAATCTTGATTGGAACCAGGTGTACGACTGTTGCCAAGCCATGAGTTTATTCTCGGCCAAGCAGGTTATTGAGCTCGAACTGCCTGAAACGGGTGTCAATGCAGCCATCGCCAAAGAGTTGCTGGCCGTGGCCGAACTGATTCATCCTGATGTTTTACTGGTCATCATCGGCAGCAAATTAACCAAAGCGCAAGAGAGTGCAAAGTGGTTCAAAGCCCTTTCTAGCCAAGGGTGTTGGGTGAATTGCCTAACACCTGATATTCAGCGTCTGCCTCAGTTTGTGCAGCAGCGCTGCCGAAAAATGGGCCTACAACCCGATCAAGAAGCCGTTCAGATGCTCGCGCAATGGCATGAAGGTAACTTGTTTGCCTTGAGCCAAAGTCTTGAAAAGCTTGTGCTTCTCTATCCAGACGGCCAGCTCAATTTAGTTCGGCTGGAACATGCGCTAAGTCGCCATAACCATTTCACCGCTTTCCATTGGGTCGATGCCCTATTAGCAGGTAAAGCGAAACGTTCGCAGCGTATTTTGCGTCAGCTAGAGGCCGAAGGGATCGAATCAGTTATCCTGATCCGCACCTTGCAAAAAGAGCTGACACAATTGTTTGCTATGGCCTCACTGCTCAATAGCCAAACCCTGGCACAAGTGTTCGAGCAATATCGAATCTGGCAGTCAAAACGCCCGCTCTACTCCGCTGCGCTGCAAAGACTTAACCCAAGCCTGCTGGCAAAGCAGCTGCAACTCCTAGCTCAAGCTGAAATCACTGCGAAAACCCAATATGAGATCTCATGTTGGCCACTATTGCACCAGCTAAGCTGCCAAATTTGCCTGCCACAAGTGCGGATATAAAAAGCGTGCTATACTTCGCCGCCGTCAAAAAGGGCGACAAGTTAACTAGAAAACCAATGAGGACAACACCTTGCAACTTGAACAGTTAAACGACTTCTTAGTCGACAAAATCGACGATATGAAAGCGCAAGACATCAAAACGATTGATGTTCAAGGTAAATCCAGCATTACTGACTTTATGATTGTGTGTACAGGCACCTCCAAGCGCCACGTTTCTTCGATTGCCGAGCACGTGGCCAAAGAGTCAAAACTGGCTGGCCTTGCACCATTGGGTATCGATGGTGAAGAGCAAGGAGAGTGGGTCGTGCTTGATATGGGCTCGACCATTGTGCATGTTATGCAAGAAGAGCAACGTGAACTCTACCAACTCGAAAAACTTTGGGGTTAAGCGATGAAGATCCAGCTTATCGCTGTCGGCAGTAAGATGCCCAAGTGGGTCGAAGAGGGCTTTCAGGAGTACCGCCGCCGTTTTCCCCACGACATGCCTCTTGAGCTTGTAGAAATAACCGCCGGAAAACGCGGAAAAAATGCCGATATTGCAAGGATTTTGCAAAAAGAAGGCGAAGCCATGTTGGCCGCCGTGCCAAAAGGCAATCGAATTGTTACTCTCGATATCCCGGGCAAAAAGTGGGACACGCCACAACTTGCCCAGCAACTTGAAAGCTGGAAATTAGACGGACGAGATGTCTCGATTTTAATCGGCGGTCCTGAGGGATTGGCACCCGCTTGCAAAGCGGCAGCGGATCAGAGCTGGTCACTCTCTGCGCTAACACTTCCTCACCCGCTGGTCAGAATTGTGATGGCAGAGAGTCTGTATCGCGCGTGGAGTATCACCGCCAACCACCCTTATCATCGAGAATAAGTATAGATGTTACGCAAGCGTACCCAAATAAGGGATTACCATGAAGAAGCGCGGCTATTCAAAAGCCGCGCTATCGTCGCTTTCATTGGTATTGTTGCCATGATGGGCGTGCTGGTGACTAACCTCTATAATATCCAAATCAATCAATACCAAGACTACAAGACCCGCTCTAACGACAACCGTATCAAAGTCGTGCCTATTGCGCCCAACCGAGGCCTGATATACGACCGTAACGGCAAATTGCTGGCTGAAAACCGACCTGTATTTAGCCTGGAAATCATTCCTGAAAAAGTCGATGACATGGACGACACCATTAGTCGCCTGCAACAAATCGTCACTATTACACCAGAGCAAGTAGAGCGTTTCCAAAAAGAGCGTAAACACTCTCGTCGCTTTAAATCGGTGCCTATTTTAACCCAGCTCACTGAGCAGCAAGTGGCGAAGTTCTCCGTTCAACAACACAACTTCCCAGGCGTGGCGATTAATGCGGCCCTCAAACGTCATTACCCTTATGGCGAAGTGCTGACGCACGTAATTGGTTATGTATCTCGAATCAACGACAGAGACATGCAACGTCTGGTTCGTGAAGAAAAAGATGCCAATTATCAAGCCACCCGCGATATCGGCAAACTGGGGATTGAGCGCTTTTATGAAGACCTACTGCACGGCACCGCCGGCTACCAAGAGGTCGAAGTCAACAGTCGTGGCCGTATTATTCGTACACTCAAATATGTGCCTCCCGTTCCAGGCAAAGATATTGTTCTCAACCTAGATATTGATCTTCAACTTTACATACATGATTTGCTTGATGATCGCAGAGGCAGTGTCGTGGTGCTCGATCCGGCCGACAACGGCGTGCTGGCGATGGTTTCCAGCCCAAGTTATGACCCGAACGCTTTTGTCCATGGTATTTCAAGCAAAGCGTATAGCGCCTTGCTTAACGATAAAAACCGGCCATTGGTTAACCGAGCAACGTTAGGAATCTACCCACCCGCGTCGACGATCAAGCCTTTTATGGCGGTCGCTGCGCTACAAGAGGGTGTGATTACCCCCTACACCACACGTAACGATCCAGGTTATTGGAAAATTCCCAACTCCAAAACCCGACCATTCCGTGATTGGCTAGCGTGGGGACATGGCAAGGTGGATATCGTCAAATCCATTGAGGAATCCGTCGATACTTTCTTTTATCAAATTGCTTACGACATGGGCATTGACCGTATATCGCGTTGGATGATGATGTTTGGTTTTGGTGACTACACTGGCCTTGATATCTATGAAGAAAGTAAAGCCAACATGCCAACCCGAGAATGGAAAATGGCGCGTCATCGTGTGCCTTGGTATCAGGGAGACACCATCCCTGTCGGTATCGGTCAAGGGTATTGGACAGCAACCCCGATGCAAATCGCCAAAGCGACGTCTGTGTTAGTCAACCGAGGAACGCGTATCGCCCCTCACCTACTGCGCGCAACCATAGTCAATGGTGAAAAGTTTGCTAAACATGAACTGGAAGATCTAGAAACCTATACTCACCCACCGATAGAGGGCGTGAAAGACCGCTTCTGGGACTTAGCAATTGAAGGCATGCGTTTGGTTAACCATGGCAAAAAAGGAACAGCGCGACGCGCCTTTACCAATATGAGTTATGTGAGCGCCGGCAAGTCGGGAACCGCGCAGGTATTTGGCCTAGCTGAAGACGAAGAATACAACGCTGACGAGATCGCCGAACACCTTCGAGACCATGCGCTATTTACCGGTTTTGCCCCGATAGAAAACCCTGAAGTGATTGTCTCCCTAGTGCTTGAAAACGCGGGGGGCGGCTCTTCACAAGGTGGCCCTGTGGTGCGCAGAATATTCGACCACGTCATTTTAAATAGCGACAAAGAGGAGGCGAAGTAGCCATGGATTTAAACCCAGCCACCGGTCAAAACCGCGCTCTTTTTGAACGCTTTCATTTAGATTTGCCTTTACTACTGGGCATATTGGTTCTGATGGCCTTTGGTCTGGTGGTGATGTATAGCGCCAGCGGACAAAACTTAGCCATGATGGACCGCCAAGCCATGCGCATGGGCTTGTCGCTTGGGGTAATGTTACTGCTGGCCCAAATTCCGCCGCGTACCTATGAAGCGTTAGCACCGCTGATGTTTGTCGGTGGCGTGGTGTTGTTGCTCGGGGTACTGTTTTTTGGTGAGGCGTCAAAAGGAGCGCAGCGCTGGTTAAACTTAGGTTTCGTCCGCTTCCAGCCTTCCGAACTGCTTAAGCTCGCCGTCCCTTTGATGGTGGCAAGATTCATTGGTAAGCGCCCACTTCCGCCGACATTCCAAACCTTGGTTATCTCCTTGGTGATGGTGTTCGTGCCGACGATTTTGATCGCCAAACAACCCGACTTAGGCACATCAATCCTTATCGCTGCCTCGGGGATTTTTGTCATTTTTCTTGCTGGTATCAGTTGGAAAATCATCATTGCCGCAGCGTGTGCTTTAGGCGCCTTTCTGCCCGTTTTGTGGTTCTTTTTGATGCGTGAGTACCAAAAAGTGCGCGTCAGAACGCTGTTTAATCCTGAATCCGATCCACTTGGCGCGGGTTATCATATTATTCAAAGTAAGATCGCGATCGGCTCTGGAGGTATCTCGGGCAAGGGGTGGCTGCAAGGGACTCAGTCTCAGCTCGAATTCCTTCCAGAACGTCACACCGACTTTATCTTCGCGGTGATCGCCGAAGAGTGGGGCTTAATCGGCATCCTTGTTTTGCTCAGTTTGTACCTTTTTATTATTGGCCGAGGCCTAGTCTTAGCCAGCAAAGCACAAACTGCATTTGGTCGAATGATGGCGGGCAGTATCGTATTAAGCTTCTTCGTCTACGTATTTGTAAATATCGGAATGGTAAGTGGGATCTTGCCAGTGGTCGGAGTGCCGCTTCCCTTAATCAGTTACGGTGGTACGTCAATGGTGACCTTGATGGCTGGTTTTGGCATCTTAATGTCCATTCATACGCACCGAAAAGCGTTCTCAAAGGCAATCTAAATGACCAATAAACACCTTGTCGCTGGCGCGATAACGTTATCGGTAATACTCGCAGGCTGCTCCTCTTCTGGGCGCTATAGCATCGCCGACGATGTGGCTCCCGATACCCCCATTAGCGTCGATCATATCGAAGACGCGACACCGCAATATGAGCCATACAGTCGTGGGGGCAATAGCAATTACACCCTGCGAGGTCAGCGCTATACCATCATAAAAGATCCGAAAGGGTTTAAGCAGCAAGGAACTGCCTCTTGGTATGGTAAAAAATTTCATGGCCACCTGACCTCGAACGGCGAAATCTACGACATGTACTCAATGTCTGCAGCGCACAAAGAGCTGCCGATTCCTAGCTATGTCAAAGTCACCAACCAAGACAACGGCAAGACAGCGATTGTTCGAGTCAACGACCGAGGACCTTTCCATCCCGGACGCATCATCGACCTCAGCTACGCGGCAGCGCTTAAGCTTGATGTGTTGAAAACTGGCACAGCGAATGTTGAAATTGAAGTCATCACCGTCGACAGACCGACCACAACTCGGCCAAATAAGGCGCACAGCCAATACATTGTCCAAGTCGCTTCGTCACAACACCAAGATCGGGTTGAAACTTTAGCGCAAAGTCTGAGTCAAATTCTGTCGGTAAAGAGTTATGTCAGTTCATCTGATACATTACATCGCGTACTGCTCGGCCCTTTCGACGATTTTATGTCGACGCAAAAGGCCCTTGAACAAGTCAAGGCACTGGGATATGACAGCGCCTTTATTAAATCTCGTTAGTCCTCAATCCAGTGTTTCCCCTAGGGCGGCACTGATTTGAGTGATTGATTCTGTTAAGATATGGACAGTCAAAGATAAACCTGTAGTCACTATGAAAAAAACAACACTCATTAAATCAGCATTTGCGTCTTCTATTGTGCTTTCTGCAACTTTCGCATCTTCTGCATTCGCATCACCTATCGTCGTCCCTGATGCTCCTCAAATCGCAGCGAAAGGCTATGTGTTGATGGATTACCATTCAGGCAAAGTTCTCGCGCAAAAAGAGATGAATACCAAACTGTCGCCTGCAAGTTTGACCAAGATGATGACCAGCTACGTGATAGGCCAGGAGCTTGAACGCGGTAATATCTCACTGCAAGATGACGTGACCATCAGCAAAAACGCTTGGGCCAAGAACTTCCCTGACTCTTCAAAGATGTTTATCGAAGTGGGCACCACGGTCAAAGTTGAAGATCTCAATCGCGGCATTATTGTTCAGTCAGGTAACGATGCGTGTGTCGCGATGGCAGAGCACATTGCCGGCTCTGAAGATGCCTTTGTCGATTTGATGAACGCTTGGGCTGACACCATTGGTATGAAGGATACCCACTTTGCCAATGTTCACGGTCTGGATAACCCTAACCTGTATTCAACCCCTTACGATATGGCATTACTAGGCAGCGCGCTGATTCGCGACGTACCTGATGAGTACCGTATCTACTCAGAGAAAAAATACACCTACAACGGCATTACCCAATACAACCGCAACGGTCTACTTTGGGATAAGAGCATGAACGTGGATGGCATCAAAACCGGACACACTAGCAACGCCGGTTACAGCTTAGTTAGCTCAGCGACTGAAGGCAAAATGCGTCTCGTTGCGGTTGTAATGGGCACCCGCGATGCCAATGCGCGTAAGTCAGAAAGCAAGAAGCTGCTCAGCTATGGCTTCCGCTTCTTTGAAACAGTAGCACCACACAAAGCGGGTGAAACCTTTGTTGAAGAGAAGATTTGGATGGGCAACAAAGATACAGTCGCTCTTGGTCTTGATCAAGACACCTACGTGACCCTCCCTCGTGGTCAAGCCAAAAGCCTCACTGCAAGTTTCATCCTTGAAAAACAGCTAGAAGCCCCAATTATGAAGGGTGATGTGGTTGGTAAGCTATACTACCAACTAGAAGGTGAAGACATTGCTGAGTACCCACTGCTTGCATTAGAAGATGTGGAGCAAGGCAGCCTATTTAGCCGCCTGTGGGATTACATTGTGATGCTGTTTAAGAGCTTCTTGTAATTCATGCATTTAGTATGAAAAGAGCCGCCTAGCGCGGCTCTTTTCGTTTTTAACCCCCGCGCGTTTACTTGAGTTCGACCTCAATTGTCAGTACTATTCCGCGCTATTCAGACCAATTTTCCAACTTGGAGTAACAACATGCTGAACATTAACTCAGATGCAAAACTGAAAGACCTGCTAGAGTTCCCTTGTTCATTTACCTACAAGGTGATGGGCTACGCTAAGCCAGAGCTACCAGAGAAGGTTTTGGAAGTGATTCAACGTCATGCTCCAGGTGACTACAGCCCAACCGTAAAGCCAAGTGCCAAAGGCAACTATCATTCAGTCTCTATCAACATCACAGCCACATCGATTGAGCAGGTGGAAACCCTATACAAAGAGCTGGGTGAAATCGACATCGTGCGCATGGTTCTCTAATTTTATTTGATGTTATCAATTTTTTTTGAAAGCAGCGGAAGGCTGCTTTCTTCATATATATCAATCAGATAAATAAAAGCCACTTTTTCTAGGGTCAAAAACCTGTGGCTAAGATGTAGTTCATTGACCCGAAGCAGTTTATAATCTTTTCACTTTATTAATCGACGATGGAATAAGGCAATGCATAACCAGCTTGTGGTAAAACATCTGGGAAGACAGGATTACGAGCCGATTTGGCAAGCAATGCATGACTTCACCGATAACCGAACGGAACAGACCGCAGACGAGGTTTGGCTGGTAGAGCACAATCCGGTCTTTACCCAAGGACAAGCAGGAAAAGCAGAACATTTGCTCAACACTGGCGATATTCCCGTCGTACAAAGTGATCGCGGTGGTCAGGTCACCTATCACGGCCCGGGGCAACTGGTTGCCTACTTCCTGATCAACCTACGTCGTAAAAAGCTTGGTGTGCGAGATCTCGTTACCCATATTGAGAACCTCGTAATCAACACCCTTAAAGCATACAATATCGAGTCAACGGCACGGCCAGATGCACCAGGTGTGTACGTCGATGGCAGAAAAATCTGTTCTTTAGGGCTTAGAATCCGTAAAGGGTGTTCATTTCATGGCTTAGCACTGAATGTGAACATGGACCTTTCACCTTTCCAACGCATTAACCCGTGCGGTTATGCGGGGATGGAAATGGTTCAAGTCAGCCAACTAGGTGGACCTGATGATGTCATCCAAGTTGAAAACAAACTAGTCGAAGAGCTAGTCAAACTACTGGGTTATGAACAGGTTGAGTTCATCTCTACCAACAACCACTAGGCCACCAGCAACGAGAAGTAAGAGAAGCATGAGTAAACCAATCCAAATGGAAAAAGGCGTTAAGTATCGTGACGCTGACAAGATGGCACTGATCCCAGTGAAGAATATGCCCGCTGAGCAGAAAGAAGTTCTTCGTAAGCCAGAGTGGATGAAGATCAAACTCCCAGCAGATAGCCAGCGCATTCAAGACATCAAATCAGCGATGCGTAAAAACAACTTGCACTCCGTCTGTGAAGAAGCCTCTTGCCCAAACTTGGCTGAGTGTTTTAACCACGGTACGGCAACCTTTATGATTCTCGGTGCCATTTGTACTCGTCGCTGCCCATTCTGTGATGTTGCCCACGGTCGTCCTCTCGCGCCAGAGGCCGATGAGCCGAAGAAGCTTGCCAAGACCATCCAAGATATGAAGCTCAAATACGTGGTGATCACCTCTGTTGACCGTGACGATCTTCGCGATGGTGGTGCACAGCATTTTGCCGACTGTAACCGCGAGATCCGTGCGCTCAATCCTAACATCAAGATTGAGACCCTAGTCCCAGACTTCCGTGGCCGTATGGATGTCGCGTTGGATCTAATGAAAGACAATCCGCCTGATGTATTCAACCACAACTTGGAAACTGCGCCGCGCCTCTACCGTAAAGCTCGCCCTGGCGCGAACTACAAATGGTCGCTGCAACTGCTACAAAAGTTCAAACAGCAACACCCTGACATCCCGACCAAGTCAGGATTGATGATGGGCCTAGGCGAAACCAAGGAAGAGATCATTGAAGTTCTGAAAGATCTGCGCGCTCATGGTGTGACGATGCTTACCCTAGGTCAATACCTCGCGCCAAGTCGTCATCACTTACCTGTAGAGCGTTATGTGCCGCCGTCTGAGTTTGACGAGTTGAAAGAGATTGCCCTTGATCTTGGCTTCACCCATGCCGCCTGTGGTCCATTTGTTCGTTCGTCGTACCATGCGGATCTTCAAGCTCAAGGTATTGAAGTCGGTTAATCCGCTCTCCTTTAGATACTGATTAAGCCAGCGAACACCGCTGGCTTTTTTATTGTTGAATGAGATGCCACAGTTATATAGTCTTAGCTTAAGCAACAACTACTAAGATGATATGTATTAAACCGACAATCCAAGGAATTATTATGAAAACATTTGGACTGATAGCGCTAACAACGTTGGTTGCAGTGACGGCGGGCTGTGCGAGCAACACCGAACAAGACAATTTCCGCGAAGCGTCATTCGAGCTGTGCAATACCGAGGTTGATATTTACTCAGTCAGTGATGATGGTCGAGTGCGCATTGTCTGTTCCGATGGCTCTAAATTCGCGCTAACCAGTGAAGACACCTTGGAAACGATGCGTGACATCAATATCGATTATTGTGACGGTGAAGGATTAGGCAAGTTTAACGAAAGTAGCAAATACTACTCGTTTAGATGTAAATCTGGCACCCTACTCAGCCTACCTAAATAGAGAAAAAGTGCGCTGATAAAAGGTTGATGTGAACACATCAGCCTTTTTTGTTTCTCGAACTTGAGTAATCTTTCAGACGCCCGATTTCCTACGGATACAAAAAAGCCCCATCACAAGATGAGGCTTCAATTCATTTTCAAAGTAGTTGGCTGAAATACTAGGAGGGCACGCGGAGTTCACAAGTGTCAATGAGCATGCCCGACAACGAAATTGAGTCAACTATGACGAAAATTACGCGTAAACAGGTAGACGCTTACAAATCTCAAGTACTTTTGCTTTTGTCGCTTCGATAACGTCTTGGTTGCCGATGTTATCTAGAACGTCACACATCCAGTTTGCCAACTCTTTCGCATCGTCTTCAGTAAAACCGCGGCGAGTGATTGCTGGTGTACCTACACGGATACCAGAAGTGACAAACGGGCTACGTGGATCGTTTGGCACTGAGTTTTTGTTTACGGTAATGTTGGCTGCACCAAGTGCGGCATCCGCATCTTTACCTGTGATGTCTTTGTCGATCAAATCAACTAGGAACAGGTGGTTTTCAGTGCCGTTAGACACAATCTTGTAACCACGCTCTTGGAACTGAGCAACCATCGCTTTGGCATTTTTAACCACGCGCGCTTGGTACGCTTTAAACTCAGGCTCCATCGCCTCTTTGAACGCGACCGCTTTACCGGCGATAACGTGCATTAGCGGGCCACCTTGACCACCAGGGAAGACAGCAGAGTTAAGCTTTTTGTACATCTCTTCGCCAGCGTTCGACAGGATTAGACCACCACGTGGGCCTGCTAGCGTCTTGTGAGTTGTAGTAGTCACAACATGTGCATGAGGCACTGGTGTTGGGTATTCACCAGCAGCAATCAGACCAGCGACGTGCGCCATATCAACGAATAGGTAAGCGTCAACTTTGTCTGCGATTTCACGCATGCGCTTCCAATCAACGATTTGTGAGTAAGCAGAAAAACCACCGATGATCATCTTAGGTTTGTGCTCAACTGCAAGTTGCTCCATCTCATCGTAGTTGATTTGACCAGCTTCATCGATGCCGTAAGGGATAACGTTGTAGTGTTTGCCAGAGAAGTTGACTGGTGAACCGTGAGTTAAGTGACCACCGTGCGCTAGGCTCATACCAAGTACTGTGTCACCAGGGTTCAGTAGCGCCATGTATACTGCGCTGTTTGCTTGAGAACCAGAGTGAGGCTGAACGTTGGCGTATTCACAACCAAATAGCTGACAAGCACGGTCAATAGCAAGAGCTTCTGCTTTATCTACGTATTCACAACCGCCGTAGTAACGCTTGCCTGGGTAACCTTCAGCGTATTTGTTCGTTAGCTGAGAGCCTTGCGCTTCCATTACACGTGGACTGGTGTAGTTTTCAGAAGCGATAAGTTCAATGTGTTCTTCCTGGCGAAGAGTTTCTTCTTGGATTGCTGCGAACAGTTCCGCATCGTAATCGGCGATGTTCATATCACGCTTTAGCATCTGTATCTCCTGACTCAGATTAAGACTTAAAGTAGTAAAACTGATTTTGACCCTAATAATCCACGCATTTTTATTCGCGCAAACGTTTGCATCGAGCTAATGACGCGCATTCTACAGAATTTGATCTACGTCATAAAGAGAAAAATACACTTTTTCTCATGCAGTTTTTTCATAATGCTTTACAAGGAATGTCATGTTGACCATTTTTCTCAGATCACACTGCGAAAAGTGTCAATTCTCTCCTTTACACTCCGTAAAACGATAATTACATAGGTTTACCTTAATTTTCACCCTCAAGCTACCGAAATCCGCATTTTTTAAATAGTATGCACGCCATTAATTGCTGTATAAATTTAAAATTGATGGAAAAACACTCACGTAAAGAAGACTGGGTCGCAATATTGACCGGCACTTTCCTTGTCGCCCAAGGATTTTTCTTCCTCCAGTCGGCTTCATTGCTCACCGGTGGAACTGCCGGCTTAGCGCTGCTGGTCAGTCAGTTCAGTTCTTTATCACTTGGCATGCTCTATTTTATTGCCAATAGCCCGTTCTACCTGCTGGCGTGGCGACGCTTTGGCTCGCGCTTTGCCGTGAACAGTGCCATTTCCGGAGCGCTCGTGTCTATTTTTACTGATCATCTCTACCTTGTGATCAGCCTAGATAGTATTAACCCCGTATACTGCGCCGTTGCTGGTGGACTATTGATGGGATTGGGCATGCTCATTCTGTTTCGCCATCGCTCAAGCTTGGGCGGCTTTAATGTGCTGTGCCTGTTCATTCAAGACAAATTTGGCATTTCGGTAGGCAAATCGCAGTTAACGATCGACATCGGGATCCTGGTGACCTCGCTATTTTTTGTTTCACCACAAACCATATTGCTGTCGATCGTCGGTGCAGTGGCATTGAACTTAGTTTTGGCGATGAATCATAAGCCAACACGCTACTCGGTTAATTACGGATAGAGAGAAGCGAGAAGCGAGAAGCGAGAAGCGAGAAGCGAGAAGCGAGAAGCGAGAAGCGAGAAGCGAGAAGCGAGAAGCGAGAAGCGAGAAGCGAGAAGCGAGAAGCGAGAAGCGAGAAGCGAGAAGCGAGAAGCGAGAAGCGAGAAGCGAGAAGCGAGAAGCGAGAAGCGAGAAGCGAGAAAATCTTGGAAGGGTTGACACACAGTGTCAACCCTTCTGTTTTAAAATCAGGAAATTAGACTAAAAAATAAGCCAGCACTGCCTGCACTTTTCGACTCGCTCATCCCCCCACCCTCTCGAAGGGCGCAGCCCGTTCTAAATTCTCGCAGGACGAAGTCCGTTCTCTAGTTCAGTTCACCATGTGAACTTCGAGCTTTGACATCATGGCTAAGTTCTTTGTCTAGCTCTGCCGCAACATGGCCCGGTGACTGAGTATGTCCCGAGATTAAGCGGTACATCGCAGGAATCACGAACAGGGTCACTATGGTCGCAAAGCCCATACCAAAGAAGATGACCGTACCCACCGAAACACGGCTCTCATATCCAGCTCCGGTGGACAAAATCAGTGGGATTGCGCCCGCTAGCGTCGTAAATGCCGTCATCATAATCGGCCTCAAGCGTCGCGCCGATGCATCAATGATCGCTTTCTCAAACTCAATGCCACGGTCACGTAACTGGTTGGCAAACTCGACAATCAAGATGCCGTTCTTGGTGACCATACCAATCAACATAATCATGCCGATTTGGCTGTAGATATTGAGCCCTTGCTGCATAACAACCAGGCCCAGAAAGCCCCCAAATACGCCCATTGGTACAGTAAACATCACCACTAAGGGGTTGATAAAGCTTTCAAACTGCGCCGCGAGTACTAGGTATGCCACTAACAGTGCCAGTGCAAACACCACCAATACACTCGACTGGTTCTCTTTGTAATCTTTTGATTCCCCAGAGTAGCTGACTGAGATATCGCCAGGAAGCAGCTCTATCGCTTGCTGATCCAAATAATCGAGCGCCTCACCCAAGGTGTAGCCATCCGACAGATTTGCGGTAATCGTGACAGACTTTTGCTTGTTATAGTGAGACAAACGAATCGAAGACGCGACCTCCTCAATCTTGGTCACAGCATCGAGCGTCACCAACTCTCCCGACGCCGTTCTCATGTAGATTTGGCTCAAGTCCGACGCATTGTTAAAGCTGTTCTCATCACCACGCAAGTAAACATCATACTCCTCACCACGCTCGACATAAGTAGTTTCACTCTTACCACCAAGCATAATTTCTAAGGTATCGGAGATGTCCTTGACGCTGATGCCAAGCTCTGCAGCGCGCTGCTTGTCAATCGTGACCACAAGCTCTGGTGTTTTCTCTGAGTAGTTGATATCCGCCCCTTCCATATAAGGCGACTCTTCGGCCAACTGCTCAAGCTTTTCTGCCCAAGATTTAAGCTCAGAGTAATCAGAACCACCAAGCACAAACTGAACCGGCTCACTAGAACCCCCTCTAAAGCCAGGCATGAATGGAAAGATGCGCACATCCGCGATGCCCGACAACGCTTTCCTCACCTGCCCCAACGCTTGTTGAGCGGTGACATCTCGATCACTCCAGTCTTCTAAGATCATGATCACGAAGCCAGTTTGGTCTCCGGCATTGCCGCCAAACGCGGGCGATTGGATACTGAACGACTTCAAGAATCCTTGACCAAGAAGTGGCAGTAAGCGCTGCTCGATCTCATCCATATTCGCAGCCATGCGATTGTAACTGGTCGCATCCGCTCCACGTGCAAAGGCAAAAATAACGCCTCGGTCTTCTGACGGAGTTAACTGGGATGGCACTTGCTGCATCAATCCCCAACTGCCTGCTACACACGCCAAGATAATGATTGGCGCCAGCCACTTACCGCGCAGCGCTATCGTCAATGCGCGGCGATACCCTGACTCTAAGCGGCCAAACATACGTTCAATAAACAAGTTGAAGCGGCTAGGTTTGACGTTTGCCTTGAGCAGCTTACTGCCTAGTACTGGGGTTAGAGTGAGAGCGATAAGCGACGAAAAGATAACAGCCATAGCAAGCAATACCGAAAACTCGGTAAATAGTAGGCCGACCATGCCATCCATAAAGGAGATAGGTAAAAACACCATCACCAATACTAAGGTGGTCGCCACTACCGCAAACCCTACCTCGCGTGCGCCTTTGTACGCGGCAAGCAGCGGTTTTTCGCCTCTTTCGATATGATGGAAAATATTCTCAACGACCACAATCGCATCATCGACCACCAATCCGATCGATAGAATCAGCGCCATCAGGGTGATCAAGTTAATCGAAAAACCAAAATAATAAGCCGCGATAAACGAAGAGATCAGCGACACTGGTACCGTTACCGCTGGGATCAAGGTCGCTCTTGCTTGACCAATGAAGATGTACAGCACCAAAATCACTAGGCCACCGGTGATAAACAGGGTGTTATACACTTCGGAAATAGAACGGTCGATAAACACGGTTGAGTCATAATCGATGGCTAAACGTGTCCCTTCCGGCAAAAACTGCTGAATGTCGTCAACCTGCTTATGCACACGCTCAGCCACTTCGAGTGGGTTGGCATCGGATTGCGGCACGATCCCCATACTGACGTTGACCACACCATCACTCTTAAAGGTTGAGTTCTCGTTCTCGGCACCGATAAAGACGTCTGCCACATCTCGTAGATAGATAGGTGTGTTGTCACTCGCGCGCTTGACCACAAGATATTCAAAGTCTTCGGCTTGGTTATAGCTACGTGCAGTTCGGACCGACATCACGATTTGGTCGTTGCGCACTTCACCGCCAGGACTCTCAATATTCTCATTGCGCAGCGCTGTGGTAATGTCAGTCGTTGTAACGCCACGGCCCGCCATTTGGTCAGGCTTAAGCTTGACGTACATCACCTTGTACAGCCCACCGGAGACATCGACCGAACTCACACCGGAAATCAAGCTAAAACGGTCCAGTAACACTCTTTCGACGTAATCCGTCAGTTGAGTGCGGTCCATCTCCGATGAGCTCAAGTTGATGTACAGTGAGGCTTGCCCAGAACCGTTATTTTTAAAGACCACAGGATCGTCGGCTTCATCTGGCAACGCTCGTTGAGCACGCGCCACCGCATCACGAACGTCGCTTACCCCCGTATTGAGGTCATAACCGAGCTCAAAAGTGATGGTAATGCGCGACATACTGTTGCGCGTGGTCGACTCTATCTCATCGATACCACTGATCCCCGATAACTGATCTTCGAGGACCGAGGTGATCTGGCTTTCGATAATGGTCGCAGACGCCCCTTCGTAGCGCGTGCTGATCGACACCACCGGGCTTTCAATATCCGGCATCTCTCGCACCGCGAGTTTACTAAACGAGACAATACCAAACACACATAGCAGTAAACTCAATACCACCGCCGCCACAGGGCGTTTAACCGAAACATCTGACAGCAGCATTAGTTGCCCCCTTGCGTCGGCTCAGATTTAGCGGTTTGGGTTAGCTCAGTCACGGCAACGCCATCACGCATATTGACAATACCTTGCACAACGATCTTATCGCCAATCGATAGGCCTTCTTCAATGACCACTTGGTTTTCGACTCGGGCACCGAGCTTAACTTCAGTGCGGGTGGCTTTGTTGTTGTCGCCGACTACATAGACGTAGCGCTTAGTCCCTGAATACTCGAGCGCTTGTACGGGAATGATTGGCGCTTCCATCGGTGGGAAGTCCATATCAGCAGACACCAGCATGCCGGGTTTAAGAGCTAAATCAGAATTAGAAAAATGGATGCGCACTCTCAGGTTTAACGTCTGCTGGTTGATGCGCGAATCGATAGCCACCAGCTCACCAGTAAACGCTTTACCAGGCCAAGCAGCGGTCGTCGCGGTGACCGTCATGCCTTTTTCTAACTGCCCTAGATAACGCTCTGGCACTTGCAAATCGAGCTGCATCACCGACAAGTTATCTAAGGACAACAACTCACTACCGGAGGTAACCAACTTACCGCGGCTAAAATCGATAAAACCCACTGTGCCGGCAAACGGTGCGCTAATATGTAAATCATTGAGATTGGCGTTGGCGGCATCAAGTCGAGCTTGAGCGATATCCACTGCAGCTTTTTGCGCGTTGATCGCCGTTTGGGTGATCGCATTGCTTTTCACCAAACGCTCGTACTCTTGCAATACGCGCTGCTGATCTCTTAGATAGGCCCTGGCCTCTGCCACTGCGGCGAGCGCTTTGTCATCATCAAGCTTGACTAAGATCTGGTCTTTGCTCACTTGCTGATTGGCTTTCACCGCAATCACGTCGATTTTCCCCGTTACTTCCGACGAGATCATCACCGATTGTTCGGCCTCTAACTTACCAACCAATACCAACGACTGTGACACTTTGTGTGTCTGTACTTGCTCTGTCACCACCGTCACCGCTGACGCACCGGGTCGGTTGGCTTGCGCATTCGGCACTGCGACGAACATAGACACCGACAGAAGGCTCAGAATAATTTTACTTTTCATGTTTTTTTGATTCTGCATTAATAAACTCTAAGTATTGTAGCCAGTTATACGCTTTAAAAACGTCAAGGAATGTAAAGAGTGAGAAATAATATGTAAGGAAAACCGTTGATTGTTTGGCCTTTTAGCTTAATTTCCAGCAACCTTGTCCAAAAAGGCACCATTCAACGTAAAATTCTACGAAAAACTCTTTACAGCTTTTCCGAGTTTGCTATGATGCGCTCCGCACTTGAGCAATGCGTTGGGAAAACATTGTCTCAAGCTTGTTCCGATTGAGAGCAAGAAAACACCCTGGAGGGGTTCCCGAGTGGCCAAAGGGATCAGACTGTAAATCTGCTGGCACTGCCTTCGATGGTTCGAATCCGTCCCCCTCCACCATATTCTTTCTTGTGACTATCCTTGGGATAGCTTGTGAGAAACGCTTGAACAGTGTGTTGGGAAAACACTGCCAAGGATAAAATACCCTGGAGGGGTTCCCGAGTGGCCAAAGGGATCAGACTGTAAATCTGCTGGCACTGCCTTCGATGGTTCGAATCCGTCCCCCTCCACCATATTCTTTCTTGTGACTATCTTTGGGATAGTTTGTGGGAAACGCTTGAACAGTGTGTTGGGAAAACACTGCCAAGGATAAAATACCCTGGAGGGGTTCCCGAGTGGCCAAAGGGATCAGACTGTAAATCTGCTGGCACTGCCTTCGATGGTTCGAATCCGTCCCCCTCCACCATATTCTTTCTTGTGACTATCCTTGGGATAGCTTGTGAGAAACACTTGAACAGTGTGTTGGGAAAACACTGCCAAGGATAAAACACCCGGAGGGGTTCCCGAGTGGCCAAAGGGATCAGACTGTAAATCTGCTGGCACTGCCTTCGATGGTTCGAATCCGTCCCCCTCCACCATATTAAAAAAACCAGCTCATCGAGCTGGTTTTTTTGTACCTATGATATGGGCATATGGGTTTCTCTTTCTCGCTCCGCATAAAAAAGCCCCGACTCGCGGGGCGTAAGTTAACTAACACTTTAAGGGGGGGTTAGTTTTCTAAGAGCAAAATACGCGTCTCGTATGGTCTTAACTTCTGCAGCTCATTGACCTCTTGAGGTAAGTCTTGATAGTTACCCAATAGATAACGTGCCTTAGCAACATCGAAATCACTTGGCAGCACACATTCGGCTTGTTCGCCATAGTAGTTGTTTAAACAGATGAGCGTTTGCTCAGACGAACAACGCTGGTAACCAAACACTGCGCAGTGGTCTGGATAGAGATCAAGATAATCGCCAGTGGTGATCACCTTCACTTCTTTGCGCAGCTCAATCAGCTTTTGATAAAAATAGAACACCGAACTCGGGTCTTGCTCTGCTTGCAACGCATTAAGTTCACGATAATTGGTTGCAACTTCAAGCCAAGGCTGCCCCTTGGAGAAGCCAGCATAGGGTTCTTTGTTCCATTGCATTGGCGTGCGCGAATTATCACGTGATTTTTGAGCCAATATCTCTAGCATTGTCTGTGGATCGACACCTTGTTGATTGACCATGATGTCATACATGTTGGTACTTTCGACATCACGATACTGCTCAATCGAGGTGTAACCTGGATTGGTCATGCCAATTTCTTCGCCTTGGTAGATGTAAGGTGTGCCTTGCATCATATGTATCGACGCCGCCAGCATCTTAGCCGACTCGACGCGGTACTGGTTATCGTTACCCAAACGGCTGACCACACGCGGCTGATCGTGGTTACACCAAAAAAGCGCTCCCCACCCTTTGCCGTTAAGCCCGGTTTGCCAGTGATTAAAAATCTGTTTCAGTTGCAAAAAGTCAAACGGCGCTTTGGTCCACTTTTCGCCATTCGGATAGTCGGCTTTAAGGTGGTGGAAATTGAACACCATCGACAGCTCTTTGCCATCGAGTGAAGAGTATTGCTGACAATGCTCAAGCGTTGTCGACGACATTTCACCCACGGTCACGCTACCATATTTCTGAAATACCGCTTGGCTTATCTCTTGTAAGTATTGATGAACGCGCGGCCCATCGGTATAGAATCGGCGACCATCACCGATATCATCATTAGGAAAATCTTGCTGTTTCGAAATCAGGTTAATCACGTCTAGACGGAAGCCATCAACCCCTTTTTCAGCCCAGTAGCTGATCACCTCTTTTACTTCGGCTCTGACTTTAGGGTTCTCCCAATTCAAATCAGCCTGCTGTTTGGCAAACAAGTGCAGATAGTATTGACCAGTGGCTTCATCGAGCGCCCAAGCGCTGCCGCCAAATTTCGATTGCCAGTTATTCGGTACTTCCCCATCAACAGGGTCACGCCAAATGTAGTAGTCGCGATAAGGACTCTGTTTATCGCCCAGCGCCGACTGAAACCAGTGATGTTCAGTCGAGGTATGGTTGACCACTATGTCCATGATGATGCGCAATCCACGTTGATGGGCTTGTTCAAGCAGTTGGTCAAAGTCGGCCATAGTGCCAAAATCTGGATTGATTGCGTAGTAATCGGAGATATCGTAACCGTTGTCGACCATGGGAGACTGATAAACCGGGGTTAACCAAATCGCATCGACACCTAAGCGCTTGAGATAGTCCAGCTTAGAAATGATCCCCTGAATATCGCCCGTACCTTTGCTCCCACTGTCACAAAAACTCTTTGGATAGATCTGATAAATCGAGGCGGTTTTCCACCAGTTAGGATCCTGAGTGATGACTGTCATGACTGAACTCACTTACCGAAAATTTGCTGAATAACAGGAGCGGCAATGGCCGCTCCTAAAGAGTGATTGTCTTGATTAGGCGCTGACTGGCTCTAACTCGCCTTTTGATTGAGCACGCTTGTAGAAGAACAGAGTCAACGCGGCAGGAAGCGCGATGGCTACCAGCATGGCAATCGCATAGATTCCCCAAAACTGTGGCTGGATAGAGAGAATACCTGGCAAACCACCGACGCCGATACCGTTCGCCATCACACCCGCACTTCCACATATCGCTGCGGCAATGGCACTACCAATCATCGCGCTTAACATCGGGAACTTGTATTTAAGGTTAATGCCGTACATGGCAGGCTCAGTAACCCCAAGGTAAGCAGAGATAGCGGCAGGTACTGAAATGTCACGCTCACCATGCTTTTTACTGATAATAATGATACCCACTACCGCAGACGCTTGAGCAATATTAGATAGCGCAATCAGAGGCCAGATTGGCGTGCCGCCTAAATCTTGCATCAGTTGTAGGTCAACTGCGTTAGTCGTGTGGTGGATACCAGTGATCACTAATGGTGCGTAGAGGAAACCAAAGATCATTGAACCAATGACGGCAAAATCTCCTGTCATTGCTGCTTTCGCCGCAAATGCCACGCCATCACCTAACACACGGCCAAATGGACCGATAAGCGAGTGAGCGAGTACCACAGAGACGATGATAGACACAAACGGAACAACGACTAAGTAAAGGTACGACGGTACAATTCGCTTCAAGTTGGTTTCAATAAACGCCAGTGCCATACCCGCTAGCATTGCCGGGATCACCTGGGCTTGATAACCGACTTTTTCAATCACAAACAGACCGAAGTCCCACACTTCAGGCGCTTGCTTACCGATCAAGTAAGCGTTCATTAACTGTGGCGAAACCAGTGTCACACCCAAGGTAATACCAAGGATCGGCGTTCCGCCCAGTTTTTTCACGGTAGACCAACAAACACCGACAGGTAGGAAGAAGAAAATCGCCTCGCCAATCAGCCACAAGAAGCTGTGTACCGTCGCCCAGAACTGACTGATTTCTGTGAGTGATTGGCCATCAAACATCTTGATGTCACCAATCACATTGCGGAAGCCTAGGATTAGACCACCAGTGATGATGGCAGGAAGCAGCGGTACAAAAATTTCAGCAAGATGGGAGATACCGCGCTCAAGCAAGTTCATGTTTTGACGTGCTGCGAGCTTGGCTTCGTCTTTTGATGCCTCACTCTTACCAGACAGCTCAATCAATACCTTGTACACTTCATCGACTTCAGTCCCGATAACCACCTGAAACTGACCCGCATTGGTGAAGCAGCCCTTGACTATCGGCAAGGCTTCCAGCGCTTTTTGGTCCGCTTTATCTGTTTGGTTCAATACAAAACGTAGTCGCGTTAGGCAGTGACTGACGCTAGCGATGTTGTCACGTCCACCGACTAACTCAATCAGACGCTCCACTTCTTGTTTCGCAATCTTACTCATATCCATGTCCACCCTAATTGGATTCTCATTCTTGTTCAGTTCACACTGACAGGTTTACTTTTATATTTATGGGAACATTCCCATTTATGATTATTATAGTGTCAGATCTATCGAAAGATAAAAATGGGAACAGTCCCATTAATTGAATGAGATCACAGTATAATTTTAAAACAGTTTGAAAATAATGACTTAAATTGAGATAGGTTCTTGGGTTAGGTGAATCTTGTCAATTTCACCATTAATTTGAGATATCAATAACTTAGCAGCCTTCTCTCCTGCTAAAGCATACCCAGGGTCAATACTGAACACTTTGGGAAACAGGAATGAGAGCAGCTCATTGCCCCCCACCCCGGTCACGACCACGTCTTCTCGGTTGAGTTCTTGCAGCCGCTTGATCACCCCCAAGGCTAGGGTATCGCTTGCACAAACAATGGCTTGGGTTTTGTCTGTCAGCACATCGTCGACCAGTAGATAGGCACTCTCATGACTGAGTTGCCCTGTGCGATGATTGGGCGTTAGCCCTTTTTGCTGACACCAGTTTAGATACGCCGCTAAACGAACCTGACCTGTGGTTTTATCACTCGGATCAACGCCGATAAATGCGATTTGAGAAAGCTGTTTGCCCTCTAGGTATTGCAACGCTTTAACGATAACTTGGTTGTTATCGTAATTGATCGATGAGACCTGCTGAGTATCCATGGCAATCACCACACTGTGGTTGTTCCAACTGGCAAGCTTAGAGAGGTCAAAATCACTAAAGCCAAACACGATAACACCATCAACACTGCGTTTTTTTAACACGTCTAGGTGTTCATTGGTCTTATAGCGGTCAAACTGACTCTCCATGATCACCACATCGTAGCCAGCGGCATACAGCGTTGAGAGCATACTGCTGACAGCCTTGTTTTCCGATGGAGAGTCCAGACGCGAGATAATCACACCAACCACTTTCTGACTGCCGCCCCGCATCGACTGCGCCGATTTGGACGGTACATAACCAGACTCTTGGATCACCTGCTCGACTTTAGCCCGAGTTTCAGGCTTGACTTTAGGGTCATTGGTCAACACGCGCGAGACAGTCGATTTACCGACACCAGACAAACGAGCAATATCAAGAATAGTGAGTTTCTTAGTCATAGCCTACTGATTTTGTTAAATATAGCGCCAACATAGTGGCGCCGTTTTCCCCCAATAGTAAAGCAATTACTGGGTAAGGCAATTTTTGTGTACCTGCCGCCCAACCTCTAGACGAGCTTGGTTGCCCTTAGTGTAAAGAGTGTTCGGGTTGGGTTTTTCGGTGGTTTGATCATCAAGGATATATTTGGTCCCAGAGCCGGACGCCACTTGCATAAGACGAAAATCCCCTCGCTCTGTGCGCAACAATGCCGCTGGGGTATTGGGCATATAAGCCACTTGGAAAGTGTATTGAGATTCGCATTGATAGAAAAGAAAATCGCCTTGAAACACCTCTTCTCTCACCACGCGATCATCAGCACAGCCGATAAGCATCCCCGTAAGTGCGAATGCGGTTAGCAAACGTAGCATAGTCACCTCCAGACAAAACAAAAGCCGCACTGGCGGCTCTATAGTCAAACTATTTCGCTAGAAAAGCAGGGACTTCTTTAATGCTGTCTAGCACCACTGTGGCAAGGGCCTGGCCTTTCTCGGTAACTGGCTTACCGGTGCGGACCAAGATTTTGGTCCCGACGCCAGCGGCTTCGGCAGCCATAAGATCTTCTGCTTTGTCGCCCACCATGACCGAATTTTCCATATCAATCTTTAGAAAATCACGTGCTGAGAAAAACATACCGGGTTTAGGTTTACGACAATCGCAATCTTCTTTGTATTTACCAACCCCATGCTCTGGATGATGTGGGCAATAATAAATCCCATCGAACTCAACCCCATTGTCGACAAAGTTCCAATCCATCCATTGAGTCAGAGACAGAAAGCGATCTTCACTGAACTTACCACGGGCAATACCGGACTGATTAGTCACCAGAACAAGTTGATAACCCATCTGTTTCAACTGTTTAGCGGCTTCAAATACCCCATCGATAAACTCAAAGTCATGTTCATCATGGACGTAACCGTGGTCGACATTAATCACGCCGTCACGATCTAAAAAGACTGCGGGTTTGGCCAAAATATGTTTCTCATTTCACTAGTTTTATTACTCAGATTATACCTGAGTCACTTCAATATGCCATCTTGACGGCATCAAGCCAGTCGCTATATGTCATTCATGACTAACTCATTCCGATTGGTTTTAGCGAAAAATACGTTTAGACGTCTAGACGTAAAAATATCTATTGACACTAAAACCACAAACCCATAGCATCCTCTACTAAATGAGATGTAGCTCAACATAATCATCTGCTGCTCATCCAAACTGATAACGGGTTTCTCAATGATTGAAATTAATCAAGTAAATAAGGTTTTCTATCAAGGCAATAAGGAGATTCACGCCTTGAAAGAGATCAACCTGACCATTCCTCAGGGAACCATTTTTGGTGTTATTGGCTCATCAGGAGCAGGGAAAAGTACCCTTATTCGCTGTGTAAACATGCTTGAAGCCCCTACCAGCGGCTCAATTGTGGTAGACGGTGTCGACCTTACTCAACTGAGCAAATCTCAATTGAGCGAAGCGCGTCGTAACATTGGCATGATCTTTCAGCACTTTAACTTACTCTCTTCACGCACAGTGTTTGGCAACGTCGCACTGCCGCTGGAGTTAGCGGGTAAAGATAAAACGCAAATCGAATCCAAAGTCACCGAACTGCTAAAACTGGTCGGTTTGGCCGACAAACACGAAAGCTACCCAGCAAACCTAAGTGGCGGTCAGAAGCAGCGTGTGGCGATTGCGCGTGCACTCGCATCGGATCCTAAAGTTCTGCTGTGTGATGAAGCGACCAGTGCGCTCGATCCGGCCACCACACAATCGATTTTAGAACTGCTAAAAGAGATCAACCGCAAACTCAACATCACCATGCTGTTAATTACCCATGAGATGGACGTTGTGAAAAGCATCTGTCATCAAGTGGCGATCATTGGCGGTGGCGAGTTGGTTGAAAAAGGCACCGTCGGGGAGATATTTGCTCACCCGAAAACAGACCTGGCTCATGAGTTTATTCGTTCTACGCTGGATCTATCGATTCCCGAAGATTACCAAGCACGTCTGCAACCGACTCGTGTTGAAGGCAGTTACCCGCTGGTGCGCCTTGAATTCACCGGCGCAACCGTGGATGCGCCACTTATGACTCAAATCGCACGCAAATTTAACATCGATGTCTCTATTTTAAGTTCAGATCTCGACTACGCGGGCGGCGTCAAGTTCGGCATGATGGTGGCTGAACTATTTGGTAATGAACAAGATGACAACGCAGCCATTGAGTTCCTGCGTGACCACAACGTAAAAGTAGAGGTGCTGGGTTATGTCCTTTAATGAAATTTCACAGTGGTTAAGCCTTAACAGCAAGTTGCTGCTCGGTGCAACCTGGGAAACCCTATACATGGTGGCCGTTGCTGGGATTGTTGGCTTTGCGGTAGGCATTCCTCTCGGGGTTATTCTACACACTACTAAAAAGGGCGGTCTGCTAGAAAACACCAAGTTAAACAGTGTGCTTGGCGCTATCGTCAACATTGGACGCTCTGTGCCTTTCTTAGTGTTGATGGTGGCAATCATTCCGGTCACAAAGCTGTTGGTCGGCACCTTTATCGGCACAACAGCGGCCATTGTGCCACTGACGATTGGCGCAATCCCATTTGTTGCTCGCTTAATTGAGGGTGCGCTATTGGAAGTGCCTACCGGCTTAGTCGAAGCAGCGCAATCTATGGGCGCGACGCCGATGCAGATCATCAGCAAAGTGCTACTGCCAGAAGCGATGCCAACTATAGTCAACTCAGTGACCATTACACTGGTCACCCTAGTCAGCTACTCAGCGATGGCAGGTACGGTGGGTGGCGGCGGTCTTGGCGATGTGGCAATTCGCTACGGATTCCACCGCTATGATGTGGTGATCATGGCCGTAACGGTAGTGATGCTGATTGTGCTGGTACAAATTATTCAATCCATTGGTGATGCGATCGTTCGTCGTGTTGACCACAGATAAACAACCAATAAATTATAAATTCACAGATTTATTCATAAGGAGATAGTGATGAAATTCAGTCTTAAAGGTCTTTTGACTATCGCAGCCGCAGCGTCGGCACTCGTTCTAGCAGGCTGTGGTGAGCAAGCGGCAGACACCAGCAAAATCAAAGTGGGTGTCATGGCTGGCGCAGAAGCACAAGTAGCAGAAGTGGCAGCGAAAGTCGCGAAAGAGCAGTATGGTCTTGATGTTGAACTGGTCACTTTCACAGATTACGTGACGCCAAACGCAGCGCTTGATGATGGTTCAATCGATATCAATGCGTTCCAACATAAGCCATATCTAGATCAGCAAGTGGCAGACCGTGGTTACAAACTAACGATTGCTGGCAACACGTTTGTTTACCCAATTGCAGGTTACTCTAAGCAAGTTCAATCTGTGGACGAGATCCAAGATGGCGCTCGTATCGCGGTACCAAACGATCCGACCAACCTAGGTCGTTCACTGCTACTTCTTGAACAGCAAGGTCTACTCAAGCTACGTGAAAATGTGGGTCTACTAGCCACGGTACGCGATATCGTTGAGAACCCAAAAAACATCACTATCGTAGAGCTAGACGCTGCTCAGCTTCCACGCTCACTGGATGATGTAGCGCTGTCAGTAATCAATACGACTTACGCGAGCTCAATCAACCTAACTCCTCAAAAAGACGGCGTTTTTGTTGAAGATAAAGAGTCTCCATACGTTAACCTGATTGTGGCTCGTGAAGACAATGTCCAAGCTGAGAATGTACAAAACTTCGTCAAGGCTTACCAAACCGACGAGGTTTACCAAGCAGCCTCTGACATTTTCCAAGGCGGCGTAGTAAAAGGCTGGTAATTCCCGGCGTTCACTCCCATTTTGCTCAAGGCTGACATTCTGTGTCAGCCTTTTATTTTCGCTGCTGGCGCAACTGTTGAAAATAGGCATCGATTAACGCTTGATAACGACCATCTTGCTTCATCTGCCGCAAAACCTCATCAAACCGCTTGAGCAAAGCTTGATGACCACGCCGCTGAGAAAAAGCGATATAGCTTGCCGTAGCCTCCAATGGAGGAGACAAAACCTGCAACTCTTGCTCAAGCCCCTCGGTAACCAAAATACTTCGCGCTCCAAACTCATTGTTGACCCAAACATCAACTCTTCCCGCTCTGACTAAGCGAGCACATTCCTCTGCACTGTCGCGTTTAAAAACACGACGAAATCGATTCTCAACAAGTAAATTGTCAAACTGATTGCCATAACTCACTCGATTGACCACACAAAGCGCCAGAGTCGAATGATCTTGGGTAAAAAAATCTTGGCTGGCTATCGAAGAAGATGAACGGACAACTAAACTGATATTTTGAACGAACAACACCTGATCACTGAAGTGTGCAAAACGCTCTCGGCTTGGTGTTTTGAAAGCGGTAAAAATGGCATCTGCTCGGCCATACTCAACTAAACTCAACGCCCTAGCCCAAGGCAAAACTTCAATAGTGATAGGTTGATTAAGCTCTGCAAATATCGACTCCACCAATTTGATCGCAACTCCTGACAGTTTATCCTGACGAAATTCGATATAAGGTGGGTAGTCGAGCGTTACCAGTTGAATAGGCGTTTGCGCGAACGCAGGTAAGCAGGCCATCACACAAAAAGATGTTAATCGCTGTAGAAACTGCCTCATTCGTCTACCTCGCCGACTTCCCAGCATCCGACCATCCAAAGTCTACTTTGTAATCCGCTGTACTCTCATAAGTAAAGTCGCCTCTCGACGCTTGTCAAACCGAGCCTTGGTATGCTCCACGCGTAAAAAAGCCGGAGCTCACTGCTCCGGCTTTGATGAAATTAAGTTTAACCTGAAAATTAAGGTGTGTAGTAAGTTGCTGCGCCAGGACCAACAGGTAGACCAAACACAAACACCCAAAGGTAGAACAGCAGACTCCAACCAACGATAAAGCAGATTGAGTACGGCAGCATGGTCGCGATCAGCGTACCGATACCTAGGTTCTTCATGTAACGAGTTGCCACAGCCAAGATCAGACCGAAGTAGCTCATCATCGGCGTAATGATGTTGGTGGTTGAGTCACCGATACGGTACGCCGCCTGGATAGTCTCTGGCGCGTAACCTACCAGCATTAGCATAGGCACGAAGATAGGCGCTGTGACTGCCCACTGTGCCGAAGCTGAACCGATCATCAGGTTAATGAAGCCACACATCAGGATAAATGCGAAGAACAGCATCGGGCCAGTCAAACCAATCTCTTGTAGGAAGCTAGCACCAGCAACCGCGAATACTTGCCCGAAGTTAGTCCACTTGAAAAATGCAACAAATTGAGCTGCGAAGAACACCAGTACAATGTACATGCCCATCGAAGACATAGACTTGGCCATTGCATCAATCACGTCGCGGTCAGTCTTCATTGTGCCAACCACTTTGCCGTAGACAAAGCCTGGAATCGCAAAGAACACAAAGATAAAGGCAACAATACTCTTAAGGAATGGCGAGCCAGCGACCGTGCCGGTATCAGAGCGCAGAATACCGTCAGCAGGAACAATCGTCCACGCAAGGAGTGCCGATACAACAAGAACAGCAACACCCGCGAGCTTGAGACCTTTCTTCTCGATCTCGCTCAGCTTACCCATCTTATCTTGCGATAGATCTTCCGATGCTTCTTCATCGTTGTATTTGCCCAGTTTCGGCTCAACGATTTTCTCAGTAACGAACGCACCCATTCCGGCAATAAAGAACGTCGATACAAACATGAAGTACCAGTTCACTTCTGGCCCAACGGTGTAAGTCGGATCGATCATTTGCGCTGCAGTTTCTGTAATACCAGACAGCAGTGGATCAACAGTACCAATCAATAGGTTAGCCGAGTAACCGCCAGAAACACCGGCAAACGCTGCCGCCAAACCAGCAAGTGGGTGACGACCAAGTGAGTGGAATAGCATCGCCGCTAGCGGAATCAATACCACGTAACCCAGCTCAGACGCCGTGTTAGAGATAATACCCGCAAACACCACAGTCACCGTGACCATACGCTTTGACGCACCCATCACCATGCCACGCATCGCAGCAGACAACAGACCCGAGTACTCAGCGATCGCTACACCCAGCATGGCCACTAAAACGGTACCTAACGGTGCAAAGCCCACAAAGTTTTTAACGAGATTGGTAACAATGAGCTCTAGACCGTCTGCATTAAGCAGGCTAACGACATGAATCATGCCATCTGCGGCACGACCTTTGGCACCCTCAGGGCGAGGATCCATGACTGCTACTTCAAAAAAGCCCGCAATACCAGATAGGACCAAGATCGCTAAGCAGAAGATAGCAAATAGAGTGATTGGATGGGGCAATAGGTTCCCCAAATATTCAACAGCGTCTAAGAAACGCGTAAATAGCGGCTTCTTAGGTGAATTTTGTTTAATCGAAGCAGATGAACTCATCTGTTCCCTCCTTGTAGTTTTTCCTATGCAAATGTGACAAAAATGTTCCAAATGCCGGCGAGAGGGTACTCGACAAAACACTCAATTAGAAATACAAAATGTTACCAAATGTGTAAATGATCATATTTTTTAACGCCCAATGCACAAATAATTAGCAAATAACTTCAGTTATAAAGCAAAAAATAAAATTATAGTTCGTATCAAACCATACGTACTGTTTATATGTTGTTCGGTAACTTATTGATTAATAGAACAGCCGGCCGTTGACGCAAAACAAAAAAACGCCCAACAAAACATTGAGCGCAACTTAACGTGAGAAGAGGTGAATCGGCTTGCACTAATCGACGATAGTAACAACGTGTTTACAGGAATAGCGCACTATTTCTGTACCGCTTTAAACCTAGGGTTAGCTTTGCATATCACATACAGACGCCCTCTTCTTTTGACGACTTGGCAATCAGGGTGACGACTCTTGGCACTTTTCAACGATTTGACCACTTTCATCTACTTATTTCCTTGTTCAAACTGACTAAAACGACGTCTGAAGTTAGCCACGCGCCCTTCTTTCTGAACCACGCGTTGTTTGCCGGTATAGAAAGGATGAGACTTCGACGAGACCTCAACTGTGAAATAGGGATAGGTTTTGCCATCACTCCATTCGATAGTGCGATTGGTTTGTAACGTTGAGCCAATCAAAAAATACTCATCGACACTGGTATCGTGAAACACAACCGTTCGATACTCAGGGTGGATATTCGCTTGCATAGTTAATCTACCTCAAATGTTATGTTATAACATATTAATTAATAATCATTATCAACAAGATTTACAAGCTTTTTTTGTGTTACTTTTGCTGAATAAGTTGTCCCAGAGTGCAAACATCATGTATTCCATAGAGCCAATCGGTTTTATTGAAAGCCCGTATAAAGAGAAATTCGCCGTACCACGTCAGCCACGTTTAGTGCCCGCCGCGTGCTCTCGCGTTAAGTTACTCGGAAAAGCCAATTGCCCAGAAGCACTGAGAGGCATCGAACAGTTCTCTCATGTCTGGTTACTCTTTCTGTTTGACCAGAATTTACAAGCCGGATGGAAACCAACCGTGCGCCCACCCAGACTGGGCGGTAATGAACGTATTGGTGTATTTGCTTCACGCTCAACCTTTAGGCCCAATGGCATCGGCATGTCTGCGGTAGAAGTCAAAGGGGTAACCAAACAAGGAGAGCAGATCTATTTAGATCTTGGCAGTGTCGACTTAGTGGATGGCACCCCTATTGTCGATATCAAACCCTATATCCCTTACAGCGACCAGGTGAACGAAGCCAGTGGCGGCTACGCGGAACACGAGCCAACCACGCTCACTGTCAGTTTCTCAGCAGAGGCTCTAGCTGTACTCAAACTGCGCCCACAACAAGAGATGGAAGCGAAAGTAATAGAGCAAGTACTGGCGCAAGACCCCCGCCCGGCCTACAAGAGAGCCAAGCCCGATAGCAAAGAGTACGCGGTCAACTTGTTCGATCTAAACGTTAAATTTATCGTCGCAGACAACTTAGTAACGGTTACCGCGATTGAACGCTTTTGACAAAGCCAAATGGCTGATATTATAGGCGGCTAACTTTATTCCCTGTGTAGATAGGGAATGTCTGTCAAACATTAGAAACGGATACCATAGAATGCGTACCAGTAACTATCTTCTTTCTACTCTGAAGGAGACTCCAAACGACGCAGAAGTAGTGAGCCACCAGCTCATGCTACGAGCAGGTATGATCCGTAAGCTGGCTTCAGGTCTTTATACTTGGCTGCCTACCGGTCTACGTGTGTTGCGTAAAGTCGAAAACATCGTTCGTCAAGAAATCGATAATGCAGGTGCAGTCGAAACCTTGATGCCCGTTGTGCAGCCGTTTGAACTATGGGAAGAAACCGGTCGATCAGAGAAGATGGGCCCTGAGTTACTTCGCTTTACTGACCGCCATGTGCGTCCGTTTGTGCTTAGCCCAACGGCAGAAGAGGTGATCACTAGCTTGGTGCGTAATGAAGTGAGCTCTTACAAACAGCTACCGCTTAACCTGTACCAAATTCAAACCAAGTTCCGTGATGAACGTCGTCCGCGCTTTGGCGTTATGCGCTCTCGTGAGTTCTCGATGATGGATGCGTACAGCTTCGACATCGATAAAGAGGGCTTGCAAAAATCCTACGATGCGATGCACGACGCGTACTGCAAAGCTTTCGACCGCATGGGCTTAGACTACCGTCCAGTTCTTGCTGACAGCGGCGCGATTGGTGGCAGTGGCTCACAAGAGTTCCACGTACTGGCTGAAAGCGGTGAAGATCTTATCGCCTTCTCAACTGAGTCAGATTACGCGGCCAACATTGAAAAAGCAGAAGCCCTAGCTCCAGCCGATGCAGCACCCGCACCGACTCAAGAGATGACTTTAGTCGATACGCCAAACGCGAAAACCATCGCAGAGCTGGTTGAACAGTTTGAGCTACCGATTGAAAAAACCGTTAAGACGCTATTTGTAAAAGCCTCGGACGAAATGGAAGCGCCGATTATTGCGCTGATTATTCGTGGCGATCACGAGCTTAACGAAGTGAAAGCGGAGAACCTTGCTCAAGTCGCCGCACCACTCGAGATGGCATCGGAAGAAGAAATTCGTGCGCTGATCGGTGCAGGCCCAGGCTCACTTGGCCCAGTCGGTCTTAAACTGCCTTTCATCGTTGACCGCAGCGTTGCTGTTATGAGTGATTTTGGCGCTGGTGCCAACATTGATGACAAACACTACTTTGGCATTAACTGGGGTCGTGATGTCGAGCTTGGTCAAGTTGAAGACCTGCGCAATGTGGTTGAAGGCGACCCTAGCCCATGTGGTCAAGGTACCATTCAGCTTAAACGCGGTATCGAAGTGGGTCATATTTTCCAGCTAGGCAATACCTACTCGGCAGCGATGAACTGTGGTGTACTTGGTCCTGATGGCAAGAACACTATCCTAGAGATGGGCTGTTACGGTATTGGTATTACCCGAGTCGTGGCAGCGGCGATTGAGCAAAACCACGATCAATACGGCATCATCTGGCCTGACGCACTGGCTCCGTTCCAAGTGGCTATTGTTCCGATGAACATGCACAAGTCAGAAGAAGTGCAGCAAGCGGCTGAAAAGCTATACGCTGAGCTAACGGCTCTAGGTATTGATGTGCTGTTTGATGACCGCAAAGAGCGCCCAGGCGTGATGTTCTCGGATATGGAGCTGATTGGCGTGCCGCACACCATCATCATCGGTGACCGCAGCATGAAAGAAGGCAACTTCGAGTATAAAAACCGTCGTACTGGTGAAAAAACACCAGTTGCAATGGCGGACATCGTTGAACACGTTAAAGCTCAAATTGCTTAAGCTGACAGCGAGAAATGCAAAAGGCCGATGGAAACATCGGCCTTTTTTATGCGAGAAGCACTCTTTAAGCTACTCCAGTGGCTCGGTGGGCGCTTGGCTGGCGACCTTCTTCGGAGCAAATGGCACATCGGTTAACTGATCGGCGTTGCCATCAACAATCTCACCAAAGTGCAAAATGCCGAATTCACCCGGTTTCATTCGGTGCCACTGCTCATTGTCAGTCAGCGGTTGGGTAGCAATCACAGAGACAATGTCATTGGGTGTGGTCTCTTCTTGGAAGTTAATTTCTACGTCTTCATCAATCAAAGAGGCTTTGCCAAACGGCGCACGGCGAGTGATCCAATAGAGGTGATTGGTGCAATAAGTCATCACATACTCACCATCGGAAAGCAGCATATTAAACACACCTTTCTGCTTTAGCAGCTCACAGCACTGCGCGACAAAACGAAACACTCCGATCATATCTTGCGGTGGTTCTGGGTAACGGTCTTCCATCTGTTTCAGTAGCCAACAGAAGGCAAGCTCGCTATCGGTTTGGCCGACAGGACGATGGCGCCCGGTATGCAAATCTTGATAGTCACTCAGTTGACCATTGTGGGCAAAGGTCCAGTAGCGTCCCCATAATTCTCGCGTAAACGGGTGGGTGTTCTCTAAATTCACGCCACCACGATTGGCTTGGCGAATATGGCTAATGACTGCGCGGCTTTTTATCGGGTAGTTTTGTACTAATTCGGCAATTTTCGACTGGCAACTTGGGTTTGGGTCTTTAAAGTTACGAAAGCCTTTTCCTTCATAGAAGGTGATACCCCAACCATCGCGGTGCGGGCCGGTCTTCCCTCCTCGCTGCATCAGGCCAGTAAAACTGAAACAGATATCAGTTGGTACGTTGGCGCTCATTCCGAGCAATTCACACATGGTTTACGACTCTCCTTAGCAAACCTCAGTATCGGCATCACTGCCGATACTGCTTCTGTTGGTGTTGGACTATGCTTCCATCTCTTTTTCAATCAATTGGATCACGATATGGATGATCTTAATATGAATTTCTTGGATGCGATCCGCATAGCCAAAATGTGGCACGCGAATTTCGATATCAGCGAGTCCAGCCATTTTGCCGCCATCTTTACCGGTCAACGCAATGGTTTTCATTCCTTTCGCTTGCGCCGCTTCAATGGCTTTTAGAATGTTGCCCGAGTTACCAGATGTCGACAAACCAAACAGTACGTCTCCTTTTACGCCAACCGCTTCGACATAGCGAGAGAAAACATAGTCATAGCCAAAGTCGTTGCTCACACATGAAAGGTGACTTGGGTCTGAAATCGCAATGCCAGGCAGACCAGGACGGTTTTCTCGGTAACGCCCTGTTAGCTCTTCTGCGAAGTGCATGGCGTCACAGTGAGAGCCGCCGTTACCACAAGAGAGCACTTTCCCCCCTTGCTTAAAGGAATCAGCAATCATTTTCGCTGCTGCTTCAATCTGAGCGATATTTTGCGCATCGCTCAAAAACTTATTCAGTACGTCAGCCGCTTCCGTCAATTCACTTTTAATTAAATCCTGGTACATAGGTTTGTCTCTAATCGTTGTAATAGGGGTTCTGCAATCAATACAGAAAGCGTTATTTACAGAGTTTACCCAAACATTCGAGGCTGTCGATAGCTTGTTGAGAACAAATGCGCTTTTGTCACCTCTGTGCGCGCATAAATCGGGCACCACTTAGCATTTTTAGACTTATCACTCTATCTGGATCACTTTTTGAACAATTGGTGGTTTTACATTTTATTAATATTTTGATTACACTTAACTGGTTAGACCTCTTACTAGATATCGACGTATAACAAACCAATAATCGTCGTAAAAGGAAAACAAATATGGACATCTTGCTCTCAATACTCGGCTTTACCGTCGTCTTGGCTGCCTGCCTATACCATCGCAGCTCACTTTTTACTTCTATTGCTGCGCTCACGGCGACAATGATCCTACTGTCGATTTTTGGCAGTGTCGGTTCCGTCAGTTGGTTGCTGTATGTGGCCGCCACTGCTGTGCTCGCGGTGCCGTCTTTGCGCCAATCAGTGATCAGTAAAAAAGCGTTAGCAGTATTCAAGAAAGTGCTACCGGCCATGTCTCAAACAGAAAAAGAGGCATTGGATGCCGGCACCGTGTGGTGGGAAGCCGAGCTGTTCAAAGGCAAACCTGACTGGAACAAACTACACCAGATCAAAGACCCGCAACTGAGCGCTGAAGAACAAGCGTTTCTCGATGGCCCGGTTAACGAAGTGTGTGCCATGGTCAACGATTATCAAGTGACTCACGAGCTAGCCGACTTGCCTCCGCACGTTTGGCAGTACCTAAAAGACAACAAGTTCTTTGCCATGATCATCAAGAAAAAATATGGTGGCTTGGAATTCTCAGCGTACGCCCAATCTTTGGTGTTGCAAAAGCTAACCGGTGTCTCTGGTGTTCTGTCATCGACAGTCGGCGTGCCTAACTCGTTAGGCCCTGGTGAACTGTTGCAACACTACGGTACTACCGAACAAAAAGACTATTACCTACCTCGCCTCGCTGAAGGTAAAGAGATCCCTTGTTTCGCTCTAACCAGTCCAGAAGCAGGTTCAGATGCGGGCTCTATTCCGGATTTTGGTGTGGTGTGCAAAGGCGAATGGCAAGGCAAAGAAGTACTTGGTATGCGCCTTACGTGGAACAAACGTTACATTACTCTTGCTCCTGTCGCTACAGTACTCGGCCTTGCTTTCAAGCTGCGCGACCCTGATGGTCTGCTAGGTGAGACACCAGAGCTCGGTATTACCTGTGCGCTGATTCCAACCGACCTAGAAGGGGTCGAAATTGGTAACCGCCACTTCCCGCTGAACGTGCCGTTCCAAAATGGTCCAACTCGCGCCAAGGATCTATTTGTCCCGCTCGATTTCATTATCGGTGGCCCCAAAATGGCTGGCCAAGGCTGGCGTATGTTGGTTGAGTGTCTATCCGTTGGCCGTGGTATTACGCTACCTTCAAACTCAACCGGTGGCATCAAAACAGCCGCACTGGCAACCGGTGCTTATGCCCGTATTCGTCGCCAGTTCAAACAACCTATCGGCCACATGGAAGGGGTTGAGGAGCCATTGGCACGCTTAGGGGGTAATGCTTACGTCATGGATGCAGCCAGTGCCCTGACTGTTGCAGGTATCGACTTAGGCGAAAAACCATCAGTGATCTCAGCTATCGTTAAATACCACTGTACTCACCGTGGTCAACAAAGCATCATTGACGCGATGGACATTGTCGGCGGTAAAGGCATTTGTATGGGTCCATCTAACTTCCTTGCCCGAGGGTACCAAGGTGCCCCTATTGCGGTAACAGTTGAAGGCGCAAACATTCTGACTCGTTCGATGATCATCTTTGGCCAAGGTGCCATTCGTTGTCATCCTTATGTACTTGAAGAGATGAATGCTGCTTATTCTGACAGTTCAGATGCCTTGGATAAGTTCGACGCCGCACTCGCTGGTCACGTGAGCTTTACCTTGAGTAACTTAGTGCGCAGCTTCTGGCTAGGACTTACCGACGGCCGCTTTTCTAGCGCGCCAACAAGTGATGCCACCAAGCGTTACTATCAGCAGCTTAACCGCTACAGTGCCAACATCGCGTTCTTGTCCGACATCTCAATGGCTGTGCTCGGCGGCTCTCTGAAACGTAAGGAGCGCTTGTCAGCTCGTTTAGGGGATATTTTGAGCCAACTCTACTTGAGTTCAGCTACCTTGAAGCGTTTCGAAAGTGAAGGACGCCAGCAGACTGACTTAGCGCTCGTTCATTGGGGACTGCAAGATAGCTTGAAACAGACCGAGCAGGCGATTGATGAGTTTTTAGCTAACTTCCCTAACAAGCTATTGGCGAAAGTGCTAAGAGTGATGATTCTGCCGTTTGGTCGTGTGCGTAAAGCCCCAAATGACAAACTGGACAGCCAAGTGGCTCAAATTTTACAAACACCAAACGAAACACGCTCTCGCATTGGTCGCAACCAATACTTAACCGCCAGCGAGTTCAACCCGGCGGGTAAGATTGAGCACGCGCTCGGTGTTATCCTCTCTGCCGAACCTCTGTTCGACAAAGTGTGCAAAGAGACGGGGCAACGTCGTCCATTCTTGCGCTTGGATGAAGTCGCAGAACTTGGTTTAGAGCAAGGCATTTTGGATAAAGCTGAGGCAGAACTTCTGAAACAAGCCGAGCAGCAGCGTTTGTATGTGATTAATGTCGATGACTTTAGTCCAGAGCAACTTGCGGCAAAGCCACTCCCCGCGCCGACGCCTAAAATGGAAGAGGTCGCGTAACCGGCTGAACTACTCGCATCAAAAAGGGCTGCCAGCTGGCAGCCCTTTGTTTTATCAGTCAATCTACTGTTCTCTGTTATACCAATCCCCACCTCAGCGATTTCGTCGATATTGTTGCCGTTTCTATCAGCAGCGCTGAAGCCTCAACCGACAAGAAGTTTACTTCTTTGGCATCTCTAGCTGCATTTCAGGTATCGCTTGCTTGCTGGCTTTAAGCTTACTGCGGATAAACCAAACCACTAAACCGAGTAATAGCGCGATAATGTTCCCGACGGCGATAATAATCATAGTGCGCGTACGTTTCTCTTCGCGCATTTTGATCAGTTGCATCTCTTCCATCAATTTCTGCTGTTTCAGGCGCTCTTCTTCCTGCAAACGACGGGTTTCGGCAATATCCACCTCTTTAACCACGCTGTAAGTATGCTCTGTCAGTGGGAAAATAAGCGGACGCTCAGAGCCCATCTCAGTGGCAAACACTTTGCCCGTCCATGAGTAAAGGCCAATATCAGCGCTATAAGGAATATCCAGTTCGAGCTTACTACTCTCTGGTTCCGATGAGCCTTGCACCGTCAGTTTGTCTTCGTTGGGGCTAATATGTTCGACGTGCCCAGCGATGGAGCCTGGTTTTATCATCCCTTGCTCACCAGAGAACACCAATTTGTTGCTCATTCCCTCTTCACGTGACTGGATAAAGGTCGATTGAATCGGTGACGGGTAGACCAACACTTCTTGCTCCTGAGCGCGCAGGAACACCCCGTTCCCAGAGGTAATCCGCACTCGGTACTTACCCGGTTCACTAGAAATCGGCAAACCTACGGTAAAAATACCATCACCGGCGACTTCATCGAGATCTTGGCCATCGTCAGCGAACTCGCCAATCACCTCTGGAATCGGCCGTGCCTCTTTGACTAATGTCTCTTCATTCTCAATAAACTTAGTGAAGGTGACTTTGAGTTTGACTCGGTCGAGAAAGTCTCTGAGCACAAGTGGCTCGCCATCAGAGGTCAAGCGCGCATTAAATTTGAGTGACTCACCTTGATACAGGCGGTTAGGTAACATGTCGGTAGACAGCTCAAGGTGGGAAATGAGCTTAATTTTATTTTTCGGTGTGACTTTACCAATGGCTTGCCAAGGACCTGGCATCGGATTATCAATAGAAATAATATCCATCGATGACTCCTGATACCAACGTACGTTATCTGGGCTGCGCCAAGCGTAGTACTTTTTACCATCAGGGCGCACCAATACCACCGGCTGTGAACTTTGCGCCCGGTAAATCACAAAGGTGATCTGTTTGATCGACGGATCAACGCGAAAACGGTTATCGAGTAGAGACATTGAGGAACCATCTGCGCTAACAGCAAGCGCACTCCAAAATAGGGCTATGACTGCAATCCAGTTCCTCAACATCCTTTCTCCTACTGACGCCAGAGACAGCTTCCGCTTTTCTCGACAATATCTAATCTATTTTGGTGGGCTTCTAATTCATCGGCAGAAGCATGCAAAACCTTTAGCGGTTTCCGTCCGCTGGCGACACGTTTTATCTCTTCACCGCCACTATCATTGGCGCTTCCTGCGTTAAATTGCAATGAGGTTTGTCCGCCCGTCATCAACAAATAGACATCGGCGAGAATCTCCGCATCGAGCAATGCGCCGTGCAAGGTTCGATGTGAGTTATCAATACCGTATCTATCACATAAGATGTCGAGGTTGTTCCGCTTGCCCGGGAAGATCTTCTTCGCCATGGCCAGGGTATCGGTCACTTTACAGTAATCGACCGTCTTGCCAATGCTGGCGTCGAGCATTGCAAACTCATGGTCCATAAAGCCGACGTCGAAGGGCGCATTGTGTGCGACCAGTTCCGCGCCTTTAATGAACTCGAGAAATTCACTGTGTACATCGCGATAGTCTGGCTTATCAACCAAGAACTCGTCGGTAATACCATGGACTTCCACCGCATCAGGTTGGATCTCACGATCTGGCTTGATGTAAACGTGAAAATGTCGTCCTGTCAGTTTACGGTTAATGATCTCAACCGCACCGATTTCGATAATCCGATGCCCTTGATAGTGAGGGCCACCTTCACGGTTCATACCTGTCGTTTCGGTATCGAGAACGACAATACGATGCTGGTTTGAATTGTTGCTAGTATTCATAACAAAATGTGTGTCAGACTATGCCAATAATATGCTTAACCCAATAGTATCAAATCATGACGAAACAGGTGGAAATTTTCACTGATGGCTCTTGTTTAGGCAACCCGGGGCCTGGGGGCTACGGCATCGTGCTGCGTTACAAGCAAACCGAAAAAACCTTAGCTAAGGGCTACACGCTCACCACCAATAACCGCATGGAAATGATGGCCACCATCGTCGCTCTGAAAACCCTCAAAGAGCCGTGCAATGTCATCCTCACCACCGACAGTCAATACGTTCGCCAAGGGATCACCCAGTGGATCCACAACTGGAAAAAGCGCGGCTGGAAAACCGCCGATAAAAAGCCGGTCAAAAATGCCGACTTATGGCAAGCGCTCGATGCCGAAACTCAGCGTCACCAAATCGACTGGCGTTGGGTCAAGGGGCACGCAGGCCATCGCGAAAACGAGATGTGCGATGAGCTCGCTCGCGCTGCCGCAGAAAACCCAACCGAAGAAGACAGCGGATACATCGCTGCCAACTAACCTTGTCGATGTTGACGGCTCGACAGCTTGTAATTGACGCCCAGTGGCGTCAATTTTCGTTTTAGCTTCCAGTGCGGCTTCAATGGTTTAAGTGGATAGGTTCGTTTTCGCGCCACAATAAAGTACAAGCTGCCCATCGGCGCCGCCCAATCACCTAAACTGTTTTCTAACCAAGTCCACATAGTGCGATAGCGCTGCATAGGAAATAACGCATAGCGGTCACACTCAATAACCTGATAGTTCAATAGTCCTAACCAGTCCTTGACTCGATTCGGGGTAAACATCCGCCCACTCCAAGGCAAATTGTTTTTTCTCCACGGCATCAAACTTGCCAACCCGGTGAAACTCAACGGGTTGAAACCAGTAATAATCAGATAGCCATCATCCATCATCACTCGGTCAACTTCGCGCAGTAGACGGTGAGGATCGCTGCAGTAATCAAGTTGATGAGCCACCAGCACGGTATCAAAACTTTTTTCAATAAAAGGGAGTTCATAACAGTCGGCGATGACGTTGTGTAAGGGATTGTGCGTATCGAGATGAACTTGATGTTGAATGTTGCAATTGAAGCTGGTTAACTCACAACTGAGGCCGCCGAGTTTGAGCAGATGATAACCAAATAACTTCGGACACCACTCGTCGATGCGCGTTTGGATAGACTCACTGACCCATTGGCCATTCTTAAGCTGAGACCATGAATGAGGCTTTTCAAACTTCTTCTTGCTACGCGCTGGCTTCATAGTTAACCTGCTTCACTCTGCTAACGGGAGAAACAACCATGTTGAATATCAAAAGCATACCCGCATTTAACGATAATTACATCTGGCTAATTGAAAATAGCGATCAGCGTTGTGCAGTAGTTGACCCAGGTGATGCCGCTCCAGTTTTAGCTTACCTAGAACGGCACCAACTGAGTTTGGAAGCGATATTAATTACCCATCACCATAATGACCATATTGGTGGCGTGTCCGAGTTAGTGCGCCAGTTTCCGAATGTCGATGTGGTCGGCCCAGCTAATGAGCCCATTCCAACCTTAACCCACGCGGTTGATCCCGGAGAGCAGATCGAGCTGTTCGATGAAGTGTTTCTGGTCCTCGGCTTAGAAGGTCACACCGCAGGTCACATTGGTTATGTCGGCGATGGAAAACTGTTTTGTGGCGATGTACTTTTTTCTGCCGGCTGTGGACGTGTCTTTGAAGGCACGATGGAGCAGATGTACACCTCGCTGTCGAAATTGGCTGCGCTACCACAGGAAACTGAGGTCTTTTGCGCCCATGAATACACAGCAAGTAACGTCGCCTTTGCATTGGCGGTGGAGCCGGATAATGCGCAACTACACAAATATCGCGATGAGGTGAATCGGCTACGAGCACAAAACCAGCCCACCCTCCCCACCACAATTGGTCGTGAAAAGTGGATCAACCCTTTTTTACGCACCGATCAGCCTAGCGTAATGCGCTCGGTCGCAAATCGGACTTCACAAACCGACCCACTCGCCATTTTTACTGCATTACGTGAGTGGAAGAACGAATTTTAACGATTTGCTGCTTGTCACCTCGTTATTGTGACAAGTATTATCACCAGCCAAAAACAAAAAGGGCTGTGAAATGCGAGTACAACACAGCTGGGTATTAGCACTTCTGTTAGCAGGTTGTCAGCTTACCCAGCCGACAGAGACTGGAGAAGCCGTTACTCCAGACACCAATCAACCAACATCAACACATCCAATCAAGCCTCAGACTGAAGTGGTGAAGCCTGTGGCTAAACCGCATCCTAAAGTGACGCCACAAACTCAGCAGGATGTGTGGCAGCGGATTGCTATGCAATTAGAGTTGCCCATTCCAGAGCACAAAAGTGTCGATTACTACCGAACTTGGTATTTAAAGCACCCCAATCATCTAAAAACCGTATCGAAACGCGCCGAACCGTTTCTCTATCTGATCACTGAAAAAATCGAGCAGCGTGGATTGCCGCTCGAACTGGCACTACTGCCTGTGGTCGAGAGCTCTTTCGATGCCTTTGCCTATTCTCACGGTAGTGCTGCGGGCTTGTGGCAGTTTGTGCCAGGCACCGGCGAGATGTACGGTTTGAAGCAGAATTTCTGGTACGACGGCCGACGTGATGTTGCCGCAGCAACCGATGCTGCGCTCGATTATCTCACCTATCTGAACAAGCGTTTTGACGGTAATTGGAACCACGCAATTGCCGCGTATAACAGTGGTGGTGGTCGCGTCTCTAGCGCTATCCGCAAAAACAAAAAACTGGGTAAGCCAACCGACTTCTTCTCACTGGATTTGCCAAGAGAGACCAGTGGCTACGTGCCAAAACTGCTCGCGCTGGCTGACATCGTCGCCAATCAGCAGCACTACGGCATCGAGATTCCAGCCATCGCCAACCGCCAAGTGGTCGAGCTGGTTGATCCAAAAGAGCAGCTTGATCTGGCCATTGCCGCCAACTACGCTGGCATCTCAGTAAAACAATTGCAAAGCTTAAACCCAGCGTACAATCAATGGGCAACAGCGCCAGACGGACCGCATCAACTGTTATTACCTGTCGACAGCGTAACTAAGTTCAATCAAGCCGCAGATGCGAACCGTGGTAAAGGCATGAAAGTGGTGCGCTACAAGGTCAAATCAGGGGATACGTTAAGCGTACTGGCCAGCAAGTACAACACCACCAGCAAAGTGATTCGTCGCGCCAACAATCTCAAGAGCAATACCATCCGAGTGGGTCAGCATTTGATGATTCCGACCTCGACCAAGGATGATCAAGCGTACACACTGAGCGCGACTAATCGCCTAGCGAAAACGCAAGCCACAGCGCGCGGTAAATATAAATTGACTCATACTGTTGCCTCTGGGGACAGTTTGTGGTCCATCGCGCGCGCCAACAAAGTCTCGCATCAATCGCTAGCTAAATGGAACGGTATGGGTCCAAGAGATACCTTACGAGTCGGCCAAAAACTGGTGATTTGGAAGAACAGTTCCGATGGCGCCATTATCCGCACCGTGTTTTACAACGTGCGCAGCGGTGACACCATCAGCGGTATTGCCAATAAATTTAAAGTTAAATCCAAAGACATAGTGAAATGGAATGACCTAAGCAAACAGAAGTATCTCAAGCCTGGTCAAAAGTTAAAGCTGTATGTCGATGTCACTAAGGTAAGTGTATGACCCCTTCCAGTAACCCCCTCGTTATGCTCGTCGATATTTTTCGTTCGCCGAGCGCTTGTTTCTTAGCGCTTTATCAACGCGGCGCTTGGGGTTGGCAGCCCTACATCTTTTTAATTTTGTCCCCCTTTTTGTTTTGGGGTGCCTACTTTGACATGGTCAACTTTGACTGGCTCAAACAAACGCTCGAAGGCCAACTGGCGGTCACCAACCCAGCCCAACTAGAGCTGCTCGATGCCGATACGCTGATGGCAAGTGAAATCATCAGTGACATTGCGGGACGCACCTTAACTATCTTGATGCTGGCGTTTTGGTTCAACCTGGCCACCAAACCAAGTCAGCATCAGCACGGCTTTTGGAAGTGGTTTGCCGCCAGTGCGGTGATTACCTTCCCGGCAATTGTTGGCGATCTGGCGAGTTATGTCAGTGTGCTGCTCAAGCATGGTCAAGTGTTGGTTTATGCAGCGGATCTTAATAGCCTCAATGGTTTGCTCAAGTTGCCACTGACTAACCCTTGGTCTCAGTTTGCCAGCTCATTCCCACTGTTGCTGCCATGGTACATTGTTCTCGGCTACGCGGCTGTCGGTACTTGGACTGAGTTCGAGCGCGGCCAAGCCTTGGTGATATCTGCGCTACCTTGGGTGGCCTATTACCTTATTTGGGCTGTGTATATCGTTATTGCGTAGCGAGACGAAAAGAGACCAACAATGGATTATGATCAGAGGCGTCGGTGTTCGGCGCCTCTGCTGTTTTTAGGGTCAAACCGCGATAAAAGACATGATCGAGCGCTAAGCCAGTGATAAATTGGGTGCGTAAATCCGGCTGATAGGCCACTTCATTGAGTTCAAGCTGCGCGAGCACCTGTTGCATCACAGCCAAACGTTCTTCGCTCCAACTATTAAAATCGCCAGCGACAATAATCGGACCTTGATGTTGTTGCAGTTCATTCACCAGCACGCCCAACTGACGACGATACTCTGTCGTTCCATAGGTAAAGTTGACCGCATGTATGTTGACCACCGCCAGTTGCTGTCCATTAGAAAGCGGATACAAAGCATACAGTGCTGATTTAGGCAGCCTCAGCCACGGCTCAAGCTCGGTATAGGCGCACGCTTTACTCGGTGAGTCATAAGAGAGATTGAGAACCCCTGCTGAGGTTTGGAAGGCTTTAAACGCATCCACTTGGCTAGCAAACCATTGCCGCTCAGCGATCCAATCGATGAGCTCTGGTGTCATACTGGCTTCTTGCAATAACACCAACTGTTTTCCCTCAGTCAGGCTGTCTAAGCTCGATTGCCAGTTTGATTTGTTCTGCTTATAGATGTTCCACACCAGCACACTCAGCAAACCGTTGTCATCGAGTACCTTGGCGTTGCTGTTTTCGAAACAGTGCAACGACAAATTAATGCCTTGCGATGAAATAGAGTGAATTTGCGACTGATTCGGTAAGGTGAACACCGTTTGATAGCCGACCCAAGTCGCTAAGCTCAACACGAAAACAGAAGCAATAAGTCGCAATTTTTTCATAAGCGGATAAAAGTAAAAAAGAGCCATAGGGCTCTTTTTCGGATGTTTGAATTAGATGGCGTCTTCGTCTTCTTCGCCAGTACGAATACGAACGATACGCTCAACATCAGTGATAAAGATTTTGCCATCACCAATCTTACCTGTTTGCGCCGTTTCGATAATAGTATCGACACATTGATCGGCTACGTCATCGGTGACCACAATTTCCAATTTCACTTTTGGCAAGAAATCGACCATGTACTCCGCACCACGATACAGCTCTGTGTGCCCTTTTTGGCGACCAAATCCCTTGACTTCAGACACTGTCATACCGGTAATGCCGACCTCGGCCAAAGCTTCACGAACGTCATCTAACTTGAACGGTTTAATAATGGCTTCGATCTTTTTCATGTTCTTCCCTTAAACTATGGTTATTGTTGCTATTATTCCACGAACATCCGGCAATAAAAAGCCCGAGCATCACGGCTCGGGCTGATTTCTAATCGGGGCTTATTTCAAGCTAGCGTAGTAAGCTGCTAGATTGGCAATGTCAGCATCACTGAGCATTGCTGCTTGAGCTTGCATGACCGCAGCCAAACCACCGTTGCGCTGTTTCGCTTTATAAGCATTGAGTGAAGAGACCAAGTACTGCTCGTTTTGGCCTTTGAGGTGTGGGTAACCAGGGATAACCGCCATCCCATCAGCGCCATGACAGGCAGCACAGACCGCGGCTTTGGCTTTACCCGCTTCGATGTCACCCGCTGCGAATGCTTGACCACTGATTAAACCTAAACCGATTACCATTCCAATAGCGATTTTCTTCATTGCTCTTCCTTATAATTCCATGATAGTTGTACGTTTTTATCTATATAGTTTTACACAATCTGTTGCAGCTTGTCCCAGACAAGTTCACAATCTTGACCGGTAAACTGGCGATCGATAAACAAATCACCCACGGCAACCACCTGCTCTCCGCACAGGATTATAGGCGTTCTACGTCTAAGCCAGCTTGGAATACCATATTCTTGGAATAATTTTTTTAGTTTGCGACTATGAACACGCTCAGCCGGATGGGCCGACAGCCCTTGCGGCTCAAACGTCACCCTCAACTCAGCTTGGCTTAGCGCTGCTAGTGACAACTGACCACTCGCCATTGGCCGAAGATGGATCGTGCCTAGCCCATCAGGCAGCAATAAAGGAGAATCAAGCGTCAAGCTCTGTTGCCATGTTTGTAGCGATTGCCATTGGCGCACTAAGTACAGTCGCCCTTGGAAACGGCGAACCTGAGCCTGCTCAAGTTGCAGTTGTGGATTGGCATCAGCCTGTGCCAGCGCAACCTGTTGCCAAATCAGCTTGAGCTGCTCACGCGAAGGCATGCGCACAGATAGATGCTCCAGCCACATTCTGAGCAGCCTCATCCTCACTTTTTCGCTGACTTTAATTAACGTCTCTATATCCAAACTCAGATCACTGCTCAATGCCTGTGCAAACGGCTCTGCCAACAACTCATCAAGTAGTGATTCCTGCTCGTAACAGAGTTGCGCCGTTCTTAACGAAGCTTGTTGGATATGCGGCCAACGCTTGGCAAGTTGTGGCACGATATGATGGCGAAGAAAATTACGATCAAAACGTGGATCTTGATTACTCTCATCTTCGTTCCACTCAAGGTTTTGCTGCTGCGCGTATTGTTCAATATCGTCTCGCGTCACTGACAACAGCGGCCGAACCAGTTGTCCGTGGCCAAACGGCATCGCTAACGCCATCGACGACAACCCTTTAGGCCCACTGCCGCGCTTTAACGCCAGTAGTAATGTCTCTAACTGATCATCCGCATGATGCCCAGTCAGCAACAAATCATTGTTGTGAATATAGGGGCGCAATATCGCATAACGCAGTTGCCGAGCACGCTCTTCTAAACTCTGTCCATCTTGCTCCACTTGCACGTGTTCAATCATCAAGGGCACATTGAGTGATTGACACCAGTCTCTACAACGTTGCGCCCACAGGTCAGCGTTAGCACTTAAGCCATGATGAACATGCACAGCAATACAATCTACCTCTCGACTTCGCGCGAAGTTGACCATCAACTCCAACAATACCCGTGAGTCCATACCACCACTGAGCCCGAGAACCAGTCGTCCTTCAGTGGTTAAGTGCTGTTCGATAACGGTGTTAAAAGTGACTTGTAAACTCATAGTGCTTTTTGCTCTGGAACATTGAGCCTAGTGTATCATCGGCAATAAAAAAGGCTGAACTTAAGTTCAGCCTTTACCTAATTCATTGATCACTTATCAGCAGTATCCGTAGTTCATCAAACGTTGATAACGGCGATCCAATAACGTGTCATTATCAAACGCTTCCAGCTCTTCAAGCTGACGAACTAAGGTCGCTTTCATGTTGGCCGCCATTTGGCGATGATCGCGATGCGCACCACCTAGTGGCTCTTCGATGATTTCGTCAATCAGTTCTAGCTCTTTAAGGCGTGGGGCAATCAAACCCATCGCTTCCGCCGCTTGCGGTGCTTTGTCTGAATCGCGCCATAGAATAGAAGCACAGCCTTCTGGTGAGATCACCGAGTAAGTAGAGTACTGCAACATATTCACATAATCGCCAACACCGATAGCTAGAGCACCACCTGAGCCGCCTTCACCAACCACGTTACAAATTACAGGAACCGTCAGACCAGCCATCACTTTTAAGTTAGTCGCGATAGCCTCTGACTGACCGCGCTCTTCCGCACCAACACCTGGGTAAGCGCCAGCCGTATCAATAAAAGTAATGATTGGCATGTTGAAGCGCTCCGCCATTTGCATCAGACGCAAGGCTTTACGGTAACCTTCTGGTTTTGGCATCCCAAAGTTACGTTTCACTTTTTCTTTGGTTTCACGGCCTTTTTGATGACCAATCACCATAACTGGACGGCCATCAAGACGCGCCATACCGCCAACAATCGCTTTGTCATCCGCGTAGTGACGATCACCCGCCAGCTCATCAAACTCAGTGAAAACATGTTCGATGTAATCTAATGTGTAAGGACGTAATGGATGACGAGCAAGTTGGGCCGTTTCCCAAGCACCAAGATCGCTGAAGGTTTTCTTTTTAAGCTCTAAACTTTTCTTCTCTAACTGTTCGATCTCTTTCTCAAGATCAACACCTGAGTCACCACCATGACGAGAGACATCACGTAGTGCTTCAATTTTTGCTTCCAGCTCAGCGATTGGTTTTTCAAATTCTAAAAAATTCAGGCTCATCTATAGATCCTTTATTATTTGGCAGCGAACCACCAAACTTAGTTAAATTCGAGTTCTACTTGGCCTTTCCCAAGCAGTTGTTTTAAATCATCTAATAAAGCGTCACTCGGCGTCACACGCCATTCTGTACCTAACGTTAATCTCGCTCGGGCATCTGAGCGTTGGTAGTATACATGGACAGGGACGCTCCCCGCCCGATGAGGCTCTAGGATTTGACTAAAGCGCTCAAAAAATCGGTCATTGATTTGCGATTGTTCGATGGAAACGGATAAACCACGCGCGTACTTTTCACGCGCACTACCGAGATCCATAACCTCGCGCGCCGACATTTTAAGACCACCATTGAAATCATCAAAGCTGACCTGTCCTGAAACCACTAAAATTTTGTCTTTTTCTAGCAATTCAGCGTATCTATCCAGCGCATCGGAGAATAACATCACTTCCATACGACCACTACGGTCGTCTAAAGTCATGATACCAATTCGAGTGCCGCGCTTGGTCGTCATCACTCGAGCAGCGATAACTAACCCCGCTACCGTCACACTTTGATCGCGGCGAGTCGGTGTGGCGTCTTTTAGTCGACAACTGGTGTACTTACCAAGTTCCTTCAGGTAGGCATTTATTGGGTGACCGGTTAAATAAAGGCCAAGTGTGTCACGTTCTCCCTCTAGCCACACTTTCTCTGGCCATGGTTCCACCTTAGTGTACTTGTGTTCGACTTCTTCAGGAGCTTCAGTTAACACGCCAAACAGATCGGTTTGACCAAACGCTTCTGCTTGATGGTGTTGACTGGCAGCCTTAACCGCATCATTCAGCGAAGCCATCATTGCCGCGCGGTGAGGCCCAAGGCGATCCAGCGCTCCAGCCAGAATCAATTTTTCAATGACCCGTTTGTTGACCTTTTTCAAGTCTAAACGCGCACAGAAATCGAACAAATCTTTAAAGTGGCCGCCCTTATTGCGCGCTTCGAGTATCGCTTCAATGGGCCCTTCACCCACCCCTTTAATCGCGCCAATACCGTAGACAATTGCCCCTTCTTCATTGACGTTAAAACGATACAGACCCGCGTTAATGTCTGGCGGCAGCACTTTGAGCTTCATGCGTAGGCACTCGTCCACCAGCCCAACCACCTTTTCGGTGTTATCCATATCAGCGGTCATAACCGCAGCCATAAACTCAGCAGGATAGTGCGTTTTCAGCCACAACGTCTGGTAGGAAACCAGCGCATAGGCAGCGGAGTGCGATTTGTTAAAGCCATAGCCTGCGAACTTCTCCACCAAGTCGAAGATCTTCATCGCCAGCTCGCCATCGACGCCATTGTTTTCTGCGCCCTCTTTGAACACAGCGCGCTGTTTGGCCATCTCTTCTGGCTTTTTCTTACCCATAGCACGGCGCAGCATGTCAGCGCCGCCCAAGGTATAACCGGCCAAAATCTGGGCGATCTGCATCACCTGCTCTTGGTACAAGATGATGCCATAAGTCGGTTCAAGCGTTTCTTTAAGCGACTCATGCTGCCAGGTTTCATCAGGATATGAAATCGCTTCTCTGCCGTGCTTACGGTCGATGAAGTTATCTACCATGCCCGATTGCAATGGTCCCGGGCGGAATAGCGCCACCAAAGCGATAATGTCTTCAAAACAGTCTGGTTGTAGGCGCTTAATCAGCTCTTTCATCCCGCGTGATTCAAGCTGGAATACCGCGGTCGTTTCTGAGTTTTGTAGTAGATTGAAAGAAGCTTGATCTTCGAGTGGAATCGACTCAATTCGAACCGGCTCTTTGCCTTCTTTTTCAAGCCTCGGGTTAATTAATCCCAACGCCCAATCTATGATGGTTAAGGTTCGAAGTCCTAAGAAGTCAAACTTCACCAACCCAGCGGTTTCTACATCGTTCTTATCAAACTGAGTGACCGGAAAGTGCCCTTCTGCATCGGCATAGATAGGCGCAAAATCGGTAATGGTGGTTGGCGAGATCACCACCCCTCCCGCGTGCTTACCCGCATTACGTGTACACCCTTCAAGGATGCGACACATATCAATCAGCTCTTTGATCTCTTCGTCGTTTTCATACAGCTCGACCAAAGCGGGTTCGGCTTTAAACGCTTTTTCCAGCGTCATTCCAGGATCCGGTGGGACCAGCTTGGAAATACGGTCGACAAAGCCGAAACCATGTCCTAGTACACGCCCTACATCGCGAATAACCGCCTTAGCCGCCATCGTACCGAAGGTGATGATTTGCGAAACCGCATCGCGGCCATACATTTCTGCCACGTGATCGATCACCTGGTCACGTTTATCCATACAGAAATCGACATCGAAGTCGGGCATGGAAACACGTTCCGGGTTGAGGAATCGTTCGAAAAGCAAATCGTATTCAAGCGGATCGAGGTCTGTGATTTTCAGTGCGTACGCCACCAGCGAACCGGCACCAGAACCACGTCCTGGACCCACCGGAATGCCGTTATCTTTTGACCACTGGATAAACTCCATAACGATCAAGAAATAACCTGGGAATCCCATGTTATTGATCACTTCTAGCTCGACCTCTAGTCGCTCATCGTACTCTGGTCGGCGCTCTGCGCGCACCTTAGGATCAGGGAAAAGAAACTCTAGGCGCTCTTCTAACCCTTCCTTGGATTTCATAACCAAATACTCGGTCTCTTCCATCCCTTCGGTAGGGAAAGCAGGCAGGAAATATTCGCCCAAGCGTACCGTGACGTTACAACGCTTAGCAATTTCCACACTGTTTTGTAGCGCTTCCGGAATGTCGGCGAACAGCTCGCACATCTCTTCTTCACTGCGTAGATATTGCTGAGGACTGTAGTTTTTAGGTCGGCGAGGATCTTCTAGTGTATAGCCATCATGAATCGCGACTCGAATTTCGTGAGCATCAAACAGCGACTCTTCTAAGATCACCACCTCATTGGTGGCGACCACAGGTAAATCAGCTTGCTCAGCCAGTTCCAAGGCAAAATGGAGATAGGTTTCTTCATCCGCACGACCGGTGCGGGTAAGCTCGAGATAAAAACGGTCTTGAAAATGAGTGCGATAAAACGCCACACACTCATCGACAATCTTCTGGTTTCCTTTGAGCAGTGCCCGGCCAATTTCACCATTCTTGCCGCCGGAAAGAATAATCACACCTTCAGACAGCTCAACTAACCACTCTTTGTCGATCACTGGCTGGTGCTGTATATGCCCCCGAAGGTAGGCTTTGGAAATCAACAAAGTCAGATTCTTATAGCCAACATTGTTAGCGGCAAGCACGGTTAGCTTGGTCAACTCATCACCAAACTCGGCCGATTGCATCACAAAGTCAGCGCCGATGATGGGCTTAACACCGCAGCTATGTGCCGTTCCGTAAAATTTCACCAAACCACATAAGTTGGTAAAGTCAGTCAATGCAACGGCGGGCATGCCCAATTCAGCCACTTTCTTAACCAAAGGCGGCACTTTGGAAAGGCCGTCAACCATGGAGAAGTCACTATGAACTCGAAGGTGGATAAACTTAGGATCTGACATGAAAAGTTCCGTAAATCGTGCTTAATCGGAAAGAAAGTGAAAGTATTTTACGTGATATGGCTATGGAGATATACCCTAATTAGTTGGCATCTCCCCATCCCCTTTTTCCAAGCCTAACGCGCGTTTTACCGGCTTAAAACTCTTGCGATGCTCAGCGATCACCCCATGCTGTTCAATCGCTGCGAAGTGCGCTTTAGTCGGATAGCCCTTGTGCTGAGCAAAACCAAATTCAGGATGCAGCTTGTCGAGCGCTTCCATCTCTTGATCGCGCACAACCTTGGCGATGATCGAGGCGGCACTAATTTCGGCAACACGCAGGTCGCCTTTCACCACCGCTTGAGCATCCATAGCTAACTCGGGGCAACGGTTGCCATCAATCAAAGCCAAATCAGGCTGAATGGCTAATCCAGCGATGGCTCTTTGCATCGCGACCATAGTCGCTTGCAAGATATTCAGCTCGTCGATTTCCTGTGGCGTACAGCGGCCCACCGACCATGCTAACGCCTTTTGTTTGATCTCAGGCAGCAGCGCTAGGCGTTTTTTCTCTGACAGCTTCTTAGAGTCGTTAAGCCCTTCGATTGGGTTATTCGGGTCGAGAATAACAGCAGCCGTCACGACATCACCAACCAAAGGTCCGCGACCGACCTCATCCACACCGGCAATACATTGATAGCCAACAGGGTACTCAAAAGGCGCTAATTCTTGCTTAGTCATTGTGATTCTCTTTACCAATTAACTTCAGGACCGCTTGCGCAGATTGCACATCCGCATCTTTACGAATCAACTGATGCATTGCGGTAAAACGCTCAATCAAAGCGTGATTGTCTTGGGTTAACATCTCTTCGACAGCGGGAACCAAGAACTCTGGTTCACACTCATCAAGCAACAGCTCTTTCACTAACAGTTCGTCGGCCAAGATATTGGGCAGAGAAACGTACTTAGTGATCGCCAGCTTTTGCACTAGCCAGCCGGTCAGTCGGTTCACTTTGTAGCCCACCACCATAGGACGCTTGAGTAACATGCACTCTAACGCGACCGTACCTGACGCGAGCAACACGGCATCCGAGGCAGTAATGACATTGCGCGCCGTATCTTGGACAATGACAAAATCGAGCTCTGGCGCTTCAGCTTGCCAAATCTCCTCGAATTGCTGGCGGCGTTTTTCATTCACTGCTGCAACAACAAAACCGATATCTGGGTATTTTTGTCTGATTTGACGACAAGTTTGGATAAAGGGTTTGGCAATTAGCCCCACTTCTCCACCACGACTTCCAGGTAAAACCGCGAGCCATTTTTTATCTGGCGCTAAGTTGAGCTCTGCTCTTGCTGGTGCTTGTTCGGGTTTCAGTGGAATCGCATCCGCCAAGGTATGGCCGACAAACTCACACGCGACGTTATATTTGTCGTAGAACGCTTTCTCAAACGGTAGAAAAGCCAAAACCAGATCGGTTGCCGCATCAATTTTGAAGATACGTTTGGGACGCCATGCCCATACTGATGGGCTCACGTAGTGAACCGTTTTTATTCCAGACTGTTTTAGGTCAAGCTCGAGGCGTAGGTTAAAATCTGGCGCATCAATACCGACAAACACATCCGGTGGGTTGTCTTTGAAATAGCGCACCAATTCAGCTTTCACTTTTAACAGCCGCGGTAAACGACCAAGCACCTCGACCAGGCCCATCACCGCCAACTCTTCCATATCGAACAGCGATTCACACCCTAGAGCCTGCATTTTGGGCCCTCCGATACCAACAAATTCAGCATCAGGGTACTGTGCTTTGATTGCGCGGATAAAACCTTCACCGAGCGTATCACCTGACAATTCGCCAGCCACAATTCCAATTCTTAGCGGTTTTGCCATTGTTCGATTACCTATTGATGGATTGCTATAAAACGCAAAAAAGACCGCAGCCAAATAGCGACGATCTTTTGTTATTTACGTGAGCGTGCAATTAGCGAATAACGCCACGCTCTGAGGTTTCCACAAACTCAATAAAGTGTTTGATTGACGGCCAGTCTTTCGCCATCTCTTCCAGCGCGAGTTTCGCTTCTGCCTGAGTTTTGCCTGCACGGTAAAACTCTTTGTACGCATTACGTAGTGCGCGAAGTTCTGCTTTTTCAAAACCATTACGCTGCAAACCGACCAGGTTCAAACCAAATGGTGTTGCGTGGTTACCTTGCGCCAATACGTAGGGAGGAACATCTTTGACCACCGCAGAGCAGCCACCAATGTAACTGTACGCACCCACTTTACAAAATGGATGAATGGCAGACAGCGCCATGACGCCCGCGTAATCTTCAACCGTTACATGGCCACCTAAAATGGCATTGTTGCCGACATGCGTGTGGTTACCCACGATGACGTCATGGGCGATATGTGCATTGACACACAACAGGTTGTCATTACCAATCACAGTCGTGGCTTTGTCTTGTGTTGTGCCACGGTGAATTTGAACCGCTTCGCGAATCACATTGCGATCACCAATCACCACGGTGGTTGCTTCGCCACCGTACTTCTTGTCTTGGTTCTCTTCACCAATCACCGCATGAGGAAATATGCGGTTCTCTTTACCAATGGTGGTGTGGCCCTTGATAACAACGTGAGACATGACCTCGGTGCCCTCACCAATCTCAATCGTGCCTGAGATATAAGTGAAAGGACCAACAGTCACATTCGCTGCTATGGTTACGTCTCCTTCAATGACAGCTGAAGGATGGATCTGAGCTGTTTCATGAATCATATTAAAACTCTCGGCGAGCACACTTAAGCTCGGCTGAACATACAACTTCACCGTCTACTTTTGCTGTGCCTTTGAATGCAGCAATGCCACGGCGCTCTTTGATAAATTCTACTTCAATCACCAGTTGGTCACCAGGCACAACCGGCTTGCGGAATTTTGCCCCATCCACACTAGCAAAATAGTAAAGCTCGTTCTCTGACGGAGCACCAAACGATTTGAACGCCAGCAGACCCGTCGCCTGAGCCATGGCTTCAAGGATAAGTACGCCTGGGAAAACAGGAAGTTGAGGGAAATGACCGGTAAACTGAGGCTCATTGACTGAAACGTTTTTAATCGCTGTTAGATATTTTTCTTCTTGAAAATCGATGACACGATCAATCAGCAAAAACGGGTAGCGATGAGGCAGCAGTTCCTGAATTTCAGTGATGTTCATCGTTTTATTTTCAGTAGTCAAAGTCATATTCCTATGTTGGATGCTAATTTCTATCTGACGGGCATTATAGATGAAAAAGACCCGCAATACGCGAGCCTTTTTTTACTTCCATTAGAACTAGGCGTCTTCTCGGTGCTCTAGCTGCTTTTCTACAGCTTTCAAACGCTTGTTCATCTCATCAATGCGATGAACGCGAGCCGCTGTCTTACGCCACTCTTTATTGGGTTGCAGAGGAATACCTGAAGAGTACATCCCTTTTTCATCAATACCGCGCATCACCATTCCCATTCCGGTAATGGTGACACCATCGGCAATTTCGATGTGACCGTTAATCACACTGCCACCGCCAATGATACAGTACTTACCAATGGTAGTACTGCCGGCGACAATGGTACCACCAGCCATAGCGGTACCATATCCGATGTGTACGTTGTGCGCGATTTGGATCTGATTATCGAGAATCACATTATCCTCGATAACTGTATCGTCAAGCGCACCTCGGTCGATGGTAGTACAAGCACCGATTTCGACTCGGTTACCAATACGAACCGAGCCAAGCTGAGGAATTTTCACCCACTCGCCCTTTTCGTTCGCGTAACCAAAACCATCAGAACCAATAACGGTATTCGCTTGTACCAAACAATCTGAACCCAGTTGTACTTCGTGGTAGATACTAACGTTTGACCATAATTTGGTGTTAGTACCCAGCTTGGCATTTTTACCGACAAAACAGCCAGCGCCAATCACCACGCTATCAGCCAGCTCCGCCCCTGATTCAATCACAGCATTTGCACCAATCGAAACATTACTACCCAGTTTCGCATCTTGCGCAACCACCGCGGAAGGCGCAATGTCGCTGGAAGGCGCAGGAGTGGTATCTAAAGCTTGCGCGACTTTGGCAAACGCGACATATGGGTCATCGACAACAAGAACGTTGCCACTCGCTTGGTCGCGTTGCGCTTGTTTGACCATAACCACGGTCGCTTGGCACTGTGCCAAATGCTTGGCATATTTGGGATTAGACAAAAAGGTGACATGACCTGATTGTGCTTTATCCATCGGTGCAACCATGGTGACTGTCGCTGACTCGTCCCCATGTAGCACACCTCCGGTAATGGTCGCCAGTTCGGCTAACGAAAGTGTAGTCATAAAGATTTAGTTCAGTTCGTCAATAACTTGCTCAGAAATGTTGAATTCTGGCTTACCGTATTGCATGGTTTGGATGTCGACAATGATGTCATAACCTTCTTTCTCGGCCACTTTTTTCACTGCCTCTTGAATCGCTTTAAACAGCTTTTGTTTCTCTTCTGCTTCACGACGTTTCTGCGCAGTATCAAAAGACTTGGCTTTGATTTCGAACTCATTCTTAAGCTGACCAATCTCAATACGTAGTTTTTCTACTTCTTCAGATGTCATCAACTCGCCATCACGCTGAAGTTTTTCAAACTTGGTTTTGGCTTTGGCATCTATCGCCTTCAACTCATCCGCTTTATCTTTAAAGTCTTCTTGCATTTTTTGTTGAATGACTTCACGTTGAGGAAGCTCTTGAAACACTTGCGCCGTGTTAATGTAACCAATTTTCTGAGCCGCCTCTGCTGCATTCACAAACAAAGAAGAGGTCATAAGTGCAAGACTCAGGCTGGCCGCTTTAAATGTTTTATTCACAATAATTTCCTCTAGTTAGAAGGTGTTTCCGATAGTGAAAGTGAAGAATTCTTCATCATCACCCTCGTAAGATTTGATTGGTTTAGCGATCGAGAATACCAGTGGTCCCATCGGAGACATCCATTGCAATGCTGCACCGAAAGAGGAACGGTAGTTCATCGGATCCGAGTAGTCCATATAGTATCGCTGGCCTTTGTATTTCGGATCATACACAAACTCGGTATCCCAAACGCTCGCCGCATCAACAAACACGCTGGTACGAATTTGGTTTCTTGCCTCATCAGAAGCAAACGGTGTTGGGACAATAAGTTCTAAACTCGCCAACGCCACCGCATTACCGCCAACAGAGTCATCTGTTGCCGAAACACAACGTGAGGTATTACAAGTATCTGGGTTACCATTGGTGGTATAAACCGCTTTCGGGCCGACCCTATTTGAACCAAATCCTCGCAGTGTGGTAAAACCACCAGCGTAGTAGTTTTCATAGAATGGGAACAAGTTGTCGTTGCCATCCGTTTTACCATAGCCATTACCGTAACCTAAGCGACCACGCATGAGTAGGGTAAATTCATGTTTCTTAGTCAGTGGCACGTACTGCCTAGCATCGTACTGTATCTTGAAGTACTGGGCATCTGAGCCAGGTACCGTCGCTTTGGCGAACGCATTTTGATAGTTACCTGCGGTAGGGAAATAACCTCGATTGAGGTTGTTTCGCGTCCATGAAACGTTAACATCAAAATCGTTGGTTAAAATGTCCCCTTCTGGCTGACCAATACTCTGGGCAAAACGTTGAGCTTGATCGTAAGAAGGCACATTACCGATCTTGTTGTGTGTATAGCCAAAACCAAAATCAAAACGGTTTAACTCATCAAACGGGAAACCCCAGGTTAAGCTCGCACCGTAACTTTGGTTGGTATAGTCAACAATACCCGCTTCAGACGCTTCAAACTCGTTGTAGTAGATCTTACCACCGAGACTGACTCCATCGAGGTTCCAGTATGGGTCACGGTAATCTAGGCTCACGTTTTTCTGGTATTTATTCGTCATCGCACTAATACCAACGCGATTGCCACTTCCGGCAAAGTTATCTTGTTGCAGACCGACCTGGAAGCTCACCCCAGACTCAGTACCGTAGCCTACACCAAAGTTAACACTGCCCGAGTTAGCTTCTTTGACGTTATAGACTAAATCGACTTGGTCGTCACTGCCTGGTACACGCACCGTTTGTACATCGACGGTTTCAAAGAAGCCAAGACGGTTCAGACGATCTTTACCCGTTTCGATCGATCTAGAGTTTAACCAACTGCCTTCCATCTGACGCATTTCACGGCGCAACACTTCGTCTTTAGTCGAGTTGTTACCGACAAAGCGAATATCACGGACATAGATGCGATTGCCCGCTTCTACGTTCACGACCAGTGATACCGATTGGTTTTCATCGTCGAATTCAGGAATGGTACGAACTTGAGGATAAGCATAGCCTGCTTCACCAAGCAAGCTCTTAACCTGTTCTTCTAAACTGGTCACGGCTGAGCCGTTATAAGTTTCACCTGGGATAAAAGTAACCAGATCTTGAAAGTCTCTTTCTCTACCCAGGAGCTCACCGCGGAATTTCACGTCTTCTACAGTGTAAGGTAACCCTTCGTCCAGACCGAGCGTAATGTAAACGCCTTTCTTATCCGGCGAAATAGCGACTTGGGTAGAGTCGATACGGAATTTGAGGTAACCACGGTCAAGATAGTAAGACTTGAGCGCCTCGATATCACCGGCTAGTACCTGTTTTTGATACTTATCGTCAGACAGGAAGTTCCACCACGCCACATCAACGTTGAGGTCAAAACGACTAAGCAGCTCTTCATCGGAGTATTGTTTGTTTCCAATGAAGTTAATTTGTTTGATTTTAGCCGACACACCTTCTGTAAAGACAAACTTCAAGTCACTTCGGTTACGCGGCAAGGGTGTCACAACCGCTTTTACCGTCGCATTGTACTTACCTACGCTGTAGTAGAAGTCTTCAAGCCCCTTTTCAATGGTCGATAAGGTGGTTCTGTCGAGCGCATCACCGACACGAATCCCTGAGGCATCAAGGTTTTGTTGCAATTGTTCTTCTTTGATCGCCTTATTGCCTGAAAAAGAGATGCTAGCAATGGTTGGACGCTCTTTGACCTGCACCATCAATACATTGTTGTCGCGTAACACTTTAATGTCTTCGAAGTTACCCGTCGCGTAAAGCGCACGAATAATCTCAGCCACATCTTGGCCGTCAACAGTATCACCGATACGAACGGGCATTTTCAGCAAAGCTGCACCCAATGCTACGCGCTGTAAACCTTCTACTTGAATGTCTTGAACTACAAAGTTCTCGGCACCGTTTGCACTGACACTGGTCGCCAACAAAGATGCAAACAGAATATTTTTCATCGCCATATGTGTTTTAGTTATTCCTTACTTCAACCTATGCCCTGTTACAAGCGAGCAAAGTCATTGAAAATTGCCACAATCATTAATGAGAAGATAATTGCTCCGCCCAGACGGTAGCCCACTTCCTGAAACTTCTCTGGTACAGGACGCTTGATGATGGCTTCGATGGCAAAAAACAACAGATGCCCACCGTCTAACATTGGCAAAGGGACTAGGTTAATAATCCCTAAATTAACGCTAATCAGGGCGAGAAAACCTAAGAAGTACACCAAGCCATAATCGGCTGTTGTTCCCGCGCCCTTTGCGATCGATATCGGTCCGCTGAGGTTATTTAAACCTACATCGCCAACAATCAATTTCTTGAGCATGCTGATGGTGAGGTTGATCACCTGACCAGTTTTTTCAATTGCCTTACCGACTGATTCAATTACACCATATTGCAAATCGAAGCGATAATTTTCTGGCCATTCTGCGACTTCGGGAGCGATTCCTGCAAAACCAACCACGCGATCGCCGGATAAGGTTCGACTCTCCGGTATCAAGGTGAGCTCTACCTTGGCACCGTCTCGCTCTACGTTAAGTGCAAGTGGTTGGTTAGGACTTTGCTGAATCTTATCCACCACCTGCTGCCAGTTTGTTATCTCAACCCCATCGATATCCAGTAATAGATCGCCGACTTGCAAGCCAGCCTTATCTCCGGCCCCTTGCTGCGAGACGCTAGTAATACGTGCGATGATATCAGGTGTGTAAGGCATGAACCCGAGCGCTGCCATAGCAGACTCTTTCTCTGGGTCAAAGTTCCAATTGGTTAAATCCAGTCGCTTGGTTTCTTCAACGCCAACCTCACCTGCTGGAGCGACGGTTAAAGTCAACTGACTGTCGCCAATATGAGAAATCAGCCCCATGTTCACCGACTCCCAATCCGCAGTTTTGACGCCAGAAACCGCCTTTAGTTCCATGCCGGACTCTAGACCGGCTTCTGCTGCGATAGAATAAGGGGTCACTTGACCCACCACCGGCTTAACCGCAGGCACACCAATCAGGAATACCAGCCAATAGGCGAAGATGGCAAATAGGAAGTTAAATATAGGACCTGCGGCAACAATGGCAGTGCGCTTCCATAGCGGCTTAGTATCAAAAGCAAAGCGGCGATCTTGTTCTGCGACCTCGTCGACGCGAGAGTCGAGCATTTTGACATAACCGCCAAGTGGGATGATCGACAGGCTGTATTCGGTACCATCTTTTGCGACTCGGCTCCAAATCGATTTACCAAATCCAATCGAAAATTTCTCGACTTTGACGCCGCAGCGACGTGCAACCCAGAAGTGACCAAACTCGTGCACAGCAACCAAAATGCCCAGCGCAACGATGAATGAGACAAAGTTCCAAATAATACCGCTCATAACTGACGCTCACTTACTCTATCGACCGCTAACTCTCTCGCCATTCTATCGAGCTCGAGTATGCTTTCCAAGTCATGACAGGAAGACGAGCTATGACTAGCACAAAGCTGTTCGGTCACGATTTGATTGACCACGGCGATGTCGGTAAAACGGAGCCGACGCTTGAGAAATGCTTCCACTGCCACTTCGTTGGCTGCATTGAGCGCTGTAGTCGCATGTTGACCTTCATAGCACGCGTCAATCGCGAGCTTCAAGCACGGATAACGTTGGTAATCTGGTTGCAAGAAGCTGAGCTCGCCCACTTGAGTAAAATCAAGCGGCGCTACACCCGCAGAGACGCGCTGTGGGTATGATAGGGTGAGCGCAATCGGCGTCGCCATGTCAGGTTCTCCCATTTGGGCCAGTACAGAACCATCTTTATACTGAACCATAGAGTGAATAACCGATTGTGGATGGATTAACACTTTCAACTGCTCACGACGGGTATTGAACAGCCATTTCGCTTCTATATATTCCAATCCTTTGTTCATCATGGTTGCCGAGTCAACCGAGATCTTTGGCCCCATAGACCAGTTTGGATGTGCAATGGCCTGCTCTGGCGTGACGCTACTGAGCGTTTCAATATCGCTATAACGGAAAGGACCGCCTGAGCCTGTAAGCAGCAGGTGCGAAATGCCGTGACTTGCCAAATCGCATCGACCCAGTTGGGTCTGTACATCACTAGGCAGGCATTGAAAAATTGCATTGTGCTCGCTATCCACCGGCAATAGCTCAGCGCCATAGCGTTCAACAGCATCAATAAACAGTTGCCCAGACATAACCAAGGCTTCTTTATTGGCAAGCAGTACCCGTTTACCGGCTTTGACAGCCGCCATCGTGGGCAACAAACCTGCCGCACCGACGATCGCCGCCATAACCGTATCGACTTCATCCATCGAGGAGACGTCGCACATTGCGTCGACGCCAAAACGTACTTGAGTTGCCAGCTCCAATTCTGAGAGCTGCAACTGCAATTGCTTAGCGGCACCTTCATCCGCCATCACGGCAAACTTAGGCTGCCATTTCAGACACAGCTCGCGCATTTTCGCGACATTACGCCCAGCAGCCAAGGCAACCACTGAAAACTGCTCAGGATTTTGTTCAAGTACCTTAAACGTGCTCGCTCCAATTGAGCCTGTTGCACCGAGAATCGTTAACTTACGCATAGCAAGAAACCAAAGTATGGTAAGGGCAAGCTTAAGCTTGCCTTAAAATATGAAGTATAGGAAGGCAAAAACAGGGAAAGCCGCGGTTAGGCTGTCGATGCGGTCTAGCACACCACCATGGCCGGGAATAATGTTACTGCTATCTTTGATGCCAGCCACTCGCTTAAACATGCTTTCAACTAAATCACCCAACACAGAAATCACTACGGTTGCGAGGGTTATCACCACCATGGCCCAGTAACTACTAAACTGAATATCAAACCACTGAGCAGTCACCCAGCCGATGACTAGCGCTGTGATCATACCGCCGACCAAACCTTCGATGGTTTTGTTTGGGCTAACATGAGGCGCCATTTTATGCTTGCCTAGGCTCTTACCTGCAAAGTACGCACCGCTGTCAGCTGCCCATACGATCAGGCAGACATAAAGCACCAGTCTCGCTCCGTGATAAGCATCGTTGTCGATACCTTCTGCTCGTAGCAAGATGACACTCCAGAAGAATGGCAGTAGCGTTAGAATGCCAAAACCATGACGCAGCCATTGCGACGATTGCCATAGTGAGGACGATTTAGGATAAGTGATCGCTAGGCCACTGGCCGCAAGCCACCATAGACATCCGATCGCTAAAACAATCAAGTGTGGCTGCTGAACCTGATTCAAACTAAATGCATCGAAAGGGACCAACCAAAGGCTTGCGGCACCTACAGCTACAGTAGGAATCAGCGCTAGGAGACGTGATGAGGCACTAACAAATTGAGTCCATTCCCAGAAACCAATCATAGTTACCGCCGCAATCGCCACAATAAATAGCGGCAGCGATAACTTGAAGATGCCTACAATCACCAAAGGGGCAAGGATAAGCGCGGTTATAATTCGTTGTTTCAAACTTAGATCCTTTATTCGCTTTCCATCAATGCCTTGATTTGTTCACCGGTGCAACCGAAACGTCGCTCTCGATTAACAAACCAAGTCACTGCTTCGATTAAGCTGTTTTCATCGAACTCTGGCCAATAGACCGGTGTAAAATACAGCTCGGCGTAAGCCATTTGCCACAGCATAAAGTTACTGATGCGGCATTCGCCGCTGGTTCGAATCATCAAATCAACTTCAGGTAAATCTGCCATTGTTAGGTGCTGAGTGATCAGATCTTCAGTGATCTCATCCGGTTGCAGTTCACCTGCGGCAACCTTAGCTGAAATTGCTTTTGTCGCCTGCATGATATCCCACTTACCACCATAGTTGGCGGCAATATTAATGACCATGCCGTCATTGGCTGCGGTTAACGCTTCTGCTTGCGCGATCTTGCTCTGTAAGCGCTCATTGAATCGAGAAGTGTCACCAATAACTCTTAGGCGTAAGTTGTTCTTATGCAGCTTTTTCACTTCGGTTGACAGTACTGAAATAAACAGCTCCATCAGTACCCCAACCTCCTCTTCTGGTCGGCGCCAGTTCTCGCTACTAAAGGCAAACAGTGTAATAGCTTTAACACCTAACTTGGCCGAGGTTGAGATAGCTTTGCGCACCGCAGCAACACCGTTTCTGTGACCAAAAACGCGAGGTTTTCCTTGGGCTTTAGCCCAACGGCCGTTGCCATCCATAATGATTGCAATGTGTTGCGGGAGTAGTTCAGGAGAGAGTTGTGAATTTTGCATAAGACGTTGATTGATAATCAGCAGGGGACAGAGAGTAGCATAAAAAAGCGCTGTACTGCGAGCACAGCGCTTTTAAAGCGATACGTTTATGGATAAATCAGACTTCCATCAACTCTTTTTCTTTCGCTGCCAATGCTTCGTCCACTTTCTTAACGGCTGCATCGGTTAGCTTTTGAATCTCGTCTTGTGCTTTACGATCTTCGTCTTCAGAAATTTCTTTGTCTTTCAACAGTGCTTTCAGTTCACCGTTAGCATCACGACGAATGTTACGGATCGCAACACGACCACCTTCTGCTTCACCACGAACGATTTTAACCAGGTCTTTACGACGCTCTTCCGTTAGCGGAGGAAGTGGAACGCGAATAATGGTGCCCGCTGACATTGGGTTTAGACCCAGATCAGACATCATGATCGCTTTTTCAACTTTTTGCGTCAGTTCTTTATCAAATACAGTGATCGCTAGAGTACGAGCATCTTCTGCTACCACGTTAGCCACCTGGTTTAGGGGGGTTGGCGCGCCGTAGTATTCTACATTGATACCAGAAAGTAGGCTTGGGTGCGCACGACCAGTACGTACTTTAGAAAGGTTGTTCTTTAGCGCTTCAACGCTTTTGTCCATGCGCTCTTGAGCGTCTTTTTTGATTTCGTTAATCACAATATCACCTTAATGTGTAAATCTTTCTTGAAGAAAGCCTAACCTGGAGTCTTCAAAAGGCAATACCGCAACATAAATCAACTATGCTGCGGCGATTGGAATTACTCTGCGTCGCTGATTAGCGTGCCTTCTGCTTCACCCATTACCACGCGACGAAGTGCGCCTGGTTTATTCATGTTGAATACGCGGATTGGCATTTTGTGGTCACGAGCCAAGGTAAATGCTGCCAAATCCATCACTTTCAGCTCTTTTTCAAGAACCGCGTTGAATGTGAGCTTATCATACAGCTCTGCGTCTGGGTTTGCTACCGGGTCAGCCGTAAATACACCATCTACTTTGGTCGCTTTTAGAACCACATCCGCTTCGATTTCAATTCCGCGCAAACACGCAGCAGAATCAGTAGTAAAGAATGGGTTACCAGTACCAGCGGAGAAAATAACCACACGACCTTGACGAAGTTCACGAATAGCATCGGCCCAATTGTAGTCGTCACACACACCTTTCAACGGAATCGCAGACATCACGCGAGCGTTAACATAAGCACGGTGCAGTGCATCACGCATCGCTAGGCCGTTCATTACTGTTGCTAGCATACCCATATGGTCGCCGACTACGCGGTTCATGCCCGCTTCCGCAAGACCTGCACCACGGAATAAGTTACCACCACCGATAACCACACCCACTTGAACGCCGAGTTCAACCAACTCTTTTACTTCTTGGGCCATACGATCAAGAACCGCAGGATCAATGCCGAAACCATCTTCGCCTTGAAGAGCTTCACCACTCAGTTTTAACAGGATACGTTGATACGCTGGTTTAGGGTTCGTAGTCATGGAGTTTACCTTCCAAAAGAGAGTTGTTGATTAACAGTCATGGATAGAGGGGAAAGAATTAAGTTTCTAGTTTCTAGTTGCTAGAGAAGAAATCCCCTCTAGGTACTAGGCACTAGGCACTAACATCTAGTCACTTTCACCCCTATTCATCACGGCTAAACGATTACTCGTTAGTCGTAAAAAGACCGCAGCCTTGGCTACGGTCTAAATAGTATGCGAGTCGCTAAGGATTAACCTTTTTGAGCAGCAGCAACTTCTTCAGCGAAGCTCATTTCTTCTGCTTTCTCGATACCTTCACCTACTTCTAGGCGAACGAAAGTAGCAACTGAAGCGCCTTTTTCTTTCAGCATTTCGCCTACAGTTTTCTTAGGCTCCATGATGAATGCTTGACCTGTTAGAGAGATTTCGCCAGTGAATTTCTTCATACGGCCAACAACCATCTTCTCTGCGATCTCAGCAGGCTTGCCTTCGTTCATAGCGATTTCTACTTGAACTTCTTTCTCTTTAGCAACTACGTCAGCTGGTACGTCTTCTGGGTTAACGTACTCTGGCTTAGAAGCAGCAACGTGCATTGCAACGTGCTTAAGAGTTTCTGCATCGCCTTCACCAGCAACAACAACACCGATTTTCTCACCGTGACGGTAAGAAGCTAGAGCTGCGCCTTCAACGTATTGAACGCGACGGATGTTGATGTTTTCGCCGATTTTCGCTACTAGAGCTACACGAGTTTCTTCGAACTTAGCTTGTAGTTCTTCAACAGAAGCTTTAGAAGCTAGAGCGTCAGCTGCAACTTCTTCAGCAAATGCAGTGAAGTTACCATCTTTAGCAACGAAGTCAGTTTGGCAGTTAACTTCAAGAAGAACAGCTACACCGTTTTCTTCTTTAATGATGATCGCGCCTTCAGCCGCTACGTTACCTGCTTTCTTAGCAGCTTTTGCAGCACCTGATTTACGCATGTTTTCGATTGCTAGTTCGATGTCAGCGTTTGCTTCAACAAGCGCTTTCTTACATTCCATCATGCCTGCGCCAGTACGTTCGCGCAGTTCTTTAACTAGAGCAGCAGTAACAGCCATTCTCTATTCCTCAGTTGATTCTGGATTTGGTAAAAAACAGGGGCCTATATGTTCGGCCCCTATTGCTAACTATAACTCAGTTTATGTGACAACCTGTGGCACATCTAACTAAGTGTGACTTGGAGCCGCTATTATTCAGCTTCTACGAAACCGTCTTTTTCAGCAACTGCCGCTACGTCTTTGTTACGACCTTCAGTTACTGCAGATGCAGCAGCGTTTAGGTACAGTTGAACAGCACGGATAGCGTCGTCGTTACCTGGGATGATGTAGTCTACGCCGTCTGGGTTAGAGTTAGTATCTACCACAGCGTATACTGGAATACCTAGGTTGTTAGCTTCTTTAATCGCAATGTGTTCGTGATCAGCGTCGATTACGAATAGAGCGTCTGGTAGGCCGCCCATATCTTTGATACCACCAAGAGACTTCTCTAGCTTCTCCATTTCACGAGTACGCATTAGAGCTTCTTTCTTAGTTAGTTTGTCAAAAGTACCGTCTTGAGCTTGAGCTTCAAGATCTTTTAGACGCTTGATTGACTGACGAACAGTTTTGTAGTTTGTAAGCATACCGCCTAACCAGCGGTTGTTTACGTAGTACTGGTTGCTTGCGATAGCAGCTTCTTTAACAGCTTCAGATGCAGCGCGCTTAGTACCTACGAATAGAACTTTACCTTTTTTCTCGCCAACTTTAGCTAGGTCAGCTAGCGCTTCGTTGAACATAGGTACAGTTTTTTCTAGGTTGATGATGTGAACGCGGTTACGAGCACCAAAGATGAATGGCTTCATTTTTGGGTTCCAGTAACGAGTTTGGTGACCGAAGTGAACACCAGCTTTCAGCATATCGCGCATTGATACAGTTGCCATTTTAAAATCCTCTATGGGGTTAGGCCTCCACATTCCCCATAACTCCGACTAGGCTTCTGCCCAGCACCCCGGAATATGTGTCGGAATGTGTGTGATTTAAAGATAAAAGTTAGTCGGTCGTAGTCAGCTTCGCCAGTCCAGATTACACTCAACTAGAGAGAACAGACCACAATTCCGGCGCGCTTTATACCATATTTTGACCGAGTATGGCTAGTAAAAAAACCATCAGCCGTTGGGTTTTGCACCTAAATCGTTGACTCGCGTATAAACCAACGAGAGGAAGAATAATTCTCATTATGTGCTGTTCCTGTTAGAATGCGCCCAATCGTGCCTAGGGGCACAATAGAGTTAAGTAGAGAAAGCCGATGTCAATCAAGATAAAAACTGCTGAAGAAATTGAACGTATGCGTCTTGCGGGGGCGCTCGCCGCTGAAATCCTAGAAATGATCGAACCTCATATCAAAGAGGGCGTGACCACCGATGAGCTCAATCAGATTTGTCATGATTATGGGATTGAAAAAGGTGCCTACTCAGCGCCGCTCGATTACCATGGTTTTCCTAAATCAATCTGTACTTCGATCAACCATATCGTCTGTCACGGCATTCCTGCTTCCCAAGATGAAGTGGGTAGCAATGGTCAAGTGAAGCCAGCGGTACTTAAAAACGGTGACATTATCAACGTCGATATCACAGTGATTATCCCAAATGAAGAAGGGGCCGATCTCAGCGTTCGACCAGAGGGCTACCACGGTGATACCTCGAAAATGTTCTTGGTCGGTGATGTTTCTCCAGCAGACAAACGCTTGTGTATGGTGACTCAAGAAGCGCTATACGTGGGCATGCGTCAAGTGAAACCGGGTGCCACTGTCGGCGACATCGGTACTGCGATCGAGAAGTACATCAAAACCAATAACAAGAACAATCCACGAAATAAGTTCTCTATCGTAAAAGACTTCTGTGGTCACGGCATTGGCAATGAGTTCCATGAAGAGCCGCAAATCGTCCACTACAAAAACAATGACCGCCGAGTGTTGAAAGAAGGCATGTGTTTCACCATCGAACCTATGATTAACGAAGGTAAGTTTGGCGTTACCGTTGACGCTGAAGACGACTGGACGGTCTACACCGGTGATGGCAAAAAGTCAGCGCAGTATGAGCACACCGTGTTGGTGACCAAAACGGGTTGCGAGGTGTTAACCCTTCGCAGTGATGACACCATTCCACGCCACATGAACAACGCCTAACTATTTTTCCTATCCTCGCTCCGGCGGGGATATTTTTTATCTGCCCTATCGAGCCTAAGCAAAATTCGCGCAAAACCTGTTTAACGGTTTAGCTTACTCAATCTCTTTGGTAGATTAGTCCGAACTAGGACTATTTTGCATGGATTCGCTGTATGCCCTTTCAATCACCGCTAACCTTCTCAGAACAACAGATCGACATCAACGAGCTCAAAAGCCAACTCGAGACCTTCGCTGACTATCAAAAGCGAGAGTTTTTATCTCATCACCCAGTCACCGACCTGGTCCTCGGTAGAGCTGAGTATATTGATCTGTTGCTCAATCGCCTATGGCAACATTTTGGCTTCGCTGCCCTACCGAATATCAGCTTAGTGGCTGTTGGTGGTTATGGCCGTGGCGAACTTCACCCTTTGTCTGATATCGACATTTTGGTGGTGTCGCGTAAATCTCTGCCAGATTCACTCAAAGGCAAAGTGAGTGAGTTCATCACCTTACTTTGGGATTTGCGCCTAGAAGTAGGCCACGCGGTACGCAGTGTTGAAGAGTGCGCAGCGATAGGTAAGGACGACCTCACCGTAGCGACTAACCTGCAAGAAGCTCGCCTACTGTGTGGTTGTGAAGATACCTTCCACCAACTGAAAATGGTGATTCATTCAGAATCGTTCTGGCCTAGTGAAGTGTTTTACAAAGCCAAGGTTCAAGAGCAGCGCAGTCGCCATGCTCGCTATCACGACACCACCTATAACCTAGAGCCCGACATCAAGTCGACCCCAGGCGGACTGCGAGATATCCATACTTTAAGCTGGGTTGCTCGCCGTCATTTCGGCGCCACCTCGCTACTTGAAATGAGCCATTACGGTTTTTTAACCGATGCGGAGTATCGAGAGCTGGTAGAGTGTCAGGACTTTTTGTGGCGAGTTCGGTTTGCTCTGCATATCGAGCTAAAACGTTACGACAACCGTCTAACTTTTGCCCATCAAGCTCAAGTAGCCGAGAACTTAGGTTACAGCGGTGAAGGCAACCGTGGCGTTGAAATGATGATGAAAGAGTTTTACCGCACTCTACGCCGAGTCGCCGAGCTGAACAAAATGCTGCTCAAGCTGTTTGACCAAGCCATTTTAGACAACGGCATTGAGGCGGAACCGGAAATCTTGAGCGATGATTTCTTACGTCGAGGTCATCTGATTGAAGCGCGAAAACCCGCGCTGTTTCAAGCTCGCCCAGAAACAATTTTGGATATGTTTCTGCATATTGCCAACGACTCCAGCATTGAGGGGGTCGCACCTCCTACGATGCGCCAACTGCGCACCGCCAGACGTCGACTCAATAAATTTTTGCACACCATTCCTGCTGCGCGAGAGAAGTTTCTCGATCTGTGCCGCCACCCAAATGCCTTGCATAAAGCATTTAGTCTGATGCACAAACTGGGCGTTCTGGCCGCTTACTTGCCTCAATGGAGTCAGATTGTCGGCCAGATGCAGTTCGATCTGTTCCACGTTTACACGGTCGACGAACACAGCGTGCGACTGCTCAAACACATCAACACCTTTAGTTACGCCAAAAATCACGAAAAGCATCCTATCTGCTGTGAAGTCTACCCTCGCCTACAGAAGAAAGAGCTACTGATCATTGCGGCAATTTTCCATGATATCGGTAAAGGTCGTGGTGGAGATCACTCAGTGATTGGCGAAGGTGAAGCGTACGATTTTTGTATCGAGCACGGTCTTTCAAAGCCAGAAGCCAAACTGGTCGCGTGGCTAGTTCGCCATCACTTATTAATGTCGGTAACCGCCCAACGACGCGATATCTATGATCCAGAAGTGATTACCGAATTTGCCAAGCAGGTTCGTGATGAAGAGTACCTTGAGTACCTAGTTTGCCTGACCGTTGCAGATATCTGTGCGACCAACCCTGAACTGTGGAACAGTTGGAAGCGAACGCTATTGGCCGAGCTGTACTACTCTACCCAGCGCGCGCTGCGTCGTGGACTCGAGAACCCGGTCGATGTCCGTGACCGTATTCGCCACAATCAGCAGTTGGCCTCTGCACAGCTGCGTAAGGAAGGCTTTAATGCTCGTGAAATTGAAGTCTTGTGGCAAAGGTTTAAGGCCGATTACTTCTTGCGCCACACCCATAAACAGATTGCGTGGCACTGCAGCAATTTACTGCGCCATCAAGATCACTCTCAGCCCTTAGTGCTGATTTCCAAAAAAGCCACTCGTGGCGGCACCGAAGTTTTTGTCTACAGCAAAGATCAACATGCTCTGTTTGCAACAGTGGTGGCCGAGCTTGATAGGCGCAACCTAAACGTCCACGACGCCCAAGTCATGACCAGCAAAGACGGCTATGTGTTAGATACCTTTATGGTTCTTGACCAAAATGGCGAAGTTATCGACGAGAGTCGCCACAAAGCGGTAATTAAGCACCTGGTTCACGTACTTGAAGATGGTCGTCCAACAAAAATCAAAACACGACGCATCCCACGCAACTTGCAGCACTTCAAAGTAAAAACTCAAGTCGACTTCCTGCCGACTAAGAGTAAAAAGCGCACTCTAGTTGAATTTGTTGCACTTGATACACCGGGATTGCTGGCAACCGTTGGTGCCACCTTTGCCGACCTCAACCTTCACCTTCACGCAGCGAAAATCACCACCATTGGTGAAAGGGCGGAAGACTTGTTTATTGTCACCAGTCACAATGGCGGTAAATTGAGTGATGAAGAGCAGGTAGAACTGCGCGATAAGATCATAAAAAACGTTGCAGAACTAGCACCTTAAGCGATCAAGAGCACAAGTTATAAACTTGGCCGAAAAAGCGCTGTCTACCACGATCATAGGCTGCTACATTATAGGTGATTGGTCATTCTCAGAGCAGACTTTCTGAGAGTATTACAACAACACAATAGAGGTAGCCTATGTATCCACACCTCACAGGTTTAGGTATTCATGATCCTAAACAAATTGAGCGCTATTCACTCCGCCAAGAAGCGCACAAGGATGTGTTAAAGATCTATTTTCACAAACAAAAAGGGGAATTGTTTGCGAAAAGCGTGAAGTTTAAATACCCACGACAAACAAAAAACGTTCTGGTCGACAGTGGCAGTCACCAGTACAAAGAAGTCACAGAAATCAACCGCAACCTGACTCTGGTCATCGACGAACTCAACCAACTGACCAAACCGCATCAACCATCAGAAACGGATATCAAACAGAAAGTTCTGTCCGATTTACGTCATCTAGAAAAAGTCGTTTCGAGTAAAATTGCTGAGATTGAAGCAGATTTAGAGAAGCTGAAATAGAAGCGAGAAGCGAGAAGCGAGAAGCGAGAAGCGAGAAGCGAGAAGCGAGAAGCGAGAAGCGAGAAGCGAGAAGCGAGAAGCGAGAAGCGAGAAGCGAGAAGCGAGAAGCGAGAAGCGAGAAGCGAGAAGCGAGAAGCGAGAAGCGAGAAAATCTTGTTAGGCTTGACGGTATACGTCAAGCCTTTTCTTTTTAATTCAAATAATTAAACTTAAACACAAGCCAGTACTGCTGGCAACTTTCGACGCACTCATCACAAGCATCTCTCGAAGGACGAAGTCCGTTCTCGGAGCGAAGCATGCTAGATTCTCGCAGGGCGAAGCCCGGTCTCGAAGCAAAGCGCTCTAGGAACTAGCAACTTTATTTAAACAAGCCAACCTGCGTACTTACCCACTAAATAAAGCGCAACGCCTGCCATCACACCGGCAACGATGTCATCGACCATAATGCCTAAACCACCATGGACACGCTTATCCAGCCAGCCTATTGGCCAAGGTTTTACCATGTCGAAGAAACGAAACAAGACAAACCCAGTGAGTAGCCATTTCCAGTCAAATGCAGATAAGTTGAATAGCGGCACCACTAACATGGTAATCCAAAAGCCAGCGAACTCATCCCAGACAATAGAGCCATGATCATGAACACCCATATCGTCTGAGGTGACCTGACAAATCTTGATGCCAACCACACAAGAGAGAACCACGGCGACAATATAGAGTGGTAGCGGCAGTTGCACCAGCAGCAGATAAAAGGGTATCGCCGCTAAGGTACCCATAGTGCCAGGAATCACCGGCGATAAACCGCTGCCAAAGCCTGTCGCCAATAAGTGCCAAGGATTTTTTAAACAGAGAAGTGAAAGAGGATTTGTCATAGCTGGTTGTGTCTTATTTGAAATGATCGTAGCCGCTTAGATGCCAGTCGACGGGTTGGCCGCTATTATGCAACTCAAAAGTACCTTGAGGGCGAATTTGCCCGATACATGTGATCTTAGCGCCACAATGCGCGAGTGCACTCTCAATCGAGCCTTTATTTTGCTCCGGTACCGTAAAGAAAAGCTCATACTCTTCACCACTGGTAAGTGCATACTGCTGCGCAGCCACTGTACTGCCGACAAACTGAATAAGTTCATTAGAAACAGGAAGCTGGGCAACGTCAAGGCTGGCTCCCACCTTAGAGCGCTGCAAAATATGCTGAATGTCCGAAATCAGACCGTCAGAGATATCGATGGCCGAGCTGGCCAGATTCAGCAACGCTTGGCCAACCAGTACTCGTGGTGTAGCTAGGTAGTGACGCTGCTCCAGCAGCTCAGCAAAGGGCTTAGTGCGCAAGTCGTTATCGAGTATAACGTCCAGACCAGCCTTACTGTCACCCAGCTCTCCGCTGACATAGACCCAATCTCCAATGTTAGCCCCGTCTCGGCGCAGCGCTTTATCTGCATCAACCAATCCCTGAACGGTTAAGGTAATACAGAGCGGTCCTTTGGTGGTATCGCCACCAATCAATTGGACGCCATAGTAATCCGCCAGTTCAAAAAATGCGCGGCAGAATGGGGCGAGCCAGGCTTCATCCGGCTCTGGCATCGTCAATGCAAGGGAGACCCAGCTCGGAGTCGCCCCCATCGCTGCAAGGTC